>JBHJJI010000145.1:0-32257 GCA_050042805.1 Leptolyngbyaceae cyanobacterium
CGGTTGTTTAAGCACGGTTAACATGTCGCACTTTAGCCAAATCCGCACTAAAATTCGCAACCTTGCTGCCTTGCAAGCTGCCCTCTCTGATCTCGACATTGATTGGCAACCAGGGCCTTCGCCAGTCCGAGGCTATCAAGGTTTAACCGAGACTGCTGAAGTTGTCATTGAGCAACCCAATGGGTTTGACATCGGGTTTCGCCTCAACCCAGACACTAAAGACTACGAGCTGGTTGCTGATCTGCAGTACTGGCAGCAGCCCCTTTCAGTCGATGGTTTCGTCAATCAGATTAGCCAACGCTATGCTATCAACACCGTTTTGACCGCGACTGCTAACGAAGGGTTTCAGGTGGCTGAGCAACAAACGACTGCCGAGGGTGCTGTTCGTTTAGTCGTTCAACGTTGGGCTTAAGAGACTTTCTAGAAAGAAGTTACGTTTCATCGGGTGTCGTATTGCTCTTCGGGCAATAGCCTTTCCGTAATGGCTCCGCTAAGGCTGCGCTAGAGCGACAGCGTAATGCACCCTTGAGCGCTTGTTTTCATAAATCGCTTTAGTCGTCATAAGAGGGGAACACTATCGTGCCCCAAAATTTTGAAGATGCGTCTTTAGATGCGAATAGTCACGAACCGATGGCTCCGACCGGCTTCGAGCCAGAACTCGGGGGCGATTTGCGGGGGGGTGAAGACCGCACCGGTTTTGAGCCAGAGTTGGGCGGTGCTTTTCGACAAAAGGGCGTTTATGTCGATGAACTGACCTGTATCGGCTGTTGCCACTGTGCCCATGTGGCACGCAGCACTTTTTACATCGAACCTGACTATGGACGAGCGCGGGCTGTTCGGCAAGATGGCGACAGTGAAGCCATCATTCAAGAGGCGATCGATACTTGCCCAGTTGATTGCATTCATTGGGTCGATTATACAGAGCTCAAGCAGCTAGAGAAAGAGCGCCAAACGCAGGTGATTCCCGTGGCTGGATTTCCAGTTGATAAGGCGATGTCTCGGACTGAGCAGCGCAAGCGAATGAAGCGCCGCCTACGAACTCAGGAAAAACCTTCCTAAGCTTCCGGCTGATGGCTTAAGTAGAAATTTCTGATTCAACGACGTTGTAAGGTGTGTTGTGGCAACAGCTACACACACCCTGAATTGGTTTTTAGGCGCGTGACGCACCCTACGATAGTTAGGGTGAACCCACGTATCAATTCCAGGATTGAGAGTTGCCACGGGCAAATTCTACAGTTTGAGCCTGAATTCATCCCCGCTGATGGGCTATTTCGGCTGCGTCAAAAGAGGCTGCTGCAATGTTGAATCCACCGGCGCGATCTCTAAGCAGGCGATCGCGCCTTGATTACGCAAGAGGATTGCGAGAGCTTTACAATGGTGTGAAGAAAACTTTATGGTTTTAATAATTGTAAGTAGTTTGTATTAATGCTTTTCAAGCCGTAATGCAATACTCTTTAATCTAAGCAGAGTGGTTTGAATAATGCCTCGCATCCTTGTTATTGACGATGACCCGTCCATTTCTGAGCTTGTCTCGGTAAACCTTGAAATGGCTGGCTACGATGTCAGCCAAGCCAGCGATGGCATTAAAGGGCAGGCGCTGGCGGTGCAGCTGTTGCCAGACCTGATTATGCTTGACTTGATGTTGCCTAAAGTTGATGGTCTAACGGTGTGTCAGCGGTTGCGTCGTGATAGTCGAACGGCGGAAGTGCCGGTTTTGATGTTGACGGCGCTCGGGCAAACCCAAGATAAAGTCGATGGTTTTAATGCTGGGGCCGATGATTATCTTACTAAACCCTTTGAGCTAGAAGAAATGCTGGCTCGTGTGCGAGCGTTGCTTCGCCGTACCGATCGCATTCCTCAGGCAGCGAAACACAGCGAAATTTTGAACTACGGGCCACTGACCCTGATTCCCGAGCGGTTTGAAGCCCTGTGGTTTGACAACACGGTGAAGTTGACTCACCTAGAATTTGAGCTGCTGCATTGTTTGCTGCAGCGGCATGGTCAAACGGTGTCGCCGAGCGAGATTCTCAAAGAAGTTTGGGGCTATGACCCCAACGATGACATCGAAACGATTAGGGTACATGTGCGCCACCTGCGTACCAAGATTGAGCCTGATCCGCGTCATCCAAAATACATTAAGACGGTGTATGGGGCTGGTTACTGCCTCGAATTGCCTGGTGGCTAGGGCGCGTCATCAATTAAACTCGAAAGCCTTACGGTATGGGCATTACCGCGCCCGCTCCGTAAACCTAGCTAGAGGCTGAACCGCTTTCAGCATCAGGACTCAGCCGCTAAATGATGACAGCCTCTAGTATTCCACGGTGGAAGTAACACTGCCATTCCAGTCTACTGACGCCCTTTTTCCGTTTTACCCCAGCCCGAGACCTTCGGGAGAGAAACTAATATCGCAGTCTGCGAGCAAGACTAGCGTCGATGTTTCCCTGTCATCACCCTTGATAGAGAACTCATGCTTTTGGAGTCCGATCACTGGTTGTCCTATTCCTGAGAATGGGTTTAGGGCTCAATTTCGTATGAGCACCAATCACTCCAGCCACCGACATACAGTTTGGGGATGGGCAAACCCATGTGCTCTTGAGCCAGCAGATTGACGCAGGCGGTGACGCCAGAGCCGCAGTAAAAAATAGGCTGGTCGGCCTCAATAATGGCCTGCCACTGGGCTGTCAGGGTTGACGGTGAGTGAAAGTGACCTTGCGCATCCAGATTTGTTTGCCAAAATTGATTGACCGCGTTGGGTAGAGCGCCCGCAATGGGATCGATGGGTTCTTGCTCACCGCGATAGCGCTCGGGCGATCGCGCATCCACTAAAACGATGCCCGGTTCAGCTTGGTGTTGCAAAATATAGTCTCTATCCACCGTCCAATGAGTCTGTATTTGAGGAATGAACTGACCGGTTTTGGGCGGGGTGGGAATCTGCGTTTCGAGGGGATATTCAGCCGCCTGCCAGGCGGGCAACCCACCGTCTAGCACCGCCACGTGGGAATGCCCGAGATAGCGTAAAAGCCACCAGAGTCGGGCTGCAAAAGCGCCTTTTGTGGCGTCATAGGTGATTACCTGGGTGGGTGGCTGAGAAGCGATACCCAACGCTTCGAGGGTTGTGACCAGCTGGTTTAGATCTGGCAAGGGATGCCGCCCGCCGTGAGCCTGCACCGGACTCGACAGATCCTGATTTAGATCGAGATAGAACGCACCCGGCAGATGACCGTCGTCATAGGCTCGTCGCCCCGCCTGCGGATCACTCAAGGCAAAGCGACAGTCAACGATGACCATTTGGGGGTCATTAAGATGCGCTTTAACCCAGTCAATATCGACCAAAGGAGTAGACAACGGCAAGGCTGGAGAGGTCATAGCTCAGGGGGGGGCGATCGCCGACTCACTGGTTGGAGTATAAAACGATAGACCGGTGCGGCCATATTTTTTTTGGGTACGCAGCGTGAGGCCGGTCACCGGAGCCATCGTCGAGCTGGCGTCAGCGGCATGTTCCACCGCCAGTTCCCCCTGAGGCGCCAAGAGCTGATGACGGGCGATCGCCGTCATCACTGGCTCATAGAGGCCACTCTGATAAGGCGGGTCAAAATAGATGCGATGAAACTGCTGGCCCGACAGCTGGGGCAGCAGCTTGAGGATATCGCCCCGCATCACCTTAAAGGTCTGCTCTGGCTGGGCGACCTGTTGCCAGTTTTGCTGCAGGGTGCGGCAAGCCAGGTCTGATTGCTCAATGCCGATGACCGACTGAGCACCACGGCAGAGGGCTTCGGCCCCCATTACTCCGTTACCGGCACACAGGTCTAACCAATCACATCCCACGATTGAGCTGCGCCAAATATTAAACAGCGCCTCTCGCACTCTTCCCGTAGTCGGGCGAGTCGCCTGCCCCGGCAAGGTTTTGAGTTGACGATTGCCGTAAATCCTTAGGGGCATTAGTGACTCAAAACGGCAGTGCCTTGATTCACGACCGATACAAAGTTCGACAAAATTCGCATGCCAATGGTGGAAGATTTTTCAGGGTGAAACTGCACCGCCATGACATTGTCTTGGGCGATCGCGGCGGTGACGGTTTGGCTGCCATGGGTGACCGTTGCGGCTACGATGGCTGCGTCAGTGGGCTCCGGATAGTAAGAATGGACGAAATACACCCAGTCATCGGTGGTGACATTTTTCCAGAGCGGTATGTGGGGCTGGGTGAGGGTGAGCTGGTTCCAACCCATATGCGGAATTGTGATGTGAGGCTCGGGCTGAAACGCTCGGATTTGGCCGCGAATGATGCCCAACCCCGGTTCTTGCCCCTCATCGCTACCTTCAAACAACACCTGCAGTCCCACACAGATGCCTAAAAAGGGTTTGCCGGTGGCCACAATTTCGTGAATGGGGCCAACCAAGTGGCGATCGTGTAAATGCTGCATGGCAGGATCGAAGGCTCCGACACCCGGCAATAGCACGCCGTCAGCAGCGTGCAAATCGGCCACCTGATCAGTGATGATGGGTACCGCACCAGCTTTTTCTAAGCCTTTGCATGCGGAATGCAGATTGCCCATGTCGTAGTCAATTACAGCGATGCGCGTCACGGTGAATCCCTCGTGAATTGACAAAACCACCATTATCCTACACGCGGTAGAAGCAACCTGTCTCGAAGGGCGTGAACTTCTGGGTCAAGGCAGCGGACGGCTGGATGGCGAGTCGTCTCGGGCCTAGTCTGAATCGCTGAGGATCAGGAAACAGCAACCACCCCGCGTGGCCTCCTCTCTCGCATTTTTGTGCTGGTAACGTATGACTCTGCTCCTAACTTCATTTGCTCCATGGAAGGCGCATCAAAGCACTAATTCTGCGGATGACCTGATTGCTCTGGTGCAGGCTAGAAATCAACTGCCCAGTCAGACGCTGTTGATGCGGCACTTGCCGGTGCATTTTCAACTTGCCCCTGGTCAGGTGCTGGCGGCACTGTTTAAACATCGACCCGCAGCGGTGGTTTGCTGTGGCATGGCCGAAAAGCGCTCTTTCTTATCTCTGGAGCGTTATGCCCACCATCGCCGCGATCGCTTAGAAACGGCTCTCTGTCTATCTGACTTGTGTGCTGACAGACAGTGGACTACGATTAGCCACGATGCGGGCAACTATGTCTGTAACGCCTTGTACTACCAGCTGTTGGAGTGTGTCCAACGGTATACTCTGCCGACGCAGTGCTAGTTAATTAATGTGCCCCCGATATTGGCTTACAATCGTGAGCCGTTAGTCCATGATTTTTCGCAAGTGCTGGCGCGGATACCCCATCACCGACAACGAGAACACTTCACGTCAGCCTAATCTTTGAAACGGGTGTGGCGATTTGAGCTGATGATTTAGCGATGCAGCGATTGATTGCACGTCAGTCAACGATCGCTGAGAATATTCCGGAGTGTGCCATTGTGGCCGCTTTAAAACTTGAACTTGGGGAGTGCGGCTTGGCAAATTTTTGGCCATGTTGCTTTTTCTTGTCACCGGCCGCTAGCGAAAGCGGCCGGTGATACCGCTGGAGCCGCGAATCTGCCAGCTTAAGGATAGGGCTGAAATCGAAACGATGTGACTGCAGGTGTAAAAAACACCAGGTAAAGCAGCATCTAAGCCTCAAGGATTGGCTGATTTCTGAATCTACTAAAATAGGCCAGCCTCAGACGATAGAGGCTGGCCCACGCAAAATTGAAACTGGCTTAGCCCACAATCAGCTGCTGAATTAACAGACTGTTTGGAGAGGCAACCCCAATCGCAGTAGAACTACGAACCGGTGGTTTGTGTTGCTAGCAATTGCTTTAGCTTCTCAAGCTCGTCAGCCCAACGGGGGTCAGGTTTAGCCGCTTCGGCACTGCTGCTACTGCTGCTGCTAGAAGCAGGCTCGCGATGAGCTTTCGGGGACTTCCGTCGAGCTGGACTGGGAGCTGCGTTACCGCCCTCGCCTTCCTCTTCCTTGCCCTTGGCGCGAGGCAAGGCCTTCTCGATCTTCAGGGTGTTTTCTTGCAGAACAAAATCGCCAAATTTTTCGACAATGGCGTCTGCTTGTTCGTCGGTCTTCAGGGTGACAAACCCGAATCCACGACACTTCCCTGTTTTGCGGTCAGTCACTAGCTTGACGGAGACAATCTCTTCAGCATGCTCCGAAAAAACTGCCTCCAGTTGCTCTCGCTCAATATCTTTGGGCAAATTGCCGACATAAACTCTTACAGACATTTTCCTTAGATACCTCTTTTCCAACAAACTATTTTCAACACTTGCATAGTCAAAAAATTACCTTTCAGTAAGCTTTGGCAATGCTTTAAGAACAGCAGTTTTGCTATCGTCTAATCTCAATAAATTTGACAATTCAAGGATTAATTCTCATGACGTAACAAACCTTGCAAATATTGTGGGCCAAGAATTGCCCTTGTCTGAGAAAACTTTTTTGCTGCTCCTAACACTTTCCATGAAGCGTGGCTCGCGTCGATTGACAGACAAAGTTTAAGCATGAAATATTGAAGCCCAATTGCTCAATATTATGAGAACCATCAATTAACTTAACATGCGCTATCCATGCCCGCAGACAGAATTCAAAATATTCACGAACAAATTTGAGAATAAAAACCAGCCACCCAAAAAGGTGACTGGTATGCCTTGCTGTGTTGAGAGTAGGAGAACCCATTCCCTAGCCCCCAAATTGGGTAAAGCGACCAAGCTGTACTTGCATTGTTGGTCACGGTTAGGTGCACTGGAACTCTGTAAAGAAAGGTAACACTATGTTAAGAGTTCTGCAACGTTTGGGCGTTGATTTAGCCGCGAAACAGGATGAGCAGGCCTAAGGCGCAGCAACCGAGGCTGAGAGCCACTGACCACAGAGGATGCTGGGCCCGCGCTACAGCTTTGCGCGCAGTCAAGAAAAGATCGACATCAATCCAAGCGATCGCGCCCCGACGATACCACCCCTGGACCTCAATCGGTTGTCCGAGCCAGTCGGGGGGGTGCTGAGGATGGCTCAAAAGATTGCCGGGTGGGCCCAGGATGGATGAGAAATGCAGCTTGAAAAGTCGGGTGGGCGTTTTAAGGATCAGGTCTTGGCCCAGCCAGTTGGCCACGCCGGGACGGCCGAGCAAGGTGCCTTCTAAGCGGACGGGGCGGCTATCAGTGGGTAGCGCTAAGGGGCTTTTGAGCAGGGTCGGCAAGGCGGACTGCTGAAAGCGGTTAGTGGAGGTGATGTCTGGAAAATAGGCGTTGATGCGTACCATGATGCCCATCCCTAAACCCAGCAGTAGGCTGCCCCACAGCACGCTGCGATCGCCATAAATCCAGGCTATGCGCCGTAACCCCAACGGTTCGAAGACGCCACCCACAAACCACAGCAGCATGGCGATGACGATGCCCACCAGAGGGCCGATGTAAGGACTGATTTGCAGCAAAAAGGCGGCCAAGTCGCTGCCAAAAGACAGTCGTCGTTTGGGTGAGTGGCTGGGGTCGTCTAGGTCAGGGAAGGGCAATTCTGGCGGGAGTTGCCATTGCCGGGCGTAGCCGGTGAGGCGCTTGAGGCGCTCGCCCAGGAGGGGATGACTGCTGTTGAGCGCGAGCCAGCGACGATAGGGATTTTGAATATCCCACTGGAGCATCTCTAGGCTCAGGGGATTGGGAAACAGGCTGCCGAAGCCCAGCGCCGTTTCGTACCCACAGGGCGTAAGCAAGTCGGTACTCTCGACCCACGGGGGGGTGTAGCCGGTTTGAACGATGCTGTCAGCAATGCCGGTTTCGAGCTTGACCAAGGCTCGTACCAAGGCATTGGGATTGCCTGTCCAGGTCACGGTTTGGCGATCGCCGCCCAACACGCGGGCGCGCGCTGCTGGGGTGGCGACTTTGCGCACCAGCCAGTACAGCAGGTAGCTCAAGGCGGAGAGGCCAGCCGTTAAGGATTTAACAAGGCGACTGGAGGTGCGATCGCCTAGCCGGGCTGACTGCCAATAGCCCTGGTGCAAGAGCTGCAGCAACAGGGCGATCAAAGACATCAACGGCAGGGTCCAGCGGGTCAGATGTGACAGTTCATAGCCGATGAGCGTGGCGAGTTCCTCGTCACTGAGTTGGTTGCGGAGGCCGCGGCTAACAACAATGCGGCTATAGCGGGGTAACCAGCCATAGCTAAAGATCAGGGGGGCGTCGACCGGTAACTCCCGCAGGAGTGGTAGCAACCAGCCTTGTTTTTGGCTAAGGCGTCGCAGCAGGCGGCACCCTTCAGGATGACTTTTCTGCAGGGTTTGAATGGCAAGGGGTCTGAGGCCCAGTGTGCGTCTCAAGAGGGCATCTAATAGCCAGGGGGCGGCTAGCAGTAGCCCGATGAGGCTAACCGCAACGATCAACAGAGGGTCTGGCGGCTGCCGCACCGAGGGCAGCGGTAAAAAGCGATTAAAGAAAGTCCACAGGCGCAGGAAGGGCCACAGCAAGATCGGGAGCACTGCGCTACTCAACCACACGAGGGCGATCGCGCTTAGGAGTTGGGCTAACCAAACCTGCCAGTCTGTCTGTCCCGATTTGCCGAGGGGGCGCAACTTGTCGAGCCGTCCGCCTTGGCGAAATGAGAGCGGTGGTGCCGGTGGTGTGTCTGTATCTGTCGCTGCTGGGGTCGGCAACGGGACGAGGGCACCGTCTACAGCAGCGGGGGACGGTGCCTCTGGATTCTCCGCTGCCGTAGCTGGGATTTGATTGAGGTTTTCGTAGTGAAACAGCGACGCGGTGCCCTCTGATAGCACGGCAGCTGAGGGACTCAGGGCTCCTAGCTGAGGTGCAGATTCCGTCGACGGGGTTGCTGTCCTGCCTTCACTGTGAGGAGTGACAGTATTCTGAGCAGTGACTGATTCATCTGCTGGGCGCGGGGGGACTTGGGGCGATCGTGGCTCTGAGGGCAGGGAATCGACAGGATGTGAATTACTGACCGCAGCGGTGTCGGCTTCAGCGCTTAGGGGTTGGAAGCCGCTGAGATTATTTGCGGCGTTGGACTCTGCTGCTAAGGGCTGAAAACCGCTGAGGTGATCTGGGGTTTCAGAGTCTGCCGCTAAGGGTTGAAAGCCGCTGCGATCGGAATTTGGCGCTGAATTTGCGGGTTCAGGTGCAGGGGGCTCTAGCGCTGCCAGGGTTTGTGTCGCCCACTGTTGGACCTTGGGTTGAGGGTGAGTGATGAGTGGTTGACAGTGGGCGATCGCGGCCGCTGTTTGGCCATCACCCTGGAGTGCCTTGACCCAGCCAATCTGAGCTTTGAGGCGGAGGGCGCTGGCGAGGGTGGGATCTTGCGACAGGGATGAAAAGCACTGAATTGCGATTGCATAGCGTCGCTGCTTGAGCGCTGCAACCCCCTGTTTGAGCAGCTGATCGGGACTGCCGCCAGCGGCAGGGCTCGGCTGAGGTGAAGATGGAGGCAAGTTTGACATGCCGTTAATGATTGCTGAGTCGGTTCACCTTAGGGTACGCAAATTTCCTGTATCTGGAGTTGAGGGGAGAATTTAAGGATCGGAACCTGATGGAATTCTGGCTATCTTGGCACGATATGCGGTGATCTTCGATTACCGTTGACTTTGGGTGCGATCACTTAACAATTCCTCTGGGTCGGGCCGCTGCCCGCTGAGGTGAGGGTTGCTGGTTGGGGCTGTGAGCAAAGCCGCGATCGCGGGTGACCCAGCTTGCCCAAACCATTGCGAGTCGCCCGGTGGGCTGGAGCGGCAGCGGCTACGATTGAGGTAAGTCACTGAGCCCGATTGAGTCATACAGCAGGCATAGGGGCTGGGGTCAACTTGAAAAGTAGACTGTTGTTTGTAGTTTTCTAGAGAACTTCGGCTAGTTGATTCAGTTCAATGGTGGCAGGGCCTCTTGGCGAAATTGTTGCTCAGAGGGATGGCAAGGTAGCCAATCAGACCTACACTATCTTGCGGTGCTAACGTTGTCGCTCGTACCGATAGACCTTTGAATCTCTGAGCTTACTCACTTTTTGCGAACTCTATGCCTCAACACAGCCCTGGGCCAGGGGCGAGCGCCTCAAAATTGTCATCGCCCGCTGAAGCCGCTGGTTTAGGGGCGTTTGGTGGTGTCTTTACCCCCTCGATTCTGACCATTTTGGGCGTGATCATGTATCTGCGCTTTGGTTGGGTGCTGGGACATGTGGGTTTGGTCAATACGCTACTGATTGTGACCATTTCCACTAGCATTACGTTGTTTACGGGGCTTTCAATCTCTGCGATCGCCACCGATCAGGTCGTGCGAGCTGGGGGCGCGTATTACATGATCAGCCGTTCTCTGGGCATTGAGACCGGCGGCGCAGTGGGGATTCCGCTGTTTTTTGCCCAAGCGCTATCGGTGGCGCTCTATACCTTAGGGTTTGCTGAAAGCGTGGTTCAGATTTTCCCGATGCTGAATCTGACCTGGGTCGCCGCGATCGTCACGGTGTTGGTAACGTTGCTGGCCCTCCAGTCCGCTGAGGTGGCCATTAAGGCCCAATATTTCATCATGGCGGCGATTGTCTTGTCGCTCGTCTGTCTCGTCTTTGGGCAAGCGGTCGCGCCGATGACGACGGCTCCCCTAGAAGAACCCGGTTCTGTAGGGTTTTGGGCGGTGCTAGCGGTCTTCTTTCCGGCGGTGACCGGCATTATGTCGGGGGTCAATATGTCGGGGGATCTGAAAAATCCCTCCCAGGCCATTCCTGTGGGCACTCTCGCCGCGATTGGGGTCGGCTATGCCATTTATATGCTGATTCCCCTGGTGCTGGTGTTTCGCGCCGATGCGGCCTCGCTGGTGTCTGATCCGTTGATCATGCGGCGCATTGCGATTTGGGATAATTCCATTCTGTTGGGGGTGTGGGGGGCGACGCTCTCCAGCGCGATCGGGAGCATTTTGGGGGCCCCACGGGTGCTGCAAGCCCTGGCTCGCGATGGCGTCTTGCCCAAGTCTCTACGCTGGCTCGGTAAAGGCAAGGGGCCGCGCGATGAGCCCCAACTCGGCACCCTGTTTAGCTTAGGGATTGCCCTGGCGGCCGTCAGTTTGGGCGATATTAATGTGATTGCGCCGGTGCTGACGATGTTCTTTTTGACCACCTATATGGTGCTGAATGTCGCTGCCGGGATTGAAGGCTTTCTCAAAAGTCCTTCCTTTCGACCGACCTTTCGAGTGCCTTGGTATATCTCAGCGGTCGGGGCAGTGGGCTGTATCAGCATCATGTTTTTGATTAATGCGGTCGCCACGGTGATTGCCGCCGCGATCGTGTTGAGCATTTATCTCTGGCTGGAACGCAGCGAAATCGAGGGAACCTGGGGTGACGTCCGTCAGGGCGTGTGGATGTCTTTGATTCGGACAGGACTATTTCGCATCAAAGGGCCGCTGGATTCGAAAAACTGGCGACCCCATTTGCTGGTTTTTTCGGGAGCCCCGACTAAGCGCTGGCATTTATTAGACATGGCCAATGCCTTGACCCATCAGCGCGGACTGTTCACGGTGGCGAGCGTCTTGCCAGAGGGGAGCCGCGACGTGAGTCGGCAAGAAAGTTTGGAAGCGACGCTGCTAGATTATTTAGAAAAGCGCGGGATTCAAGCCTTTGTACGGTTGGTGACGGCTCCCGATGCCTTTCAAGGCATGAAGCAGTTGATCGAGGCCTACGGGATTGGCCCGCTGTTGCCCAATACGGTGCTGCTGGGGGATACCGAAAATCCTGAAGGGCGCGATCGCTTCACGCAATTGGTGGCGCAATGTCACCAAGCTCGGCGCAATGTCATTATCCTGCGCAGCAGCCCAGAGCAGTTTACGCTAGTGCGACGGCGACCGGCTCAATTTCGCCGCATTGATGTCTGGTGGGGGGGCTTACAGTCTAACGGTGGGCTGATGCTGATCTTGGCCTATTTGCTGAGAACCAGCTGGGATTGGCGCGGCGCTGAAGTTTGCCTGAAGCTCGTAGTGCCTAACGAGACCGCTGCCGAATCTGCTGAGGCCAATTTGCAAGGGTTAATCAAAAATCTCAGAATTGGGGCGATCTCGCAGGTGATTGTGGCGGCTGAGCGCAGCTTCGACGAGATTTTGCTGATTTCTTCGCAAACGGCTGATTTGGTGCTGTTGGGGCTGGCGACGCCTGGCAGCGTTGAGGATTTCAGCCAGTATTATGTGGAGCTACAGCAGCGCATCAGTAAGCTGCCTAACACCCTGTTGGTGATGGCCTCAGAGGAGCTGTCGTTTTCAGACGTCCTGAAGAAGGATTAACCGAGGAGTTGCCGTTGTTGGGGAGACGGGACGCGAGTTTCTCTGAGCGAGGGCTGCCATCCATCCGCGAAAGGGGATGACTGCCCACTCGGCGATTTGGGTGACGCTCTACTTTGAGTGACGCTCTATGGACGTTCTGCTGTCGGTGTTTTGAGGGGAGCGTCGAGAATTTTTCATGACTTGGCAGATTTCCCCGCAGTGCGATCAACCCAGTGTGGCGATAGATTGACCAAAAATGACTCAACACTTACTGGGAACTTTATGGGGCGTGGGTGTCGGGCCGGGCGATCCGGAGTTGATCACGGTGAAAGCGGCACGTTTGTTGGAACAGGCAACAGTTGTGGCCTTTCCGGCAGGGCGGGGGGGACATCCCGGTATCGCCCAGAAAATCATCACCGATCGCCTCCGGCCTGAACAAATTCAGCTACCCCTTTATTTTCCCTATGTGCAGGCTACCGCCGATCTGGAATTGGCCTGGGTCACAGCAGCGGAAGCCGTTTGGCAACCGCTCTCGCAGGGGCAGGATGTCGTGTTTGCCACGGAGGGTGATGCCAGCTTTTACAGCACGTTCACATACTTATCCCAGACTCTGCAGCGCCTGCACCCCGAAGCTCGGGTAGAAACGGTAGCTGGTGTATGTTCGCCGCTGGCGGCGGCGGCGGTGTTGGGTTCCCCCCTAACGATCTTGCAGCAGCGTCTGATGGTGTTGCCCGCGCTCTATGCGATCGCCGATTTAGAGGCGGCGATCGACCAGGCCGATGTGGTCGTTTTAATGAAGGTGGCGTCGGTCTACGCTGAGGTGTGGTCAATTCTGGAGCGCCGCCAGCTGCTCAATCAGAGTGCCGTTGTGGTGCGAGCAACCCAAGGGGAAGAAAGAGTTTATCCGACGCTGACCGATCACCCCACTCTAGAGCTGCCCTATTTCTCGGTGCTGATCATTCACTGCTGCTGAGGATTGGCCCGTTCCTCGCAACATGACTGACAGATTTGCGTCTAGGATAGTTAGCGCATTACGTTTGCGGGAGCGATCGCCCAATGGCCTCTGCTATACACCCCTTCATCAGTCAGTTGCCCTGGCAACAGATGCTGCGCCCTTCATGGTTAGCTGGGGCGATTTCCATTGGCTTTCACAGCGTCTTATTTGCGGCTGGCCCGACGTTTCCGAGTCTGGGCTTTAATCAGCTGGTGGAGCCCGAACTGACTGCCGAACGGCGCAATGTGCCCCTGGTTGAACTCACCCCTGCCGAACAGCAACGCCTGCCCGACTTTTCGGGCTCTTTGTACGACTTTGATGCATTTGGCGACTTGGAGCCGCTAGCCCCGCTGTTTGGCGATAGTCCTTCATCGAGCCCCAATTCCGGCATCACGTCTCAAAAGCCTGCTGGCGGCAGCTCTAGCAGTTCCACGTCGACTTTGGTGCCGTTTGGCATTACTCGTCTAGAGTCGCGTCCGGGGCCCTTGACGCAATTTCCCAATCCCTTCCGAGACACTAACCCTTCTTCTACTGCGCCGGGGCCGGGAGTCCCTGACCCCGGTACGCCTGAAGCTGCCGGCGATGAGGAAACGTCTGACCAGACGGCAGCCGATACTCAAGACGAACCCAGTGCTGCTGATTTGGCAGGGCCAACTGATGAGTCGTCAACCGATGCTGACGGTGATGTAGCCACGAGTGGTAACCCGGCTGAGGTGATGACCCTGGAAGAGCGCCTACTGGCCTATACCTTTGATGGGGATGAGACGGAACCGGAGGTGAGTCAGGGGCGGCTTGAGGGCTGGTTAGAGACCGGCCAGGCTCTGGCTACGGAGCTGGAACTAGATCCCACGCTGGATCTAGTGGCGGAATTTGAGGCCGCAGTGGAGATCGCCGCCGCTGACCCCGACAGCGACCTAGACAGCATCTTTCAACGTCCGATCGAATTGCCCCTCGACCACGAAGCGGGCATCTGTCTTACCAAAGAGCCGCAAAAGGGCCTGATCGGTGCTTGGGTCGGCCCAGAAGGAACGCTATTGGGTGAGCCCGAAGTGATTCGCAGCACTGGCTATGGTGGGTTGAATCAGCAGGCGTTGCGATATGTCAAAACATTGAACTTTTCCGAAGTTGAGACATTTACGGGCTATCAGTTTGAGGTGGTGGTCAATTACGACCCCGACGACTGTGTTGAGTTAGAGGGTGATTCGCCCGCTGCGAGTGATGAGCCGCCGGCGGCTGGTTTGCGACAGCGTTCAGGCTCGACCGAGATGTCTCCAGGCAAAGATACACCGGCTGCTGAAACCGATACCCCAGCGGAATCGGCTGCTCCGGAAACGGCTGCCCCAACCCCTGTGCCTACCCCCGTCGAAGCCGAGCCTGCGGAGAATTGAGTTCGCTCCAAACTGGGGCAACACAACGGTTGGTCAGGGCCGGTTAACTCATTGGGCTGGTTGCAGCGGCTACCGGTAAATCACAGACGTGTCTACAATTGAAAGCGCACCCTGCTTTTTTTCTTCATGCAAGCTTCTGCTTCAACGTTCCTAAAGCGCCGTCCTTGGTCTAGCTGGCTGGCTGATGTGGTCTTGGCGGCCATGGTTAGCGGCCCCTTCGCAGCGCCGTTTTTAGCGGCTTCTGGCCTGCCGATACTGACGCAGATCAGCGAAATTATTTATTGGATGGGGCAGCAGGTCTGTCCTCAACCGGAGTTGGGGGTGACGATGACGGCGAGCCATGCCATGTCGGTGTGCATGCGATGTTATGGCACGGTGTTTGGGCTCGTGGCCATGCGGATACTGTATGGCCGCGATCGCGGTCAAGCGCCCTATTGGCTAGAGCGCTATGGCCTCTGGGGATTTGGGCTCGCGTTTGCCCTCTGTATGTTTTACCCAATGGAATTAGCACTGCAAGGGTTTGACGGGTGGCCGATCAGCAACGTGCGGATGACGCTGTTTGGCTGGCTGGCGGGCGTGGGATTCGGCGCTTACATCATGCCGCTCTGCCATCGCGATCGGTCAGAAGACGCCTAGACTGCGGTGCTAATTCATGGACTATTGCCGATGGCTGGGAGCCGGGGGGCAAAGAGGCAGAAAAACTGGAAGGGTGGTTTTACTGCTGCCGTGGAGAACTAGGCCACGTCATCGTAATGGGTGACAACCTTTGGGTTCGGCATGACCGCGCTCGTCCCCCATCTTGAGACTGCGAGTAAACCCTGTGTCAACCAATCCCAAAAATCTGGGAGATTTTCGGTCTTTGCCCTTTCCCTATCTGTGGCAGTGGGCTCGCAAATGTGGATGTTTTCCCCATCTTGTAACCTGTGTGGGGCATTGTGGGCATCAGTTTCAAGACCGGGCGATGTGCGATGGTGATCTCGCATGGTCAGTTTGGCCCACAGCTGCCGACAGACTGGCCGACAAACAGATCGATAAAGGGGAGCAAACCTTGAGCCGACCTTGATTACAGCCTGCTCTAGAATCAGCGCTGTCGAAGATTAATCTCTTTTTGTGATCCTTCCCGAATAAAATAAAAATTTGAGAGCGGTATTAACATTGGGAGCGCCCACAATTCGTGAAGTTATTTGTCTATCACACGCCTGAAGAAGTGCCAGATGGCGCTCTACCTGACTGCGCGATCGCGATCGATGTTTTGCGAGCAACGACCACCATGGCGGCGGCCTTCCACGCTGGTGCAGAATCCATTCACGTGTTTAGCGATTTAGAGTTGCTTCGGGCTTCGAGCCAAAAATTCCCGGTCGATCAGCGATTGCTAGCGGGAGAACGCGGCGGTGCCCGGGTGGAGGGGTTTGACTTGGGCAATTCCCCGCTCGATCACACTGCTGAACTGTCTGGCGGGCGTCACCTATTCATGAGTACAACGAACGGCACTCGTTGCCTGCATCGGATTCAACAGGTGCAGATGGTGATTACCGCCGCGTTGACGACGCGACAGGCGGTGGTGGATTTTCTGCTCAAGCATCAACCTGAGCAGGTTTGGCTAGTCGGGTCAGGGTGGGAAGGTGACTACGCCCTCGAAGACACCGTTTGCGCTGGGGCGATCGTTGACCAACTCGTTCAACAGCAATCCTGTGACCTCAAGGATATTGCTGGTAATGATGCCACCATTGCGGCGGTCAGTCTTTATCAGCAGTGGCAAGACTCGCTACTGGAGCTGATGCACTGTGCCAGCCATGGTCAACGGTTGCTGCGCCTCCACCAAGAAGAGGATTTGCAATATTGTGCCCAGCTCGACGTGCTCAACCTGGTGCCTATCCAGTCGGAGCCGGGTGTGTTGGTCGTTAAGGCCTAGCAGGCAGACTTGGCGGCAGGCGGACTTTTCAGGTCTGACTGATCAGGGAGCGCCCGATGTCAGATTTGACCGTCAAAACTCTCCTGACCCCTCTCGGGATTTGCGGTTGGGCGATAGTCGAGATGAGTTGGTGGACTAGCACGATACCTTTGGCGGGAATGTAGTGCCAGGGGAGCGCTGCTGTCTTTGTTTCACGGCATCTTCTCAGCTTGGCCTCAGCTAGTTAGCAGGCAATCTGAGTACGCTAAACATGAACTCGATGAGCACAGGGGGAAAGGAAATGGCTGTTGATTATGATCTCGTTATCATCGGGGGCGGCTCGGCTGGGCTCGTGGCTGCCAGTGCGGGGGCGCAACTCAATGCCAAAGTCGCCCTCATCGAAAAAGAACCCCGCTTAGGCGGTGACTGTTTGCACTATGGCTGCGTGCCGAGCAAGTCTTTGCTGCATGTTGGGCGCGTCGCCCATACGGTGAGACAAGCTGAGACCTATGGCGTCATGGCGACCCTCAATGATGTGCGCTTAGGTGAAGCTCTGGGGCATGTGCGCCGCGCGATCGACACGATTCAGGTGCATGATTCGACCGAACGATTTGAGTCGCTCGGGGTTGAAGTGATTTACGGCGAAGGTCGGTTCACCGACGCGCAAACCTTTGCAGTGCAGGGGCGTCAACTCAAGGCCCGGACTTATTTGATTGCCACGGGCGGACGTCCTGGCTTGCCGCCCATTGAGGGGCTTAAAGAAGCGGGATACCTCACCAATTTGGATGTGTTTTCCATTGAGGCTCGTCCTGCGTCGTTGGTGGTGATTGGGGCTGGCCCGATCGGGTGTGAGTTGGGTCAAGCATTTGCCCGATTGGGCAGCCAAGTGACGCTGATCGCCAGTCATGATGTCATTCTGCCAAAAGAGGATCCCGAAGCGGCTCGCGTCGTGCAGGCGCAAATGGCCGCCGAAGGGGTAAAAATCCTGACTGAAACCCGAGCGCAACAGGTTTTGGTGGAAGGGGATAAGAAAGTCGTAGTCACCAATACCGGCGATCGCCTCGTCGTCGATGAAATTTTGCTGGCCGCTGGCCGTGTGCCCAATGTGGAAAACCTGAATCTGCAAGCGGCGGGGGTTGAGGTTGGTAAGCAAGGCGTCGTCGTTAACGCCAAGCTGCAGACGACCAACCCTAAAATTTATGCGGCTGGGGATGTGATTGGGGGCTATCAATTTACCCATGTTGCCGGTTATGAAGGGGCGGTCGCCATGCAAAATGCACTGGTCTTTCCCACTAAAAAAGCCGACTATCGAGTGATTCCCTGGGCGACCTTTACCGAGCCCGAGTTGGCTCGTGTGGGTCTGACCGAAGAGCAGGCCCGTAAACGATATGGTGACGATATCATGGTGCTGCGACACAATTTTGATCATGTTGATCGAGCCATTGCCGAAGCGGCAACGGACGGGTTTGCAAAATTTATTACGCGCAAGAATGGTGAAATTTTAGGGGCACACATCGTTGGCCCCGCTGCCGGAGAACTCATCCACGAAGTGGTTCTAGCCATGAGCTACAAGCTCAAAATTGGGGCGCTGAAGTCGATTATTCACGTCTACCCCACCCTGGCGGAAATCAACAGCAAGACGGCACTGCAGCTAACGAAGGAAACCTATGCGGCCAATCACCGGCTGCAGAGCATCTTGCAAAAGTTTTTCAATTTTCGACGCTCGTTGGGGCGGTAGTGATTCATCGCCCAGCGATTGCTGTGATTACACGGAGCTGAAGGGTCATACCGAACCATGGCTGGCGGATGCCAGCGCTGCTTGCTTCTATTCCGGTTTATGACAGAATGCGGCAGTAAGAACTGAGAGACTGGTCAAAGCATGATGTGAGCAATCCAGAATTTTTGATCAAACTGGGGCGGGCGCTAAGTCCCATCATGCCTCTGAAACTGGTTAGATTCTGGAGTCCTAGATCGCTGGGAGAAGATGATGCTGACGATGCCGCTCCATAAAAATAGGTTGGCCAGCCGTGTTGGCGCCGCCACTACTCCAGGAGACAAACCCTCCAGTGGGTGCCCTCCGTCCCGACTGACCGCGGCCATCAGCGGTTCAGTGCGAGCCGACAGCGATCGCCCTCCCGCCGATCAGGGTCTCTGACAAATTCTTTGAATTGTGCTGGTTGGCCTCGCAGAATGTGCTCTACTTGGCAGACAGAGGATGGGAGACGACAAGTTCACACAGACATCACCAGGATTTGATGAGAACTTTACACCAGCTTTAGAGACAACACGGAGATGGCCGACGTTTTGTAAAATCATTCCTCTAAAATAGAGAGGAGATTGACGGTATCGAGATTGGCAAAATGAGTGGTGCGATTGCTTAATCTATCTTGCGGACATTACTTAATGAGTTCTGCGGGAATTATGAATATTATGTGTGACTCGTGAGCTCCATCGGCCTCCAGGTTAATCAATTTGTTACTATGCCTCAAACTTATCGAGACGATGTAGCCTCCTCTCCTGTGAAGCAATCCCCCAATTCGAACATCGTTTTGGATCGAATCAACAGTGGCAAATTGTGGATCGTCAACAGTCGGCGTCGTAATGGCATCGTGGTCTACAAAAAGTTCCATGCCGAGTTTGCGGGGCCGGGTGCAGCCGTCGGTGGTGCTTTGGATGCCAACTGCGATCGCATCACAGCGCTAGGTAACTTGTCTTTGGTAGAGCCCAAATCCTACGAAGAGCAGCAAAAGGCCATTCGCATTCGGTTGCAGTGGGTCAGGCTCACTCAAAATTTCACCGATAAACCCATCCCCGTCGAACGCGCCCAAATGATTTTGGAGCAGTTTAAAACCTACTTCGACCAAGATATTGTCGATAGCGTGCCTGACGAAGCCTTTTCAATGCTGGTGGGCGTTTTTCCGCGCACCGTCCGCCAGGCCCGTCAGAAATAAAGCGCTTTCGAGGCCATCCAATTAGACTCCACTGCAAGTAAGAGTGTTCCAAGAAACTAATGTGTCCAAGAATCCGGTTTCTATGAAGCACTGGCCGCAGATTGTTGACCTATTTCCAGAAACCGGGTTCTTCAGGCGGGATATTTTTTATTTTGGATGGCTTTAAGCGATCTCTTTCTCAATATCCGGCTGCTCTCTCAAGACTGCGGTCAGCACGTGATAAAGCTGAAGTCGTCTCTATATGTTGGATCGTAGGGACGCCGAGAGAAGTTCTAGCCCGCCAAAACCGTTTTTAGATGCGCCAGCGTGCGGGTGTTTTCGGCTGGGGTGCCAATCGTGATGCGCAAGCCACCGCCGGTTTGGCGAACGCGACTACCCAGTTGATATAGCCCGGTGAAGACGTCCGTCAAACTTTTGACCGTGGGACGACAATAGACAAAGTTCGCATCGCTGGGCCACACCTGAAAATCGGGTAACGCCTGCAGTGCCGCAATGAGGCGATCGCGTTCTGTCTGGATTTCTGGGATGGTCGCTAAAATTTCAGGCGCATGGTGCAGGCTGAGCAAGGCTGCCGTTTGAGAAAAGCTGGGCAGATTGTAGGGCAGCCGCACTTTTTCCAGCACGTCAATAATGGCGGGCGCCGCGATCGCATAGCCGACCCGATGCGCCGCCAACCGAAAGGCCTTTGAAAAGGTGCGCGTCACCACCCAATTGGGCCGCTGCAGGGCCTCTAACAGGGTCGTTTGCTGACTAAACTCGAAGTAGGCTTCATCCACCACCACTAAGATGTCTGTGGGTAAGCTGCGTAGCCAGGTCAGTTCTGCCGCAGTCAGGCTGTTGCCTGTGGGGGAGTTGGGCGAAACCATAAACACCATGCGCACTGGCGTCGTCGCTTGGGCGATCGCGGCTTGAGTCGCCGCCACATCCAGGGCAAAGGTTTGCGAGTCGCGGGCCACGCTCACCACCTCAACACCCAGCGTTTGGGCCAAAATTTTATACATCGAGAAGGTCGGTTCAACCACTAAAATTGACCCGGCTCGTCCGACGCAGGTACTAATCAGCAACGAGCGAATCAGCTCATCGGAACCGTTGCCGACGGTAATGTGCTGGGCGGTGACGGTGGGGGAATCTGGGTGGGCGGAGGCCGTCGCATAGGTCGCGATCGCCCGGTGTAAGACCCCATGATCGCCGTCGGGGTAGCGGTTCGTCGCGAGGCTTATTTGGTATTCCTGCGCCAGCTTCGCCTTGAGGGGGGCAGGCAAATCATAGGCAGATTCATTGGTGTCTAGCTGATCAATGGGGTCAGCGTGCTTAGGCTCTATCGCCGCAGCGTGGGAACTATAGGCCGAAAATTCCTGCAGGTCGGGGCGGATGAAGGCAGACATAGGGTGCACGTCAAACAGCAAGGTCTTTTATTATGACCTACGTCAGGTTCACCGCCGCGCCCTAGGGGACTGGACGATGGCTGGGGGAATCGCGGGGCGATCACGGGCGATTTGAACCATGGCAGCCCCAAAAATCCCCAATTGGGATCAGGTGTTATGCTGGATTGGATTATCAGGATTTGACGATATTCAGGACACGGTATCCATCGATTTCGCTTGAATCGTTTCGAATCTGCCAGGCTTTTGCGGGCGAGTCAATGCGTCTTGAAACCTCAGTGTTTCTGGAGACCGCGCCCTTATGCCTTGACGAACGTGTGGACTTTATTTGTGAGCTCTTTGTCGAAAGATCGTCGGTCAAACTCAAGCTTTAAGGGGATGCCGCGCTGCTGTTTGAGGTCGATGGCTAGCTGCCGTCAGCCTCAGCTGCACTAACAGGTTTGCTGTTGGGTCAGCGCAACGCTTATGGACAACTCGTTTGAGATCACAATTCAAATTGTCCTGACCGTCCTAGCCGGAATCAGTGCCCAGGTCATCGGCGAATATCTCAAGGTACCCAGCATTATTTTCTTGCTGGTCTTTGGGGTTAGTTTGGGGCCAGATGGCATTGGGCTGGTGCGACCCCAAGAGCTGGGCGTGGGCCTAGAAGTTTTGGTGTCTCTCTGTGTTGCTCTGATTCTTTTTGAAGGGGGGCTGAGTCTAGAGCTCAAAGAGTTAGATCGGGTTTCCAATAGCCTGCGAAATTTGGTCACCACGGGGGTGTTTATTACCCTTTTAGGGGGCGGTATGGCTGCGCATTGGCTGGGCGAGTTTCCCTGGTCTCTGGCCTTCCTTTATGCCTCGTTGGTGGTGGTGACTGGGCCGACTGTCATCAATCCGCTGCTGCGGCAAGTCACCGGCGATCGCAAAGTGGCGACGTTGCTAGAAGGCGAAGGGGTGCTCATTGACCCCGTCGGCGCGATTCTGGCCGTGGTCGTCCTGGACATTATTTTGAATGGCGACGCCGATCCCTGGCTAATCATCAGCGGTCTGACGGTTCGTCTGGGGACAGGGGCCGTGATTGGCGGCTTGGGCGGTGCGCTGCTTGGCCTGTTTCTCAAAAAAACTCAATTTTTGACGGAAGAACTGCGCAATCTGGTGGTGTTGGCGACCCTGTGGGGGCTCTATGGCTTAGCGCAGGAAATTCAGGACGAATCGGGACTCATGGCAACGGTTGTGGCGGGGGTTGTTTTGCGGGCGTTGTCAGTGCCCGATGAGCGCTTGCTGCGACGCTTCAAGGGGCAGCTAACCATTCTCGCCGTTTCGGTGCTGTTCATTCTGCTGGCGGCTGATCTCTCGATCGCCAGTATTTTTGCGCTGGGCCGAGGGGCTGTGCTCACGGTCACTGTGTTGATGGTCGTGGTACGTCCCCTCAACATTTTTATCTGCACCGCTCCCAGTGACTTGAACTGGCGGCAAAAGGCCTTTTTGAGCTGGATTGCGCCGCGTGGGATTGTGTCGGCCTCGGTTGCGTCTTTGTTTGCGATCTTGCTGACCGAGCGTGGCATCAGTGGGGGCGATGCGATTAAGGCGCTGGTCTTTTTGACCATCATTATTACGGTGCTGTCACAGGGCCTGACGGCCAGTTTGCTGGCCAGATTGCTGGGGCTGACGGGGCAAAAAGAAGGCAGTGGTGCCGTGATTGTGGGCTGCAGCCCGCTGAGTTTGCTGATTGCCCGCTTGTTTAAAGAAAACGGCGAACCGGTGGCGCTGATCGACACCAATGCCGATGCCTGTGTCGGGGCCGAACAGGAAAACTTGCCGGTGTTTGTCAACAGTGCCCTGGATGCTGAGGTGCTGGAAGAAGCCGGGATTGGGGGGGCTAGGACGCTGTTGGCCATCACGAACAATGGCGATATCAATGCGGTGGTGGCACAGCAAGCCCAAGAAGAATTTCAGCTGCCCCGGATTATCGCCGTCTTGCCCAAAGAAGATGCGGCGAAGGAAACCCTGGCAAAAAAAGGGGGCTTGGGGCAGAAATCAGCGTCTGCTAATGCGACTTTTCCCACCATTGCCCTAAAGCAGTGGAACGGATATTTACGGGAGGGGAGGGTGAGACTGGGCGAAACTGAACTGCGAACGGAGGGGGCACTCATGCAGCGCGCTCACCTGCGGGCGCTGATGCGCAATGGCGAATTGATGCCCCTCTTGGTGAAGCGCGATCGCCACATGTGGGTTTCTCTGCAAGACGATGACGCTTGGAAGGCGGGCGATCGCATCATTTATCTGCTACACGATCAAAAGCCGAAGCTGCTGCAGCGTCTATCGGGGGGCAGTCGACCAGCCAAGCTGGAGATCGAAACGGTGCCGCTCGTGGAAGCCATACCGCCACCGGCCAAAGTGGTTGAGGCACCGCCCCCTTCACCCGTGGGGCAAGAGTTAGAGCCGCTGCCGCAAACGACTGATAATGGTACCTATTCGGGCGATGTTGAGTCCCCTAACGGACAGACCCCCTCCTCTTCCTCTCCTTCGCTGTCAAGTCAAGCCGATCCTGAGGTTACTGAAGATCTCAGCAGCTGACAATGCCAGACCACTGCACTTTTTTTTCGTGCGATCGCCGATAGGAAAAAAAGCGGGCGGGTTCCTGATAAGTGCAATGGGGGGCGATCTCGATTTGCTGGAGGTCAAGGCCTAAGGCTAACAGCTGCAGCGCATTGATCTGCCGCACATCTAGCCGCAGTCGTCCGGGTTCGGTATCCGGCAGTAATGGGGCTGGGGTCAAAGCTTGCAAGTGGTCTACTAACTCGGCGTCGCTCTGAGCCGGTCGCCGCAGCGAACGCCCCACTTCCGTTGCGACTTGCGTCGAGACTTGATAAACCTGGCCCGAGATCGCCGGTCCCATCGCAATCCGCAAATTCTTCAACTCACTCCCCTGGGCCTGCATCTTGTCAATCGTCGTGGGGACGATACGCAGGGCAGTGCCGCGCCAGCCCGCATGCACGGCGGCGACTTGACCCGTGGCAACATCGCCGATCAAGACGGGGGTGCAATCAGCCGTACAGACCCAGGCCGCTTGCTGCGACCCAGTGGTCATCACAGCATCGGCTGCCGGTCGGCTGTTGGGAGTCGTCAACGGCTCCTGAGAAAAGTCGTTGGGACTCAGTACCCGATTGCCATGCACCTGCTGAGCGCGATAGATTACGGCTGCGGGCGCGAGCTGTTGACTCAAGACTTCAGGCGCTTGGGGCCAAGACTCCCGCGTAAAAAAGCCGTGGGGCCAGCGGTTTAGGAGCGTTGCTGTGAGATACGGATGACCGGCTTGGGTGCACCATTCCCACGAGCCATGGGTCGATTTTTGCATGCTGGGCAGTCGGTAAAGCAGGTTGTACAGACGCAGTTTAATGCAGTGGCGTTCCTCAGGATACTGGGCAGACTCCAGGGCTCACTGCACGTGCCTACTATCTGTTGGCCGAGCTGTTGGCCGAGAAGATGTAATATCGCTGCTCTGAAAAAGACGATAAATTTACCCCCCGCCCCTAGGCTTTCCGGCTTTGCCAAGCGGGCATCGGCAGTTTGATGACTGATAGGACTTACGCAAGAGCCCCCTGCATCCCCCAAATTGGGGGGATGTTGCATCCGATTTTCCCTAGATTTGGGGGTTAGGGGGCCAAAATCGGATGCAACTGCGTAAGTCCTGACTGAGAATAGGGATACACCGTGGAGCACTGGCGCATTATTGAAGCCCTGAATCGACCAGCGAAAGAGCTTGGGGTCTTACCGGCACTGGCGTCCTTGCGGCCGCAATTGGACATCTGTCTGTATGATGCTTTGCCCTCAACGAATCGAGAAGCCTGGCGACTGGTGGAGCAGGGGCGAGGGGCTGGCACCGTCGTCATCGCTTGTCAGCAAAGTGCTGGACGCGGACAGTGGGGACGTACCTGGGTTTCGCCACCAGGGGGACTCTATCTTTCGTTAGTGTTGGAGCCAGAACTGGCGATCGCCAATGCCAACTTATTAACGATGGCCAGTGCCTGGGGTGTGGCGACGGGCTTAGAAAACTTAGGCGTAGCGCTGCAAATCAAGTGGCCGAACGATCTCGTCAGTCAGGGCTGCAAAGTAGGTGGTATTTTGGCCGAAAGTCGCTTGAGTCGGGCGGCGTCGGCTGCGGCACCGGCGTCGCGATCGCAACCCGCAAACCTCCAGTCTGTCGTCATCGGCCTTGGACTGAATTGGGATAATCCTTTACCGCCTAACGCCACCTCTATTCGTCAGCTTTTGCCGGATTCGCCAGCGACCGGGATGAAAAGCTTGGAGGATTTGGCAGCCGTTGCTTTGAGAGGGCTCCTACAGGGTTACTACTATTGGCAACATCAAGGTCACCTGGCGCTGACCCAGGCGTATCAGCAAAAACTTGCTCAGGTGGGCAAACAAGTTATCCTGGACGGGCACATTGCCGTGGTCGAGGGCGTCTCTGCTAACGGTGACCTCATCGTCGTTGCTGATCAAGACGGCTACCAAACAACGCGATTTTTAAAGCCAGGTGAGATCAGCCTGGGCTACAATGGCTGAGGTTTACGATGGTCTTTGACGGAGTAATCAGTATGCAGCCGGAGCAGTTCTCCAGCGAAATCAGGACTCACCAAACCCTGTTGCTATCCAAACAGATGCGTCTGTTGAGCAGCTTAGGGGCCGTTAGCTTGGCCCTGACTTGTGGGATGCTACCGGCTCAAGCCGAAGTCGAGGTCGAAGGTGAGGCCCCAACTGCGGTTGAGGTTGTCCCTTCCATGGCTCCCGTTGAAACCTCTGCGGAATCTTTGTTGGAGCCTCAGGTGCCTGTGAGCCCAGCTCCGGAGCCTACGATCGTCTTTGAACAGGCCCCGGCTCAATCGTCGCCTGCAGCAGAGCCAGAAGAGCCGTCAGCGAGTTCTGAAGCGTTACCTCCTGCCGAAACTTTCAACAACGTTTATATTGATCCGACTGACTACAGCCTGGGCGCAACCCCATCGCCAGATACGCCGTCGCTGATTTTTTCGGATCGCTCCACCGGCTGTCAATTCCGGCTGCAGCAAGGGCAAACGGCTCCGGCCAGCGCCTGTGGCAGCTCTGCTCAAGCCGCGTGGGCACAAGAGGGTGGATCTAGCTACGGTGCTGGGGCTGATGGCAGTGGTTTCAATTTAGGGCCGATTGGCATTGGCAGTAACGGTGTGACTGTCGGCAACACTACCGTGATCAGTCGTGAGTATTTCAATGAAAGGTTGAGCACGCTGAATTTGCTGCGCCGAGGGGCCGAAGAATTCGTATTTCCTATCGCGATGCCATCCCCGATTACTTCTTTGTTTGGCTGGCGCATTCATCCCATATCGGGCGATCGCCGCTTTCATACTGGTACTGACTTAGGTGCGCCTGAAGGCACCCCTGTGGTGGCGACCAAAGATGGTGAAGTGCAGGTGGCTGATTATCTGGGCGGCTATGGCTTGACGGTAATTTTACGCCATGAGAATGGTTCGCTAGAAACTCGCTACGCCCACCTATCGCGGCTGCTGGTGCGTCCCGGTGAAACGGTAAAGCAGGGTGAAGTGGTAGGACTCATCGGCAGTACCGGTAACTCCACCGGCCCGCACTTACACTTTGAGCTGAGAGAGTTGACGGCTCAAGGATGGGTTTTGATCAACCCTGATGAGCTGATGACCTACACCATGGCTAACTTGGTCGATGTGCTCAATCATCCGCTGCATGCTTTAGGCCTGACCGATGGTGAAAAGGATGGCTCTAAACTGGAAGGGGCAAAGAATCTGCCCTATCGTCCAGCTCAGCCCAACGCCAACTAGTCTCAAATCATATTGGTCTCTAAAGCTGGCTGATCCTAAATCTAGGGTCAGCCAGTTTTTTGTGGCTGTGCTCTCTGTGGGTGCGATCGCGATCGTCTGCCTGATTAAGGTGAGATTGTGAACCAGGCTGCCTCCACACAAAGCTGGTGGCGGTCAGCGCTATCCGTTGGGGCTTTATCCGATTCTCTAAAACGGTGCATCATCGCTTAGCATGACGCACAAAATCAATGCAGGCGGTGTTGGGGCTGCTGCCACAACACGCCCTACAGAATCGTTTCATTAGGACTTTCTACTTAGCTGTTGCGGGGTGCGAATTGTTCGAGCAGCTTCAATGTTCTGCAATAGATATTCTCTGAGCTGCGTAATCTCGACAGTTCTCATAGGGGCAATGCTGATCTTGGAAATCACGCCAACGAAGTTTAAGGCTTGAGGCTATTGCATAGAAAATTGCTTCTCAGAATCGTGACAGAAAAGTGAAGTCTCGATAACAGAAATCCGCCAAAAATTTTTGAGGGCAGAATAAAAAACCACTCAAAAAACTGTCATATAGAGATGAATTTGGCTGTTTTAAGCGAGTAATGAGCTGCCAGGAAATGAGTTTCTATGGATTTGTATCGTGACTTTCCGGAAGCTTTTCTTTGAAGGGCGTATTATTTTTATTTGAGCTAGTAATCGATTTAATGCTATTTTCAGTGATTTTGAGGCTGTTTATAGGTTTTCTGGATTTAATTTGTTTCTAGTTAAATCTCTTGAAACTCTATTTGGGTAAAGATTCTAGGCTGAAAGGTTGATGTCACCCTGCAGGGAGATGGTGGAAATTACTTAGGAAAATCTGGAATCAAAAAAGTGAGATAGATGAAAAACCTATGGGTGTGAAACATGGAAAATTTTAAACTCAAAGGAAATAGCCCCCTATGGAATCACGTCGTAACCAAGCCCTCAACGTTCGTGTCGAGGCTGCAAAAGTCGCATTTAATCGGGAACATTCCGTCCATGAGGCGAATGGTGAAGAGCTGAACAATCGTTTCGCGAAGGCGGGCGAATGCGCCAATGCTGAAGATGCTATTCGCAGCGGTAAGCCTTCCTACATTGCGAGTTATACGAAGGGATTGCCCCACCGAGAAGATGATGGTCTCATTGCTGACCCCGACGATTTTCAACAATTTGTCCGCGCCATTGACTCCGGCGATGTTCGCGACTTTCGCGATACCCCTTTAGGCCCTCTGCAGCGCGATAGTAATGGTCAAGTGATTGCCAAAGGGGCTCAGCCCAACCAACCGATTACCTGGAAATCGGGATTTACCCATTCGGCCGATGTGCAGCGTGCTAAGGGTGGCTCTGTCGGCGTCCGAGCCCCAGAAAGTCAGGGAGCAGGGAATACTTTTGACTTGCAGGGCCCCGATGCTCAGGCTGTGACCATGCCTCCCGCTCCCGTTGCCGATAGCGAAGAACTAATCGCTGAAATGGCGGAAGTTTATGAAATGGCGCTGGTTCGCGATGTTCCCTTTGCCAAGTTTGACTATGACAAAGATGTGCAGACGGCGATCTCCCGGTTAAATTGTCTGACCTGGTTCAAAGGTGGCGAAATCGCCGGACTCTCGCCAGCTGCCCAGGCTCGCCGTCGCGGTCAGGTGACGCCGCAAAACGTTTTCCGGGGGACGACCTTTGGCGACACGGTGGGTCCTTACCTATCGCAGTTTCTCTGTGCGGGTACGCCGGAACTCGGCAGCGGCGGTGCCCAAACCGAAGCTAGCGCCCGCGCCGGCTTTGTCCGCTACGGTGCGCAAGTTTGGCAAAACAAAGTGCGCGTAGCGACCCCTTATCGCGACTATATGACCACCTGGGAATGGTGGCTAGATGTGCAAAATGGTGCCGACCTACGCGGTACGGAGACGTATGAAGGCGATTGCCCCAATAACCGCTATCGCTTTATCGCCACGCCGCGTGATTTGGCGACTTACGTCCACTACGACGCGCTGTACCAGGCGTATCTCAATGCCTGTTTGTCGCTGCTCGCGCTGAATGCCCCCTTTGATCCGGGCATTCCCTTTCAGCAGGCTGATGTGATTGATCGGCAGCAGGGCTTCGCTCAGTTTGGTGGGCCGCACATCTTGTCGCTAGTGACTGAGGTGGCAACGCGGGCCCTCAAGGCGGTGCGGTTCCAGAAGTTCAACGTGCATCGTCGCCTGCGTCCCGAAGGCGTCGGCGGACGTTTGCACCGCATGAAAAACACCCCTGGCAATCCGACGTTCCAGTCGTTCGAAGCGATTTGCGATCGCCTGACCCATTCGGGTTTATTAGAAGCTGTGCGCGATCACAATGCTCGTCAAAATCGCATTCAAGACGGTCGCGATTGCGATCAAGAATCGGCAACTAGCTATCTCTTACCGATGGCGTTTCCAGAAGGATCGCCTATGCACCCGGCCTATGGCGCAGGGCATGCGACGGTGGCTGGAGCCTGCGTGACCATTCTCAAGGCCTTTTTTGACCACCGCTACGTGTTGCCTCAGCCCTACGTTTATCCCGCTCCCTGCGGTACTTCTCTCGAAGTGGCACAGGGCACCCCTGACCTGACGGTAGAAGGGGAACTCAATAAGCTGGCTTCCAACATCTCGATTGGTCGCAACTGGGCTGGTGTGCACTACTTCACTGACTATTCTGAGTCGGTGCGCTTGGGTGAAGCGATCGCGATCGGCATTTTAGAGGAGCAAAAGCTGACCTATGGCGAAAACTTCTCGATGTCTGTGCCGCTGTTTGATGGCTCCACTGTGCGGATCTAACGCCTGATCGATCGGCCCTCTCACCTGAGGGCTGACATCCTCACCGCCCCGTCAGAAAAATTCTGGCGGGGCGGTTGTGTCTGACATCCATCTCGGCAGCGATCGCCTCATTTAAAATCGGTAGCCGATTTCTTGTGGTGAGGGGAATACTGTGCCGATCTCAGGGAGTGGCCCTGACAAACCTTGCCAGAGAAGGTTGTGGTAACCAGTCTGTGGTGGGGATACCAATCTCTAGATTCGTCCTGGAGGAGACGTATTCATCAAAAATGGCGTCATGATTAATTTCATGACGCCATTTCAAAAGTCAAGGCAGTAATCGACCTCCGGCCTCAAATACAGTTGGCCAGAGGGTCGCCTAGAGATATTTTTCTAACGTATTGGCGAGGGTGGTTTTAGGCACCGCACCGACCACCATGTCAACCCGCTGACCATCTTTGAAAATCATCAGTGTGGGGATGCTGCGGATGCCATATTGGCTGGCAACACTCGGGTTCTCATCGGTGTTGAGCTTAACGACTTTCACCTGACCGTCGTACTGCTCAGAAATTTCGTCCACGACTGGAGCTACCATTCGGCAGGGACCACACCAGGGAGCCCAAAAATCGACTAGAACAGGGAGTTCGCTCTCAAGCACATCTTGCTTGAACGTAGAATCGGTTACTTGTACGGCTGACATGCCTTAGATATCCTTACCTTTCCTAATCACCAGAATATTACCATAGCCAATGCCGTGTCTCTATCTGATAGGAGATTTGCATTTGGACACACTTGGCAATCGGGGCCGTGTGATGCATCGGGGAGCTGGTTGCCTTTTCAAGGTGCTGAAAACCTCTGGCAGCAATGAATTAGAGGGATTTATCGACGATCTCCTGGCCTCACCCAGCCGGGGAGCGACCAGCTAAGCGGACTGCGATATCGTTACAAACCTTTCGACAAGCGGCCCCGGTTAGAGATGGGAGCGCAAACGCTGGGCCAGTTGATCCGCCGTTTGTACCCCCTCAATGCGCTCAATGGGCTGACCGTTTTTGAACAAAACGAGGGTCGGTAGCGCGTGAATTTGGTATTGCGAGGCCAATTGCGAATAGCGATCGGTGTCAATTTTGACGACTTTGATTTTGCCGCTGAGTTGGGTGTTGAGCTGCTCTAAAATTGGCGACATCATTTGGCAGGGGCCGCACCACGCCGCGTAGAAATCGACGAGGACGGGTAGCTCGCTTTGGGCAAGCAAATCAGCAAAACTGGTGAACTTCTGTTTGGTAGCCATTGCAGCGGAAGGCGATTCGACTTTTGTAGGCTAATCCGCATTTTGCCCACTGGCTGCCAGATACCGGAATCTTTTAACAGGATGACTGGATGGCGTAAGATAGCCCTTTGGATTGGGATTGCAGATCAGGAGAAAACGCCATGTCAGCGCTGCTTATAGATCAGGTTGCCGTTGTGACGGGGGCATCGCGGGGCATTGGCCGCGCCACCGCGATCGCGCTGGCGGCTGAGGGTGCTCATGTGGTCGTCAACTATGCCCGTTCTAGCGAAGCCGCTGATGAGGTGGTCGCCACCATTACTAGCGACGGCGGTAGCGCGATCGCCCTGCAGGCTGACGTTTCAAAAGCCGATCAGGTAGATGCGCTGATCAAAGCCACGACTGAGAAATGGGGCCGGGTAGACGTCCTGGTCAACAACGCCGGTATTACCCGCGATACGCTGCTGCTGCGCATGAAGCCAGAAGACTGGCAGGCGGTGATTGATCTCAACCTGACTGGGGTCTTTTTGTGTACCCGCGCGGTGAGCAAGCTAATGCTCAAGCAGCGATCGGGCCGGATTATCAATATCGCTTCGGTGGCCGGACTGATGGGCAACCCCGGACAAGCCAACTACAGTGCGGCAAAGGCCGGCGTCATTGGCTTTACCAAAACAATTGCTAAAGAAATGTCTTCCCGCAGTGTCACGGTCAATGCCGTGGCTCCCGGCTTTATCAAAACCGACATGACCGAAGACCTGTCCAACACCGAAGACATTCTCAAGTACATTCCCCTCGGTCGCTATGGCGAAGCCTCTGAGGTGGCCGGATTGATTCGCTTTTTGGCAGCGGATCCGGCAGCAGCCTATATTACGGGTCAGGTGCTGACGATCGATGGCGGCTTGGTGATGTATGGAGTCGATGGCGGCGTGCTTTTACCGACCGTTGCGGATGGCTAGGGAGCCTTGGGGGCAGGGGGCCGAGAACCTGGATGAGTAGTGTGACGCCGGTTGTAGAGTCGTCGCCAGATTTTGCGGATGGCTCGCTGTTGAACCGATCGTCTCCTCGCCATTTTTAGAGTGCTCAGGATGCCCCGAGCTGGTCAGATTCTCCAGGCAACTCATGATGGCGACAGAGGTGCCGATCAGCGGTTAAGGAGTTGACAGACCCGGACCCCGACACCTTCCGGTAAAAGCGGCTGAGTGATGCCCTTTTGGGGGCCAGCTAAGGGCGTGCGTGTGCGATCGCGGCAGTTGTAGCGGGTTAAGGGTTGCGATGCACCATCGATGGTTGCCTGCACACGGTAGCGCCAATGATACTTGGCACTACGCTGTACGCGTTCCAGACAAATTGTGTGGTCGTTTTGAATCCGGCAATTATGGGCCAGGGCCGGTGGAGCAATGGCGAGAACCAGCGCGATCGCCAACAAAATTCCAACCAATAACCGACGCATGGTATCCCACCCACAATGCTTTGTTGCCTAGTTTGGCAGATTAGGAACATGCCTTTGAAGTGCTTGAGAAAACTTGCCTGTGGATCCTCAAAAAACAGCGGCTGGCTATGACCAAATCGCCCAATGGTGGCAGACCCAGCACCAGGCATCGCGCTATGGCGTAGCAG
>JBHJJI010000146.1:0-7222 GCA_050042805.1 Leptolyngbyaceae cyanobacterium
CCTACCCCTGTTTGTGTCAACAAAGGCAGGCTGCGACTACGCGAGAGTGAGTTTTCACGGAGCAACTCCAGAAAACTCAAAGAAAACGCTTTATACAGAGGTTTGTTGCCAGTCCAAACGCTCTAGGGTGCGAGCCCGCTCGAGTGCCCGCTCAAAGCTTTCCAGCTTCGGATCAATCGTCAACGGCTCGCCGATATAGCCCTGCACCGCTTCCTGGGTTTTGAGGCCGTTGCCGGTGATGTAGGCCACGGTGGTTTCGTCAGGATTAATCTTGCCGGCTTCCACCAGCTTTTTCAGCACTGCAATGGTGGTGCCCCCCGCCGTTTCGGTAAAGATGCCTTCGGTTTCGGCGAGCAACTTCATGCCGTCAATGATTTCCGCATCGGTGACATCTTCGATGTTGCCGTTCGTTTTACGGGCAATGTCGAGGGCGTAGATGCCATCGGCGGGGTTGCCAATGGCGATCGACTTGGCGATTGTGTTGGGCTTCACTGGCGTGACAAAGTCGCGACCCTCTTTGAAGGCTTGCGAAATTGGCGAACAGCCCTCCGCCTGAGCGCCGCTAAAGCGGACGGCTTTATCTTCTACCAAGCCGGTCTTAATGAATTCTTGGAAACCCTTATGGATCTTGGTGAAGAGTGAACCCGAAGCCAGGGGAGCGACGATGTGGTCGGGCAACTGCCACCCTAACTGCTCGGCTACTTCATAGCCTAAGGTTTTTGACCCTTCGGAATAGTAAGGACGCAGGTTGATATTGACGAAGCCCCAGCCCTGGGTATTGGCCACCTCAGAGCAGAGACGATTGACTTGGTCATAGTTGCCTCTCACCGCCATCAGGGTGGGATTGTAAATCAGCGTGCCTAATACCTTGCCCGCTTCTAAATCAGAGGGAATAAAGACACAGCAGTCCAACCCGGCATGGGCGGCGATCGCGGCAGTGGAGTTGGCCAAATTGCCCGTGCTGGCGCAAGAAACCGTGGTGAAGCCCAGTTCTTGAGCGCGGGTCAGGGCTACCGACACCACCCGATCCTTGAAACTCAGGGTCGGCATATTGACCGCATCGTTCTTGATATAGAGCGACTTGAGTCCCAAGCGCCGGGCGAGGCGATTAGTCTTGAGCAGCGGGGTCATGCCCGTGCCCACATCAATCGGAGTATCCGTAGCGACCGGCAAAAAGTCTTTGTAGCGCCAGATCGACTTGGGCCCGGCCTCAATGCTGGCCCGACTGACGCGCTGACGAATCAAATCATAGTCATACACCACTTCAAGGGGGCCAAAGCAGACGTCTTCGCAGACATGCTTGGCACCCAGCTCGTAGTTTTCACCACACTCACGACAGCGCAGTGCCGAAAACGTCGGCGTTAATGAAGCCGCCGTCGATAGGGTTTGAGGTTTATCAATAGCCTGAGTCATGGGGTGTCTTCTCTCTCGCGGTGGATGGACGAAACTAAATGCTTTTCTGTGTCCACAGTGAACTTTATTGGTTCGCGATGAACTTTCGCGGATAGTAGCACAGCACGAAAAAGCGGGTCAAACATACCCGACAAAAAAAGTCGGGTATAGCGAGATGCCTTGTATTTAGGGCATTGAGATCGCCCCGACAGTCTCTAGTGGCGGCGGCAGGCCAAGGGGCAACATCTTGCAAGACTCACTGGGCGAGAAGCGTCCCGTTCTCCAGCCTCGGCCCGCCGGCCTCACTACAATGGGCAGATACCCAATGGCAATGTCCACTACGCTTTTGCTCTCAGCCCTTTAGGGATAATTCCCTGTCGAGAGAAAATTGGCTGTAACACACGGTTTCTGTGGGGTCTCAAGCTGGACTCATCCACAAAATGCGAGTTTCAATCTTTTGCTGCAGGTGGCAAATCATCCCTACCCCAGTTCCTTGGGGCGCGATCAAGTCTTGATGGAAAAAATCGACTGTCGGGCAAAAAAAAAGCAGCATATTTTAAGGAAGCAAGTGAGGCCTTGTCACGATGCTGATGGCGGCGCGATCTCAAACACTGCATTTTAGGAAACACCGGTAGTCAAGATGGCCTAGCTGGTGATTTGGACGAGATATATCAATGTCCAGGAAAAATAAACTACTTTCTCAAGGGTTTGCCATAATTGGGTATTGATAGATACAAAAGCTATTCTTATAAGTCGCGTTAATTGATATCCAATACACAGTAGTCTGTGTCTTTTGATCAGTCGGGTAGAAAGTGACCGGTTCTAACTGGCTCATGCTTCTATTTACTTTCATTAGACTATAGATATGATGATGTGCGGTTCTAGCAGACGAGAGTGAACTCAAGATGGTGGCAGCACCGGATAAACCTTTAGCCAATGCGTTTCGACAGCTTGCCGGTGGGGCCTTTCCGCCCATGGTGGAAACCTATGAGCGGGGGAAAACGATCTTTTTTCCGGGCGATCCGGCAGAGCGGGTCTATTTTTTGATGAAGGGCGCGGTCAAGCTCTCGCGGGTCTATGAAATTGGCGAAGAAATCACGGTTGCCCTGCTCCGGGAGAACAGCGTGTTTGGGGTGTTGTCGCTGATTACGGGTGAGCGCTCCGATCGCTTTTATCACGCCGTCGCCTTTACCCCGGTTGAGCTGCTGTCCCTGCCGATTGATCAAGTGCAGCCCGCCCTCACCGAAAATCCTGAGTTGGCGATGGTGATGCTCAAAGGCTTGTCATCCCGCATTCTGCAAACGGAAATGATGATTGAAACGTTGGCCCACCGCGATATGGGGTCTCGTCTAGTCAGTTTCTTGCTGATTCTCTGTCGTGATTTTGGCCTGCCGAGTTCTGATGGCATCACGATCGACCTTAAATTGTCGCACCAGGCGATCGCCGAAGCCATTGGCTCAACTCGGGTGACCGTGACTCGTTTGTTGGGCTATCTGCGCCAAGAAGGGATGATTGCCATCCATAAAAAGAAGATCACCGTTCACGACCCGGTTAATCTCAGCCAACAGTTCACTTGATTGCAAACCTGTGCAGTAGAGTGGGTTTGAACTGCAGGTGACAGGGCATGGCCACAGGATACGTCCTGGTTTTAGCCGTATTGATTTTGGGGGGTGTGATTGCCACGCTGGGCGATCGCATCGGCATGCGCGTTGGCAAGGCTCGCCTCAGTCTCTTTAACCTGCGTCCCCGGCAAACGGCGACTGTCGTCAGTATTTTGACCGGTGCGGTCATTTCCGCCTCCACCCTCGGATTACTGTTTGGGGTGAGCCAGCAGCTGCGCACCGGCGTGTTTGAGCTGGAGCAAATTCAGTCTGATTTAGAGCAGGCCAAAACCGATCTCGACAGTACCCAACAGCAAAAAGACGGGATTGAATCAGCCCTCACTACCGCTCGCCAAGAGCAGCGACAGGCCCGGGCCGATCTGGAAGACATCAACCAGTTTTTACAACAGGCGGTGCAGCAACAGCGCACCACAGAATCAGAGCTGCAGGAATCTCGCACCCGACTCGAAACGCTGCAGGGGCAGTTGGGCAATGTGTCACGGCAGTCGGCGCAACTGCAGCAAGAGATTCAGCGGTTGGAGTCGGAGCGAGCGAGCTTGTTGCAGCAGCAGACCACCGTACGCGCGCAGATTGCGGAGCGAGATCGCACCATTGCGGAGCGCGATCGCGACATTGCCCAGCGCGAGCAGCGGCTCAGCGAGCTGCAGTTGCAACAGGCCAGCCTACAAGCCGACGTGACCGCCTTAGAGCGGCAGTATGAAGGGCTGTTTCGCGGCAGTGTCGCGGTGGGGCGCAACCAGTCGTTGGTGTCGGTGCTGATACGGGTGCGCGATCGCGCCGATGCCCGCCGCGCCGTCGATCAGCTATTGCGAGAGGCCAATCGGCAAGCCATTCAAGAAATCGCTCCGGGGATTGATCGCGATCGCCCGGTGATTCTCATTCCCCAAGAGGATGCCGATCGGTTGATCGAGCGCATTAGCAATGGCGACCCCTACGTCGTTCGGGTGCGATCGGCCGCTAACTACATCATCGGTGAGCCCTGCGTGGTCGCGAATGGCGATCCCTGTGTACAAGTTTTCATTGATGCCGCCGTTAACGAAATCATCTATGAGCCAGGCGAACAGTTGGCCTCCGTCAGCGTTGCTCCCCGCAGCTTGACCAACCAAGAGCTGGTGGAAAAGCTCAACTTGCTGCTGGCTTCTTTACAGTTTCGCGCTCGTCAAGATGGCCTTGTGGGCGAAACCTTACAGGTGGCCGAGGGTCGCACTGAGGCGCTTATCGCCTTTGTTGAGGGCCTGAACACCCTGACTGGCGCGATCGACATTCAGGCGATCGCGTCAGAGGCCATTTACACCATCGGGCCGTTACAAGTCGAATTATTTGCCGTGGGCAATGGGCAGGTGCTTTTGCGAACGGATACCTTGCCGCTAGATCTCCCTGAGAACGATAGACCAGACGGTTTTGAGCGGCTGAATAATGGGCCTTAAAGTTTCGAATTGGATCCGGCCCATCAATATTATCTGGCCAGAAAAATTTAAGAATGTCTCCAAGATTTGCGGATGGTAACTATCTCGTCACTAAAAACGCTTTTTGCAAACATCAGTGCTTAAAATTAACCTACCAGCCTAGAAAACTCTTAAGACTAAAGTTGGGATCATGGTATATACCCATGGTTTCGTTTGTGTTGTCGGTGAGTGACTAGGCCATGGATGCCTTTGGACGCGCCTAAACCAGACGTTGCTGCAGGCAACGATAACGCTGTGAGCGCCCATAGCCTGCTCATAGACTCAATACCAAGCTTGATATAAAAACCCAGCTCTTGTAGCTGCTCAACGCTAGTTCTTAAAAATCAAGGAGCAATCCGATGAAATTCCAAGATATTTATCAGTTTTTTGAAAATCCACCCCCCATTTATCTCAATAAAGAGCTAGCAGTTTGCTATGTATTGGCCGTGTTGTTGCAGCAAGATTCCTACGGTACAGAGCTGATCAAGAAGCTGGCTAGCAATTACAGTGACTATCGCTTGTCAGACACCGTGCTCTATAGCGCCTTGAAGTTTTTGGAAGTGCAAGAAGCTATTGATGGGTATTGGCAAAAGGTGGATGGTCGCGGTCGCCCTCGGCGCATGTATCGTCTGAATCCCGATTGGCGGATGCAGGCCGAAGAGCTTGCCGAACTGTGGCTCGAATATATGAAGACCCGCGTCTCAAAGCCGACTGCTGCTGAGCCGGCTTACTCTGGCCGTTAGGGCAGCGATGGGAGCGCGACTGGCTGCTGGCGTTGCGCCAGGTTGTTCCGTTTCAAATCAAACCAACCGTTTCGTCGTGGAGTTGTCGTAGTGATGAGTCGCCCCCTGAGTGCGACTCCGTTTTTGCGTGCGCAACAATTGCTGGTCTGACTACCAAGGCCGAAATATCACGGCTCCAAGTTAGTGTGCTCAATGATGTCTCCCCTGATTGTGCATGCCCGATTTGGATGAAACGCCGTTATTGACTGCCCTCGCGATCGCTGCCGCCCGACCGCAAGCCGCCTTTTATGCACCGGGTCATAAAGGGGGTCGAGGGGCAGCCCCACCCCTGCAGGCGTTGTTAGGGGCTACAGCTTTGCGCGCTGACTTGCCGGAGCTGCCCGAGTTAGACAATCTCTTTGCGCCCTCGGGGCCGATTCAACAAGCACAGGAGCTGGCCGCACAGACTTTTGGCGCTGAGACGACCCACTTTTTGGCCAACGGTTCGACCTGTGGCATTGAGGCGGCGGTGCTAGCGGTCTGCTCGCCGGGGGATAAAATTCTCGTGCCGCGTAACGCTCATCAGTCCGTCTTGGCGGCATTAGTGCTGTCAGGAGCGGCCCCCGTTTACCTCACGCCCCAACACGACAAACATTGGGATCTGGCCTGGGGTGTGACGGCAACCCAGATTGAGCAAGCCTTGGCAGTCCAGCCCGAGATTCGCGCCGTCATCGTCGTCTCCCCGAGCTATCACGGCCTGTGTGCTGATATTGCCGCGATCGCCCAGCGCGTGCATGCGCATAATGCCGTACTGATCGTCGATGAGGCCCATGGCCCTCACCTGAGCTTTCATCCGCAATTGCCAACGGGAGCGATCGCCGGGGGGGCGGATATTGTCATTCAATCTACCCATAAGGTGCTGGGGGCGCTGACGCAAGCCTCGATGCTGCATGTGCAGGGCCAGCGAATTGACCGAGATCGTCTGCGACAGGCACTGCAGCTCACCCAATCCACCAGTCCGAACTATTGGCTACTGGCGTCGCTCGATGCGGCGCGTTACCAAATGGCGACTCAGGGCGAGGTGCTGATGACGCAAACCTTAGCCCTCGCCCACGACGTGCGATCACGCCTCGGTGATTTAGCGCCGCTGACTGTCCTGACTCCTGAAGCAGTGGCTACTCAGTCTGCTCAGTTTCAGCTCGATCTGACCCGGTTGGTGGTAGACGTCTCAGGGCTGCAGCTGACGGGGTTTACCGCCGACGAGTTTTTGCATGACCACGGTGTCACCGCTGAACTGCCCACCCAACGACAGCTCGCCTTTATTCTGAGTTTGGGGAATACCCCTGCCGATGGCGATCGCTTGGTAGCCGCCTGCATCGAACTGATCGAGCAGGCCCCCCAATTGCCCCACGCGCCGTCCGAGCCGTTGCCCCCCATTACCGACTCGATTGCGGCGATCTCGCAACCGCCGATGACGCCCCGTGACGCCTTTTTTGCCCCTTGTCAAACGGTGGCGATCGCCGACGCGGTCGGTCGCATTGGCGTCGATACGCTCTGTGCCTATCCGCCGGGCATTCCGCTGTTGCTGACCGGTGAACAGATTACCGCTGTCGCGATCACTCAGCTACAGCACATTCATCGTTCCGGTGGCGTCATCACCGGCAATCCTGATGCTGAGCTGAAGACCCTGCGCGTTGTGAGCCCGGTGTGAGGAGAGCAGGAATGCGATCGGGGAAGTGGTTTTGAGCGATCGGTCTTCCGGTGTGATGGAGAAAGGCCGGGGGGCAGAGGGGTCGGGGGGCGCGGGAGCTGGGATCTAGGGGAATAGTTTGGTTTCGGAAAATTGCGATCAGGCGCTGAATTGCTACAGCAAGTCGCAGTTTGATCAGGTCACCTCCAACCCACTTTCCGCACTTTGAAGTGTCACACTCAGGTATTAATGCTGAGCTCCTTGAATAGCAACACTTTCAAGCCATTAAGTTCATTTGAACCACTGAAAGGAAATTCTCAATAAGATCCCTCTTTTGAGATTTATTCCTGG
>JBHJJI010000147.1:0-15165 GCA_050042805.1 Leptolyngbyaceae cyanobacterium
CGTCGCTGAACGGTTTATGCGGCACACCGGCTATATCGACTAAGGGCAAGCCATTCGGCAGCGAAAGTTGCCTTTGAGTTTGTCAGTATCTTGTCCGCCTGCCCTGCCCCTACGACCCAGTTCCCAAACCCCTCTCCTGCCCATCCACCCGCTTCCCCACCATGACTTCCTCTGTAATAACCAAGCCACACCAACCGCCCCCCCGAGATCAGGCGCGATCGCGCCAAAAAGTCCCGACGCTGGCGCTGGTAGCCCCCTCGGTCATCGCCCTCGTGCTCTGGATGGTGGTGCCGCTGGCGATGGCCATCTGGTTTGCCTTCCAGCGCTATAACCTGCTACTGCCGGAAAATCGCGAGTTCGCGGGCCTAGAGAACTTTACCTACATTCTCACTGACCCAGCCCTGTGGGTTTCCATTGGCATCACGCTGGTGTTGGTGGTGTCGGTGCTGGCGATTACCATCGGCCTGGGCACCCTGCTGGCGGTGTTATTTAATCAGGAGTTTTTCGGTCGGGGCATTGCCCGCGTGCTGGCAATTTCGCCTTTTTTTGTGATGCCGACGGTCAGCGCTCTGATTTGGAAAAACATGCTGATGCACCCGGTGAATGGGCTCTTTGCCCAAATCACGCGGGGGTTGGGGCTAGGGGCGATCGACTGGTTTGCTGATTTTCCGCTGATATCAATCATCATCATCGAGTCGTGGCAGTGGTTGCCCTTTGCCCTGCTGATTTTGCTGACCGCCATTCAGTCCTTAGACACCGATCAAATGGAAGCCGCCCGCATGGACGGGGCTAAACCACCCGCTCTGTTCCGGTTTATCGTGCTGCCCCATATGAGTCGAGCGATCGCCGTAGTGGCCATGATCGAAACGATTTTCTTCCTTACCCTCTTTTCGGAGATCTTCGTCACCACCGGGGGAGGTCCCGGCATCGCGACTACCAACCTGGCCTACTACATCAATCTCAAAGCGCTGCTGGAATATGACGTGGGCGGCGCTTCAGCAGGCGGTTTGATCGCTGTCGTGCTGGCCAACCTCGTGGCAATTTTCTTGATGCGCAGTGTTGCTCGTAATTTGGATACCTGATATGGCTTCCCAAACCTCTCGCCAATGGCTGATTACCCTGCTGGGCTGGCTGGTGGCCTGCCTGCTGTTCTTCCCGATTTTTTGGATGTTTATCACCAGCTTCAAAACGGAAGTCGCGGCAGTGGCCACACCGCCTCAGCTCTTCTTTCAACCCACGTTAGAAAATTACGTCGACGTCCAGGCTCGGGCCTCTTACTTTAACTTCGCTTGGAATAGCGTCGTGATTTCTCTGGGGGCGACGATTCTGGCGCTGCTGCTGGCGATTCCAGCGGCCTATGCCATGTCGTTCTTCCCCACTAAACGCACCAAAGGCACCCTGCTGTGGATGCTTTCTACCAAGATGCTGCCTGCCGTGGGGGTGCTGGTGCCGATTTACATCCTGGGTCGAGAGACCGGACTGTTGGACACCCGCATTGGCCTGATCATCATTTACACGCTGATCAACCTGCCCATTGTGGTGTGGATGATTTACAGCTTTTTCAAAGAAGTCCCGAAGGAAATTCTGGAAGCCGATCGCATGGATGGCGCTTCCACCTATCAAGAGGTGGTGCATGTATTGTTACCGCTGGCCCTGCCGGGAATTGCCTCCACTGCGCTGCTCTCAATCATTTTGTCCTGGAATGAAGCCTTCTGGAGCCTGAATTTGACGACGTTTGATGCCGCGCCCTTGACCGCATTTATTGCGTCATTTTCGAGTCCGCAGGGACTGTTCTGGGCCAAACTATCGGCCGCATCGAGCATGGCGATCGCTCCGATCTTGATCTTTGGTTGGGTCAGCCAGCGACAACTGGTGCGAGGTCTCACCTTTGGGGCCGTGAAATAGAGGTAGATTTCCCCCTTGGGCCACGCTGGGCGGCAGCTCTCCCCTAGCTGTTGCCACCTCCCTGCATCAGGGAGGCAAGGGAAATCTCCGCTTTAACTCCGTTTTAATTCCTTTACGAGTGAATGACCCATGGCAACCGTCACCCTTAGAGACATCCATAAAACCTATACCGACCACGAAGTCATTAAAGGTGTTGATCTCGACATCGATGACCAGGAATTTGTGGTTTTCGTTGGGCCTTCGGGCTGCGGTAAATCGACCCTGCTCCGAATGATTGCGGGGCTAGAGGATATTACCTCAGGCGAACTGCTCGTCGATGGCGAACGCATGAACGAAGTGTCCCCTGATAAGCGGGGACTGGCCATGGTGTTCCAAACCTATGCACTCTATCCCCACATGACCGTAGCCGAAAACATGGCCTTCAGCCTGCGTTTGGCCGGAGTCCCCAAAGCCCAGCGCTATGAGCGGGCTAAGGAAGTTGGGCGAATTCTGCAACTAGAGCCGCTGCTCGATCGCAAACCCAAGGCCCTTTCGGGTGGCCAGCGGCAGCGGGTGGCGATCGGTCGGGCTCTGGTGCGCAATCCTAAAGTCTTTTTGTTTGATGAGCCGTTGTCCAATTTGGATGCGGCCCTGCGGGTGAAGATGCGGCTGGAGCTTTCCGGTCTGCACGAGAGCCTCCAGTCCACCATGATTTACGTTACCCACGACCAGGTAGAAGCCATGACCCTGGCGGACAAAATTGTGGTGTTGCAGGGTGGCGTGGTGGAACAAGTGGGCTCCCCTCTAGAGCTGTATCACCATCCCCACAACCTGTTTGTGGCCGGATTCATTGGCTCACCGAAGATGAACTTTTTGCCTGTGACCACCACCGCCGTGCAAGATTCGGCCACCGCCGTACGCTTACCGGGGGATGCCGTTGTAACCGTGCCCGTGCAGCCGAAGACGCTGAAGGTGGGCGATCGCGCCACCCTGGGCATTCGCCCGGAACATCTGCAGATTGATGCCGAAAATCCCACCCTCCGAGGCGAGGTGCTCGTGGTTGAGCGGCTGGGGGGAGCCACCTACCTGTACGTCAAGCTCCTCGGCGGCGATACGTTCATCGTTCAGGCCGATGGCGACAGCCGCGTCAAGGTCCACGATTATGTCCCGATTCACATTGATGGCACCCTCTGCCACCTGTTTGATAGCGCCGGTCTCGTCATTCCTAAAGCCGAGCGCCATCGTCTTACCCTAGAGCACCCTCCTGCCCCCTTAGAGCACTCTAATGACCAGCAATCTGACTCCGTCCAGCCCCTCCCCCGCGACCTCCATCATCCCGCTGACTGAGCGATCGCTGGGCCAATTACCCGCGCCCGTACGAAAGCCCCAGTACGATCGTCGCGCTGTCACCCCTGGCATCGTTCACATTGGCGTTGGCGGCTTTCACCGGGCTCATCAGGCTCTGTATTTAGACAACTATTTAGAACAGCACCCGGACAGTGGTTGGGGCATCTGCGGCGTGGGTCTACTGGAGTTTGACCAAAAAATGCGCGATGTTCTGGTGGCTCAGGGGGGGCTCTATACCTTGGTGGAGCGATCTCCCGACCATGACACCGCCCGTGTGATTGGCGCGATCATCCGGTATCTGTATGCTCCAGAAGATCGCCAGGGCGTCATCGACACCTTGGCTGATCCCCACTGTCGCATCGTCACGCTTACCATTACGGAAGGCGGCTACTACGTCATTGAAGGTAGCGGTGAATTTGACGCAAATCATCCGACCATTCAGCACGATTTGCAAAATCCTAATGCCCCCTACGGGGTCTATGGCTTTTTGACGGCGGCCCTGGAGCGACGACGGCAACAGAGCATCGCGCCCTTTACTGTGCTCTCCTGCGACAACATTCAGGGCAACGGCACAGTCACTCGCAAAATGCTGCTCGCCTTTGCTCGCCGACAAAATCCTGATCTAGCGGACTGGATTGCCGAGTATGTGACCTTTCCTAACTGCATGGTGGATCGGATTACCCCCGCAACGACGCCCAGCGATCTCCAACTGGTGGCCGATCAGTTTGGCCTCGAAGATGGCTGGCCCGTGGTCGCAGAACCCTTTTTGCAGTGGGTGGTAGAGGATTGCTTCTGCAATGGCCGGCCCGACTGGGAAAGCGTTGGCGTACAAATGACCGACGATGTGCATCCCTACGAGATTATGAAGCTGCGGCTGCTCAATACTAGCCATCTGCTGATTGGCTACCTCGGGTCGCTCAAGGGCTACACCTATATCCATGAGGCCATGGCCGACAACCAGGTTCGCCACGCCGTGGAGCAGCTGATGGAGGAAGTCACCCCAACCCTGCGACCCGTCCCCGGCATCGACGTGAGCCAATACAGGCAAACGCTGATAGCACGATTCTCGAACCCTAAAATTCGCGATCAGCTGTCTCGGCTCTGTCTCAACAGTTCTGCCAAGCTTCCCAAGTGGATGCTCGGTTCCTTGCGCGATCAGCTCAATCAAAAGGGTGCGATCGTCTACCTGAGTTTCACGGTGGCAGCTTGGTTTCGCTACCTCAACGGCCAAGATGATCAGGGCCGGGCGCTGCGCTTAGACGACCCCATGGCCGATGTTCTGACAGCACGGGCGCAAGCTGGCAAGGCCGATCCGACACCGCTGCTCGATCTGACGGAGATTTTTGGCAATTTGCCTCAGTCACGTCGCTTCGTTGAGATGGTCACAGCGCACTTACACCAACTTTATGAAGTAGGCACCCAGGCTACCCTCGTCAAGCTCCTGCAGCCCTAGGGCGCGTCCTCAATTCAATCCAGAAAGCTTTGATGATGGACAACCGCGCTCGCACCCCATTGGCTCATACCAGTTCTGCAAAGTCGCGCGACAGATCGGAGATCTCCCGCTGTCGCCGCCCCCTTTGACAAGTGGGCTATACACCTTTTTGAGGTGTAGCCCAATTCATTTTTAGTGTGCCGTCCAAATTCAATTGATTGCTCTAAAAAATAGAGTTCCAAGATCCCCGGTTTCTGCCGGAAAATTGGCCACTGACGAGTCATCACGAAGAAACCGGGGATCTGACGACCCATTTTTATCCTTTGGGGGTGTCACCGCCGCGTCATGGACGATTGATATCACAAGCCGCAGTTTGATCAAGCCATTTCAGATGACTGAAATCGCAATTTGACAGGCTTTTGACTTCCGCATTCCGACTTCCGCATTCCGACTTCCGCATTCCGACTTCTGCTGTACAACCACTGTCACCAAACTTGACTAGGTGGATGAGGCTGCTGGCATTCTCGAATGGTTGAGATCTGAAATCGCTTGCTAACCGCAAAGTAACGGTAACCAACGTTACATTCTGTATCGACGGAACGACCCGCTCTCAGAAAGTATGAAGCTTCAGCAAATGCCGAAGGGCGATCGCTCCTCGGTATTTGATTGAGTCACTACCAGCAAATTCTCGAAAATCCGGCCCATAGCGCGATCGCCGATGATTTCTCCTGAGCCAGACGGCAATCTAGATTTCAGCGACCCCGCAAAGAGTTGATGAAACCCCAGTCCTTCCACGGATCTATTTCATCGATTCTGAATAGCCTAAAGACAGCCGACGGTTGACTGCGGAATTTCCCGATCCCTCAAGATTTTTTGTTAAGGGCGTGAGCAGTCCTCAGTTCACGAGTCAAGCGCGGCAGCAGGGCGAAACATCACCACCCCTTTATCGGTCTTGGAAACAAGCTGCTCTTGAGAACTAATTGCCATGCGAGTACTGCCTACACCCCCTAAATCTGTACCTTCGACCGCCAAAGTTCCTGTCGTTCCGAAAAAAAGGCCCCTCCCTTCGACCGCCAAAGTTCCTGCCGTTCCGAAAAAAAGGCCCCTCCCGCCGACCAGCAAGGTTCCCGGCGTTCCGAAAAAAAGACCTGAACCGCTGAAGCTGCCAACCTTTACACTGACGATTGCCTGCGACCTCACCTTCTTACTAATGACCACTGGCGCTGGGTTGTTGATGTACACCCTAGTCGTTGGCGTCTGGCCTGCAGCTCAAAGCTCTTTAGAAAAAGAAATGGTGGAATGGATGCCCTTTTGGGCGCTGACCAGCACCGCCGCCTGGTTTTTGCTGACCGACGGCCTGCGGCACTGGCGAGCCCGTGGCCCGTTGCCCTTTGATTTGGCACCTGAGGCCGCACAGACACTGTATTGGCAGCGATTTGAAATGATGGTGTGGGCGATCGCCTCTCACCTCGTGTTGTTGTGTCTCTGCTTACTGATGCCCGATCAGCCGCTCATCTCTAAGCTGTTTCTCTCTAGTATTGTGGCGCTAGTGGCCCTGGCTGCCCGCAAAAGCGTGCGTTCCCGCAAAAACGCTTTCGCCGCCTCAATGAGCATCTTTTCTGCCGCCATGCTGATGATCACCATGGCTGGAGCATTCATCTAATTTAGGCAAGTTACCCTGATGATCAGACGCGATCGCAGCACTGGCGATGGCTAGTCCTGCACTAGATACCGTCACCCCAATAATTACGCTGCCAGGGTAACAAGCCGCTGACGGGCTCTATTCACTCAATTTCACAGCGAGTCAGGATTCACAAAAGCCCCATGGGGTAAGGCACGTCCCGTGGTCGTGCTAACCCAGGCTAGCCCTTCGCTGGTGCCAATCCACACCTTATTGCCCGTATCGGGAGAAATTGCTAGGGTTTGCCGTCCGGGCAGGCCCAGCACTTGCCCAAAGATCTCACCGTTGTAAGGATTCATCGTGCTGAGTTCGGCATCGGTGCCAATCCACAATGCTTGATTTTCATCGAACGCCAACGACTGCACATTTTGCCCCACCATGGCAGTCACTTGTCGAATCAGGCTGCCATCTTCGGGTGTCACCACAAACAAGCCTTCGGGCGTACCGACCCACAGCGCCCCTTGAGCATCACGGGCGATCGCCTGCACCACGCCGCCGGGGATGTCACGCACCACTCGGATTTCCGCCGCGCGCGCGGTATCGACTTGGGTCAAGCCATTTAGCGTGCCGACCCACAGGTGACCGTCATCGCCTAGCGTCATCACATTAGCGCTGCTGCCCGATAGCTCTTGCATCGTGGTCATTAGCTGCCCTTGGTCGGGGCTGACCATGGCCAAACCCTGATCGGTGCCCACCCACAAAAATCCTCGGGTGTCGATCTGCAATGACTGCACTCGGTTAGAGGGCAGCGATAAATTTTGAGCGGTGACTTGATTGGTGCGCGGGCCAACGCGCACGAGCCCAGAATAAGTCCCGGCCCAGATGCGCCCGACCCGGTCTTGAGTCAGGGCACCAATCGTTTTGTCAGGCATCGTCAGCCGGGCCTGGATCTCACCGGTTTCGGCATTGATGCGAGCAACTTGCCCTTGCCAGGTGGCGAGCCAGAGGCTGCCGGTAAAATCTTTTTGCAGCGCTGGGACGCGGTAGTCAGTGACCAATCGCTGGCCGATCAGCAATTCCGTTGAAGCAGCAGTTGTCGTTAGGGAACTTGCATCGCCGATCGCCGCCCCTTGTGGTGCGTTGGCTATCATCCCGGTCGGCACCGCGATCGCCCCACCCATCAGGACTGTTGTTGAGACCACCAGGCTGCTGATCCCGAGGCTAGTCTTTAACCACTTCATCTCCGTCCCCTTCTGCTGAACGCTCCCAGCCGTTTGCCCTAAGTGCGCTGGCTGACAGATAACTCTTACCGGCTAAAGGGTACAGCAGTTTTTAAAAAACGGAACGGAACCGTCAGTTTCCACGGTACCGGCTTCATCTCAATGCTCAGTGATTCGGATTCCCAATGCCATCTGGCCAATGCCAAGGAGCCAGATTTATCGTCTCGTTTCAGAAAATCGATATCACTCACCGCTTCCGCCCTCACCCTGACCCATCCCTCACCGGAAGCCCTCTCGCCCCCTCGCTCCCCTGCCCCTGCATCTACCCGTCTGCCCGCTAGCTTCTCCCCAATCAACCCAACCCCTCCAAATCCAACACCAGCTGCGTAAACTCCACCTCAGAGGACAACGGTTCTAGATTCGAGAGCGTCAGTCCCAGCAGTCGTACCTTTTCGTGAGGATTGCGATGTTGATGCAGCAGGGCCTTACCCAACTGCGCGATCGCGGCAAAATCTCGAATGGGCTGAGTTTGCGTATGGTTGCGAGTGACTTGGTGATAGTTGCTGTACTTGATTTTGAGGGTCAGCGTACAGCCGCCGCGCTGTTGGTCTTGCACGCGTCGGGCCACCCGGTGCGCCACTTGAGTTAAGGCGGCTTCCATTTCTGTCAGCGTGACCAAATCGGGGGAGAACGAATTTTCCGCGCCGATCGATTTACGAATCCGGTTGGGGTTGACGGGGCGATCGTCCTGGCCCCGCGCTGCCCGGTAATAAAACCGCCCCACTTTGCCAAACTGTTTAACCAGGTCGGCTTCTGACCACTGTCTCAAATCAGCCCCAGTCGCGATGCCCAACTCGTGCATTTTGTTGGCGGTGACGCGGCCAATGCCGTGAAATTTGTCGATGGGCAAGGTTTCGATAAAGGCCGCGGCTTGCTCCGGTCGAATCACATAGAGGCCGTCGGGTTTGTCGAGGTCAGAGGCAATCTTGGCGAGAAATTTGTTGATCGAAACCCCGGCAGAGGCCGTGAGCTGGGTTTCATCACGAATAGCTTGGCGAATCGCCTGGGCGATCGCGATCGCGGAGCGCTCCCCCACCAGATTTTCCGTTACATCAAGATAGGCTTCATCCAGTGACAGCGGTTCGATCAGATCAGTGTAGCGCGCAAAGATCGCCCGCACTTGCTGCGAAACTTCGCGGTAGACCTCAAAGCGCGGGGCCACAAACACCAAGTGGGGACACCGTTGGCGGGCGATTCGCGCTGGCATTGCCGACCGAATGCCAAACTCACGGGCCTCATAGCTCGCCGCCGCCACCGCTCCGCGCTGCTCAGGCGTGCCCCCCACGACGATCGGTCGCCCGCGATAGGCCGCATGGTCACGCTGCTCAACTGACGCGTAGAACGCATCCATATCAATGTGGATGATTTTTCGCCGGGTTTCCATGGCTTCGATGACGACCAGGGGCCACTTTCAATCCTAGTCGCGCGATCGCCCCATCATCACCCTCAACATCGAGAGCTTAGTCTGCACCGGATTATTAACAAATTGAATGGTGCAGGAGGCGGTTATCCCTGACGAGGTTGGTCTCAGCCATCCCTCCCCTAATCACCTATTTTGCGCCCTGACTCCCGCCCGCGCGTGACAGGGACTGGGTTCAATTGAGTCGCGATCGCTCAGCAGTCTTCTGCCAATCGCCAACCCACCTAAAAATCTGGGGCCGTTCCACCGTTGGCTCATCACGTCCTCAAGCCGACAGAAATTACGCAGCCAAATCGTCTGATCCCATACTATTCCTAAAGATTTTGCATCGGATTAAAGCAGTTTTAGCGTATTGCGGCGACTTTCCACAATGAGTAATCAAAAGTCAAAATCTCGACACCTCTGAGACAATTCATCAGGTCGCCCTTTATGCCACAAACAGGACTTATTCTTATCGATGAAATTCCGATGGGCTCTATATTTTTGTCTTCAATGAGAGCCTTGAGGTGCTTTCTCCAAAGGGGTTGCCGATCTGAGGTCGAGTCTTGAGTGTCGCCAAATTGGGAAAGGGAAGGCTCAATCGATAAACAATCTTTACTAATTCAAAAATGTCGAAAAAATCCGATAAAGTAAAAGCACTCTAGAGACAAAGATAGGTGGAACTCTTGCCTTTTCAGTGAGTCTCATCAATAGTCTGAGCTGTTACCGATTGATTAAGGAAGCGAGTTAAATGACTGATTTCTTGGATTGTCTCAAGCACAAATATGCCTATGTAGCGATCGGTGAATTTAAGCCCGGTTGTTTTTCAGAGGCGCGTCAACTCTATGAAAAAGCCGTTTCTACCTACACCGACGGCTTTGAAGGTGCGTACCTATTGCAAGAGCCCGACAGCGATCGCGGCATCGCCATCATTCTGTGGGATAACCCTGGTGATATGGAAGCTCATCACAACAAAACCTACATCGAGGCTCTGAGCAAAATTTCTCACCTGTTTGTGGAGCCGCCCAAAACCGCCTTTTACGAAGTGTGCAGCGAAATCATGCCGATGCTGGCGGTGGCCATGGCCGGGGCTAAAAATAACTAGCCGACGAGTCCATCAAGCCCACTCGGGTGAGACACCACTCGCCGCTCTTGTCTACCGAAAATAGCACTTTACGGCAGAAGTCTAAGACGACCATTCCAGTTTCTCTGCCCCATGCTCCCTAGCCATCGGCAATAGTGGGTAAAATCGCGCCGCAGTCTACTCGTCCCATGAGAGTTCCGTCGCTAGCCAGGGCGATCTGGCCGGGTGTTGGGCTATACGGCTTGCTGCTTGATCACTAATGACGTGACGATGCCGAATCCCTGAGCCGGCCACTGACAATGACCGATGCTGCTGCTCAGTCCGTCAGATCGGCCCTCCGTGGCAACAGACAAACCATAACCCCCTGGAATCGTCGTGTTTTACTGTAGCTAGCGATTTTAGGGCAACCGATGGATGTCTCAGTAATTGGGGCGAGTGGCGACTGCGGTCGAGAAATTGTTTCACAACTCGTCGCCATGGGCCTGCTCACCCCGACGGAACGGTTGCAGCTGGTGGGACGAGCCGGGGGGCGCAGCAGTCAGATTTTGTATGGGTTGTGTAGCGATCTCAACGATGCCTACGCGGAAACCGCCCCCATGCTGGATGTCGCGCTCACGCCGGAAGCCATTGTGGCTGACGTCATTGTGATGGCAGCGGGAGCGACGGTAGGCGGTGACCTGACCTCTCGGGCTGAGTTGGCGTCGATCAACCTGCCCATTTTTGAACGCTATGCTCAGGCGATCGCCCGCGATGGCTATGGTCACGAGGTGGTGATTATCGTGACCAATCCCGTTGAGCTGGCGGTTGAGGTTTTTAGCCGACACCTCGGACGGCGGCGGGTGATTGGGGTGGGCCCCTACTCCGATTCGCTGCGATTTCGGCGAGAGATTGCCGCTGACTTGGGCATCCGGCGACAGCAGGTGCAGGGCTTCATTGTCGGTGAGCATGGTGAAGGCATGGTGCCCCTGTGGAGCAGTGTCCGGGTGCACGGCATGATGACCGAAGAACTGCAGGCCGTGCGGCGTCAGCTGCAGCGCGATCGCTCAGTCAGTCAGTTCCCCTCCGAGGTGGCGAACGCTAAACAGACCCTGATGGGCTATCTCCAACAGGGTGAGATTGTGCAGGCTTATCGCTATGTCGACGGTCTGCCGCCTGATCTGCGCGTCGTGCTGAAACCCTTTGTCACCCATAATTCGGGGGCTAAAACCGTGACCGCAACCGCGAACGTCACCATTGATCTGGTGCAAAATCTGCTGGCGGGTCGTGAAGTCGTGCTCTCAGGCCAGGTGCAGCTCGATGGCGAATTTTATGGGCTGCGCACGCCCTTGGGGGTGCCGATTGTCGTTACCTCGGCGGGGTGGTCACAGGTCGTCCCCCTACAGCTCTGGGCCGAAGAGGCGGATCTGCTACAGACGGCGGCGGCCCAGCTTAATCGCCGCCTGCAGGAGGATTTAGCCCATGGCTGAACAACGTTGGGTCTTTGTTGTCCGCGCCCTCGATCGCCCCGGCACCTTAACGGCAACGGCGGCGGTGTTTTCGAACCGGGGGGTGTCGCTAGAGAGCATTTTGGCCAGCGGTATTGCCCCCACCACGCTGGAAAACGGACGGCTGATTCTGATTTTTCGCGCCACTGAGGCCAAGCAGGCGCTGCTGCAGCGAACGCTAGAGCGCCTGTCGATTATCTTTCAGGTCGATGCTTACACCTACGATGACGAGCGGTTGCGGGCGATCGCGGTGGCGAAACTCAGCTCAGCGGCGGCGATCGCGCCCACTGCCGACTATTCTGTGGAAACGATTGCCACGACGGCGTCGGGTCGCATCGTTATGCTGACCGGCGCTCCGGCGGTGATCGAGACGGCCATCAGTCAGCTACGGGGACAAGACAGTTTGCAAGATGTGGTGGTGTCTTACATCACGGTGTGAGCGGCTGCATACCCCTGGTTGGGTAAGACAGGTTGCAGTCAGTCAGGGGATTGCTATGGTGGAAGCAGCGATCGCGGCGACAGCCCGGTCTATTGCCACTCATTCACGGCCCATCGATCCCAGCGCTATGACTGACAACTCTACCCTCGAAACGCCTCAAGCTGAACCCGAGCCCTCAGCATCGACTGTTGAAACAGCGCCCTCGGAGCCTACACCGGCAACCGCCCCCTCAGAGCCCCCGCCCAGCTTTGTCAAGCTCGCCATGCGCAACATGGTGCGCAAAGGCGGCAAATCTTTGTTCCATTTCGCCCTGACTTCCGTATCTTTGATCGGGCTGATGGTGGGGCTGGCCTATCTCACTCGCTGATCCGGCGATGGCGACCCCCACGGTAGATGTGGCCTTGCTAGGCGAATCGCTGGCCGCCGTTAGCGCGATCGTCCCGGCCGATCAATGGCCTGCTTGGCTGCAGATCTGGCTCACCCAGCTCGACCCCGATCACTCTCCCCTCAGCACCTATGAACTGAGTCTACAGTTCACCACTGATGCCACCATCACTCAGCTCAACCGCGACTATCGGCAGCAAGATCGGGCCACCGACGTGCTTTCTTTTGCAGCGTTAGAGGATGCTCCCCTGCCGCCCGAAGTGCTGGCGACGATTCCCGTCAATTTGGGCGATATTATCGTCTCAGTCGAGACCGCTCAGCGCCAGTGCGAGGCCCATGGCCATTCTTTACCAGAGGAGCTAGCTTGGTTAGTCGCCCACGGCCTGTTACATCTGTTGGGGTGGGATCATCCCACCGAAGCTCGCCTGCAAGAGATGTGGGCCTTACAGCGATCGCTCCTGGCTCAGGTCGGCCTTTCACTTCCCGCCACGGCCTACACAATCGATAATTGATGGTCAGTGACTGGACTGACGGCAAGCGCCGGGAGCCGAATTTATAATCTTTTTTCTTTCCCAGAGAATCAATATAAAACCAGCAACAAGTTTTGCCCCCTCGCCCCCTCAGCCCCCTTGCTCCCCTGTCCCGTCGCCCCTATCGCTCCCTTGCCCTTTTCCCCTCGCACTCCTACCCCTCCGCACTCCCCATTCCCGACTTTTACAGCGGAAATCCACCCCAGGGTCACCGCTTTAACCGGCGGACTGAACAGTCTCGGGACTAACTTGTGGACTATGCTAGGGCTGCAGAATAGCTTTAACGAGACCGCTGAGCGCGATCGCGATCGCTCCCTTCCCATCCCCTGACTTGTCGAGTGTTCACGACTTTTATGCCGACACCTTCCTCTGTTTCAGACTCTACGCCGGTCAATGGCAACCTTGATACCGTGACCTCGCCAGAGCGGGTAGATGCCTTTAAAGTTGCCCATAATTTAGGCTCCAGTTTTTTGTATGCCTGGCAAGGCATCTACTACGCGCTACGAACCCAGCGTAATTTTCGCATTCATGCCCTGGCCACCGTTGTCGTCATTAGTGCGGGCATCGTTCTCCGATTGCCGAACGTCAATATTGCCGTCTTAGGCCTGACCTGCGGCGCAGTTATGGCGCTAGAGCTGATCAACACGGCATTAGAGGCTGTTGTGGACTTGACGGTAAAACAGAGCTATCACGAACTCGCTAAAATTGCGAAAGACTGTGCCGCTGGGGCCGTTTTTGTTGCCGCCCTAACCGCGATTTTGGTGGGAATCTGTCTGCTCGCGCCCCCCCTATTCATCGCCCTACAGCCCTATCTCTAACGCTTCTGACGCTAAGGAACCCTTTGCCATGATTGTCGTGATCGACAACTACGACAGCTTTACCTACAACCTGGTGCAATATCTGGGCGAACTCGGCAGCACCCATGCCGTCGCCCAAGATATTCGGGTCTATCGCCATGATGAAATCACCGTCGATGAGCTAGCGGCGCTAGCTCCCGATGGCATTGTGATCTCACCGGGGCCAGGTCGCCCTGACGATGCCGGTATTTCCTTAGAGGTCATTCAACGGTTAGGGCCAACAGTGCCCTTACTCGGCGTTTGCCTCGTGCATCAAAGTATTGGACAAGTATTTGGGGGACAAGTCACCGCCGCCGCTGAGCTGATGCACGGCAAAACCTCCCCGATTCACCACACGGGCAAAGGCGTTTTTCGAGGGCTGGAAAATCCCTTCATCGCCACTCGGTATCACAGCTTAGTCGTGGCCTCAGAGACCTGCCCCGATAGCCTGGAAATCACGGCTTGGGTGCAAGACGGCACCATTATGGGCGTCCGCCATCGCGAATATCCTCACCTGCAAGGGGTGCAGTTTCATCCCGAGAGTGTGCTGACCAAGGCGGGTAAGGCGCTCCTGGGCAACTTTTTAGCGGATATCAAGGTGGCGATCGCCGTTGCTTGAAGTGAGATTTCAACGTCGCCGCGAATCGGAGTTCCCCCAAGCTGCCCTTTTATCCCTTTTCTGGCTGTCGGACGCGTTTAGCGTTGGCGGTCGATGACTCCTCAGCGAGGATCGGTGATTTGCCGAGCTGCGTAAAGTTTATGGTTAGGTTTTGGATCTGGCGCGATGAAGTCCTAATTGAGACAGAATTTAGCCATAAATCCCACTTTTAGGGCATTTTTGGATACTTTAGGGCATTCTAATAACCATATTTAAGGTGAGTTTAAGGCAGGCTGAACTTGACTGTTGGTGGCTCAGAAAATGGGGTGTCAATAGCGACCATGCAAGTCTGAGATCATTCACTTTTTGCCAGACATTAAACCGTCAACGCGATGGTGTCCCCTCTGCTGTGGAAAATTGATCACAACACCTCGTCAGTGTCTGTGAAGGCAATCCGGCACCAGTGGCCAGCGATCGCCAGGGCCAAGGGACGCAAAACAAAAGCATGATCTTTTGTATAAATAGATACTTTCAGCTTTTCCAGGGGGAACGCTAACCAGTTCAGGGGAAACGCAGGGCCATGATGCTCTTGAGCGCAGTCAAATTGTCAATGGATAAAAGTCAGCCGCAATGAAGTTGCCTAGTCTGAACTTGAAGCAGCAAATCATGCTGATGGTGGTGGTGGCCAGTACGTTGCCGGTGCTGGCGATCGGGGCAGTTACCCATCAGGTCGCCAATCGAGTTTTGATTCAACAAAACGAGAATGCTCAGAGGGCACGAGCTGACGATCTCCAGCGCACGATTTATCTATTTATGGAGGAACGAGAACACGATATTCGGATACTGG
>JBHJJI010000148.1:0-22905 GCA_050042805.1 Leptolyngbyaceae cyanobacterium
GTACCCTGGTGCTGGCCAGCTGTGTGCTCCACTAAATTGTTTGCCCTTTGGTGCCCGCGGCTAGCGCCACCACACAACCCCCGTTGGGCGTGGTGGCTATCGCGCCCCAGCAGCCCGCCGTCCCCCTGCCCCGCCAACCGCAGCTCGGGCTGGCCGTAGAGGCCATTCAAGACCCGGGCAACGTGGGCACCCTGCTTAGAACCGCCGCCGCCGTCGGCAGCGACGGCCTCTGTCTGAGCCAAAACAGCGTCGATTTAACCCACCCCAAGGTGCTCCGAGCCTCAGCGGGACAATGGTTTCGCGTGGCAAAACAAACCACCGCAGATCTGCCTCAGCAGCTCGCCACCTGGCAAGCTCAGGGCTGTCAGATCTTAGCCACCGCCGCCGAGGGAGCCGTGCCCTATTGGCAAGTCGATTTGACGGTACCCACAGTGTTGGTGTTGGGCAACGAAGGGGCCGGACTGTCGCCAGCGGCAATGGCGATCGCCGACCAAGTGGTGGCGATTCCCATGATGAACGCGGTGGAATCACTCAACGTCGGCATCGCCGCCGCCGTCATTATGTTTGAAGCAGTACGACAACGCCAGCAGCTCCGTGACCACTCGTTGAGCGACGGCCAAGTCTAAGGGTTCTGCACTTGAATAACAGCCCCAAGACAGAACCGCTGTGGGGCCGGGTTGGGCAGTGCCAAACCCCTACAATCGGGCACGCTAATTTCTGAGCAACGCTCTAAGCTGGGGGCGGTTCTTCCGATGACATGAACCGCTCAATATCTTGCACCGCATCATCAAGGAGCTGGCCTAGGTCGACATCGGCATCGGTATCTTCTGCGGGTAGCTCGGCAGCGGCGGGCGGGGCAGGCTGAGATGATGGCTCAGGGGCAGCCGCCGGAGTTGACTGCAAAACGGTTTCTAACTCATCAAGAGCATTGACGAATTTGCGGGCAGCCTGACGGCGTTTGTCTTGCGGATTGTTGTCCATGGCGCTTAAAAAACTTCCGATGAAGTCAGCGATGAGCCCGGTAAGGCAACGAACGTTTTCACCAATTTAGCTCTAAACCTGACGGTCAAAAGTCTAAAAGCAGTGCACCTAGCATTAGCAGGAATCTGAACTGTCTAGCTCGAAACGGTTTAGAGGCCGTCGCTACTCACAGTAAACCCGATATGAGTAGGCAATCCTTCAGAAAGGGCCACTTTCCCAAGCGGGAAAACCAGAAATGCTCGCGGCAACCCACTGGAACCGGGCGGTTAGCCAAGGATTGTGGTCGTAATTGCCCACTGTTGCAATTGCCCACTTTAGTCAAGAATGGAGAAGCTGTAGTCCCCCTGGCAAAAGTAGCCAGTCGCTTCAGCAAACGATACGCTAGAATTCGCTGCGATTGCTTAGGAGAGAGCTGTGAGTCAAGCCTTTGACTACGATTTAGTCATTATCGGTGCCGGGGTCGGTGGCCATGGAGCGGCGCTACACGCCGTTCGCCGGGGTCTCAAAACCGCCATTATTGAAGCAGCCGACATGGGGGGCACCTGTGTCAATCGGGGCTGTATCCCGTCAAAGGCTCTACTGGCGGCTTCGGGACGGGTGCGCGAATTTCAAAACAGCCATCATCTCAAGTCCCTCGGCATTCAGGTGGGCGATGTTTCCTTTGAGCGGGAGGCGATCGCGGATCATGCCAAAAACCTCGTCAGCAAGATTAAAGGCGACATGTCGAACAGCCTGAAACGATTGGGCGTCGACATTATCGAGGGCTGGGGCCGGATTGCCGGGGAGCAAAAAGTGGTGGTCACCACGGCAGCAGGCGATCAAACCCTCACCGCCCAAGACGTGATGCTATCACCGGGCTCGATTCCCTTCGTGCCGCCGGGCATCGAGCTCGATAACAAAACGGTGTTCACCAGCGACGGCGCGTTAAAGCTAGAGTGGCTGCCCGAGTGGGTGGCGATTATTGGCAGCGGCTACATTGGGCTGGAGTTTTGCGACATTTACACCGCGTTAGGCTCGGAAGTCACCATTGTCGAAGCCCTCGACAAAATCATGCCGACGTTTGATCCCGACATCGCCAAGGTGGCCCAGCGGGTATTGATTAGCCCCAGAGATGTGGAAACGCGGGCGGGTGTATTGGCGAAGAAAGTCACACCCGGTTCCCCGGTCGTCATCGAGCTGGTCAATCGAGAAACGCAGGAAGTCGTTGATGTGCTGGAGGTGGATGCCTGCTTGGTGGCTACTGGGCGCATTCCTGCCACAAAAGATTTAGGTCTAGAGCGCGTCGGGCTGGAAACCGATCGCCGGGGCTTTATCGCGGTGGATGACGAACTACGCGTCTTGCGAGATGGTAAGCCGGTGCCCCATCTGTGGGCGATCGGCGATGCCACCGGCAAAATGATGCTGGCTCACGCCGCCTCAGCCCAAGGGGTCGTCGCCGTTGACAACATCTGTGGCGAAGCGCGCACCGTCAACTACCGCAGCATTCCCGCTGCCGCATTTACGCATCCTGAGGTAAGTTTTGTCGGCCTGACGGAGCCCCAAGCGAAGGAAATGGCTGACGCCGACGGCTTTGAGATTGCCACGGTCAAAACCTACTTCAAGGGCAACTCTAAGGCCCTAGCGGAAGGCGAATCAGACGGTCTGGCCAAGGTAATTTACCGCAAAGACACCGGCGAGATTTTAGGCGCTCACATCCTCGGGCTACATGCCTCTGACTTGATCCAAGAAGCCGCCAATGCGATCGCCCAAGGGCAGACAGTCACGGCTTTGTCTTATTGTGTTCATACTCATCCCACACTCTCAGAAGTAATGGATGAAGCGTTTAAGCGCGCGGTTGTTAGCGCCTGAGGTTCCTTCACTATGCAGTTTCGCCGTCGGTCGCCCTATCCTGAGGTCTCTGTGCAAAGTTTGACGTACAAAATTAAGGCCCCCGATGCTGAGCCTCAAAACATTTTAGAAAAAATCGTCTGGCAAAAAGAAAAAGAGGTAGCTCGCCTCCGCCAACAGATGCCGTTGGCAGATCTACAGCGAGAGGTGATTAGCGCTCCCCCAACGCGCGATTTTTTGGCCGCGTTACAGCAGAGCGATCGCACCCCCGCGCTGATTGCGGAGGTCAAAAAAGCCTCGCCCAGTCGCGGCGTCATTCGCGAAGACTTTGACCCGGTGGCCATTGCCCAGGCCTACCAAGCGGGCGGAGCCGCCTGTCTCTCGGTGTTGACAGACGAAAAGTTCTTTCAAGGCAGTTTTAAGTATTTGGCTGCGGTGCGGGCCGTGGTGGATACGCCCTTGCTCTGCAAAGAATTCATCCTGTATCCCTATCAGATGTATCTGGCACGGGTGAAAGGGGCCGATGCGGTATTACTGATTGCCGCTATCTTGAGCGATGTCGACCTCCGCTATTTCACCAAAATTGCTCAGGCCCTGGGGATGCGTGCTCTGGTGGAAGTGCATTCTCTAGCAGAACTTGACCGCGTTTTAGCGATCGACCCGATTCAGCTCATCGGCATTAATAATCGCAATTTAGAAACCTTTGAGACGTCCTTAGAAACCACAGAGCAACTCCTGCAGGCGCGCCAAGCCCAACTGCAAGAGCGGCAAATTTTTGTCGTCAGTGAATCAGGCATTCACAGTCCCGAGGATGTGGCACAGGTCAAATCAGCAGGGGCGCAGGGCATCCTCGTCGGCGAGTCGCTAATGCGCCAGGAAAATTTGGGAGAGGCGATCGCTCAGCTCTATCCCTAAATCCTTTGTCAGCTATGCCACTACAGGTTCAAATTTTCCATGAGCGAGCCGCTACCCCTCCCGTCTCACGTGCATTATGAGTTGCTGCTGCAGCTGCTGGAGCAGCAAACTCTATTTGCTGCCTATCAAGAACCGTCACTCAAGGTAGAAGTCAGCGAGCTGATCAGCACCCTGCGCAAGGCCCTTTCCCAGCAGCGACAGCTCGAAGAACATTGCGATCGCCTGCGGGTCAAAGTGGATTATCGGTGGCCTCTCAACGATGTCACCCCAACCGACTAAAGAGGCGCACTAGTTCTAGATGCAGGCGATCTCGAACATAATAGCAAAGCTCAACTACTCGCCTTGAGTACCTTGCGAATTTTCCACTTTACGCTCCTAAATTCAAGCAAGCGAAAATATCTTTTCCCTTTCAAGCCCATAGCAACCTAATCCATAGTGCGGCAAAGCCACCGAGGATCAGCACAAAGAACTGTGAAAACAAGGAAATAGACATTTGAACAAATAACTCTCTTTCACTAATTTTCATGCTACTAACACTCAAATCTATAGGAGCCAACAAAAAAGAAGTAAAATACAAAAGGCATGCAATCGAAGCAGGGAAGAGGCATATATAAGCAACCCCAAAACTTGATAATTCTACTAAGACTGCTCTTGCAAATATGCAAAAAAAACGCGAGCAAAAAATATACCCAAAAGGGAATTGACAAAAAAGCGATGGCTGCAAAACTAAGCCCTTTCTGCTCCCTAAAGAACTGTGCTGCTTGGAAAATATCAAACCAAGGGTAGAAAAGATACTTGGTAATATGATGAAAGGATATAATCCCAAGCGCCAAAAACAATCCGAACAGTGTATTTGTGAGAAAAGTTAGAGAACTCATAGCACCGTTGAGGAAAATATTTCTGTCCTTTGGCTCCTTGATTCAGGTTTAGAAGCGTGATCGGTAGCAGAGAGAGATCTAACAAGAAACGGCACCGCTACAAATCTTCGACCTGCTGGCCAGCAGCGACGGGGGCGGTATTGCGGAGCTTGAGTTCGGGGTGATCGGCTTCAATTTGGCCCACGTTCCATTCATTGCGGAACAAGAGCACAGGACGCCCCCAGCTGTCTTTGACTGTCGTAGTGTTGAATAGCCGACCGGCCTTTTCCAGGGCTTCCCACCCACCTTCAACCCAACGAGCAACGCTGTAGGGCAACGGCTCCAAACGAGTGTCAACGTTATATTCGTTTTTGAGGCGGAACTGCACCACCTCAAACTGCAGTTGTCCCACTGCGGCCAGAATCGGATCGCGTTTTGCCTCATCCGCTGAGAACATAATTTGCACCGCGCCCTCTTCTCGCAGTTCCGTGACGCCTTTGTGAAACTGCTTAAACTTGGAGGGATTGGGATTTCTCAAAAAGGCAAACAGCTCCGGTGAAAAGCAGGGAATGCCCTCGTACTCCAGCTTTTGCCCCTGATAGATGGTGTCGCCGATCGCAAACACACCCGGATTATTGAGACCAATCACATCGCCCGGAAACGCCTCTTCCAACGACTCACGACCCTGGGCAAACAGCTTTTGGGGGTGGGACAGGCGGACATTTTTGCCCGATCGCGCATGGTTGACCACCATGTCTTTTTCAAACTTGCCAGAGCACACGCGGATGAAGGCGACGCGATCGCGGTGTTTGGGATCCATGTTGGCCTGGAGCTTAAACACGAATCCGGTGAAATCTTCCGTCGTCGGCTCAATGTCGCCTTGACTGCTGCTGCGGGCACCGGGCTTCAGCGCGTAGTCCAAGAAGGCATCTAAGAATAGCTGCACCCCAAAGTTCGTCATGGCGCTGCCAAAAAAGACCGGGGTGAGCTGACCCGCATGAATCGCTTCGAGGTCTAGCGCTGACCCCAGTTCCTCAATCATTTCCAGTTCTTCTTTGAACTGGTAGTAAAGGTCTTGATCCACCAGGTCTTCAATCCGGGGATCACCCATATCAAGGACAACTTTCGCCGCCTCTTTGCTGCCGTGGGCATTGCGCTCAAATAAGTGGAATTGCCGCGTGCGGCGGTCAAATACGCCACGAAACTGCTCGCCCATGCCGATCGGCCAGTTCACCGCATAGGTTTGCAAACCCAGCTCGCGCTCAATTTCGTCCAGCAGTTCCAACGGTTCTCGCGCCGGGCGATCCATCTTGTTGAAGAAGGTAAAGATGGGCAGCGATCGCATGCGGCAAACTTCAAACAGCTTGCGCGTTTGGGGCTCTAAACCTTTGGCGGCATCCTCTAGCATCACTGCGTTATCGGCAGCGGCCAAGGTGCGATAGGTGTCTTCACTAAAGTCTTGGTGACCCGGCGTATCGAGCAGGTTAATGCGATAGTCGCGGTAGTCAAACTGCAGCACGGTCGAGGTGATGGAAATGCCGCGCTGCTGCTCCATTTCCATCCAGTCAGAGGTGGCGTGGCGCTGGGCTCGACGGGCTTTGACCGCTCCCGCTTCGTGAATCGCGCCTCCATAAAGCAATAGTTTTTCAGTGAGAGTGGTTTTACCCGCGTCGGGGTGAGAAATGATCGCAAAATTGCGGCGCTTCTCAACTTCCTCAATTAAAACTTCTGGCGTGACGAGCGATGTGGCCATAGACGCGTACAACAAATAAGGGAGGCTAATTGCCTATCCTTTTATCTTAGGCGAAGCCTTTGGACTTTTCCCACGTCAAAGGCGGCCAGGCTTCGGACATGACTTGATGTCTGTTGCTAATCATTTAGCGTCAGCTAGCGGATCACAAAAAACTGGGCACTGCCTAACGAAGCGACGCAGTCCTATTGCCAACCTCCCTGTTGGCAGTTTAGAAAGCCTGCTTTTAGCTGCATTCACACAAAAAAAGAGGCAGCTTTGGCTACCTCTGAAAAATCATGACTATGCATCTACAAAACTATCGAATCAAGCGTCGGCTTGAGGCAAATCTGCCATGGTATTAGCTGACTGACCCAGGTTGATTTTCACAACTTTGTTGCGCACTTCTTCAACCTTAGGCAGAGTTAGCGTCAAGAAACCATTATCAAAGTTAGCCTCAACAGCATCATTTTGAATGGCTTCGGGCAGATTTACCACGCGGAGGAAGTGACCGTAGTGGATGTCGTCATGCAGTACGCGATCGCCTTCGGCAACTTCGGCCTGACGGCGCTCACCGCTGACAACCACATTTTCACGAGTCGCTTCGATGTTAATCGCATCAGGTGCAATACCTGATAGCTGAACGGTCAAAACATAGCGATCGTCGTTCTCAACTAAACGAACGGCAGGCGTCCAGGCAGAGGGTGCCGTTTCAATGACATTGCTGACTTCATTGAACACGCTGTCGAGCTGTCGACGTAGAGTTTCAACTTCTTGAAAGGGATGCCAGTAACGAACAATCATTTGATATCTCCTAGATGTCAGGTTGAGCGTTTTCTTAAGCTCTCTATGAGTCCCATGATGCAGCGCTAAACGGAAGCTCAACAGTGGCAAAAACCTCACCAAAATGGCGAATTCTTACACCGAACTGACCGTATCGAGTTTGCCGTAATTCTGCCAAAAGGTCTGATAGTGCGGTACTGACGGCACCCCTGAGAACACCAGAGACGTGGCAGCACAATGACACCGCTGATCTGATGTCTATTTCTGCCCAAATCTCAGAAGGAATACCTGCTCCCCTCATTCCCCTAACGCCTTACTCTCCATCCTTTCTCCGCAGGAAGTCGTACTCGCCCGATCGCCGAACCGGTCTTGCGGTAGCTGCCTGTTCGGAAGGAAGTGTTTATCATGGAGGGAATTAACAAATCGCAATACTTTAGCGTGAGCTGCTCACCGGGCAAGCTGCTGGCCTTCATCTAAGGTTTTCATGACCGACTCTTCTCTCAATCAGGGCGCGCTCAAACGCTTCGTTGAAAAACGACTGCTGTTTGGTCAAACGCTGTCTTTAGAGCTGACGGCCATTCTCAGCGTGTACTTCGTCCAGGGTATTTTGGGCTTGGCTCGCCTAGCGGTGAGCTTTTTCCTGAAAGATGACTTGGGCCTCACCCCTGCCGAAGTGGCGGCCCTCACCGGGATCGCCTCAGCCCCGTGGACGATCAAGCCGCTGTTTGGCTTCATCTCCGACGGTTTTCCGCTGTTTGGCTACCGGCGGCGACCTTATCTGGTGTTATCGGGCCTCTTAGGCACCGCCTCTTGGCTGGCCATGGCCACGGTGGTCAATACGGGCTGGGCCGCGATCGCCGCCATCACCCTCAGTTCGCTCTCGGTGGCCGTGGGTGACGTAATTGTCGATTCGTTAGTGGTGGAGCGGGCGCGACGCGAATCGCAGAGCGGCGCGGGCTCTCTACAGTCTTTAGCCTGGGGCGCAGCGGCCCTCGGTGGCCTGCTGACCGCCTACTTGGGCGGCCTGTTGCTGGAATATGCGGATACCCGCTTCGTATTTGGGGTGACGGCCACCTTTCCCCTCGTGGTGTCGGGAGTGGCCTGGCTGATTGCCGAAGATCCCGTCACGGAAACCTCAACCTGGCAAGTCATCAGCGGTCAGATCACGCAGCTTAAAGGAGCCGTCACGCAGAAAGTGATTTGGATGCCCGCCCTGTTTATGTTTCTCTGGCAGGCCACCCCCACCGCCGACGCGGCATTCTTCTTTTTTACGACCAACGACTTGGGCTTTGAACCAGAGTTTTTAGGCCGCGTGCGGCTGGTCACCAGCATCGCCTCCCTCATCGGGATTGGCGTCTTTCAGCGGTTTTTGAAAGCCGTCCCCTTTCGCACTATTTTTGCCTGGTCGACCGTACTGTCAACGGTGCTGGGGTTCTCGATGCTGCTACTGGTCACGCACGCCAATCGAGCGATCGGCATCGGTGATGAATGGTTCAGCCTGGGCGATAGTCTCGTGCTGACCGTTATGGGTCAAATTGCCTTTATGCCGGTCTTAGTGCTGTCTGCACGTCTTTGCCCCGTCGGCGTCGAAGCCACTCTCTTTGCCTTGCTAATGTCGATTTTGAATCTGGCGGGACTGCTCTCCCATGAGTTCGGGGCAATCTTGACCCAGTGGCTCGGCGTCACCGAAACTAACTTCGAGAATTTATGGCTGCTCGTGACGTTAACAAACGTGTCGACATTGCTGCCGTTGCCGCTCCTGTTCCTCTTACCTAAGACCTCTTCTCAAGGGGAGGATGAGGTAATTTCGAGCAAAACTCTGGCGGCGAGTCAGGCCGCCGCCCTAGCGACGGCTGTCGAGGCAGAGGAGCCGGTCGGCATCGCCATCGGGGCGATCGAGCCTAACGCTTAGTCGATGGCGCGATCGCAGCTGGAAAAATTCCAGCGCGTGATCGCCCGCCGACCCTATCTGTTCTTGTGATTCCTGTCTGCCAATACCTGTCTGTTCACTCTTTATCGCACCTACAACCCATGCAAACCCTGCCCACTTCTCCCAGTTCCGACGCTCCGGCCACCCCGTCCTATGGGATAGAAGATTGGCGCAGTGGCTATCGCTCTCAGCCCGAAGAGTTTGCCTACTGGATCGACGATATTGAAGGCGAAATTCCCGCTGCGCTCACGGGCACCCTGTTTCGCAACGGCCCCGGCCTACTGGACGTGCAAGGCCAGCCAGTGAGCCATCCCTTTGATGGCGACGGCATGATTAGCAGCATTGCCTTTCACCAGGGTCGGGCCTACTACCGCAATCGGTTTGTGCGCACCGAGGGCTATGTTGCGGAACAGGCCGCCGGTAAGCCTTTGTATCGGGGCGTCTTTGGCACCCCAAAACCGGGCGGCTTTTGGGCCAATCTGTTCGACCTGCGGCTCAAAAACATTGCCAATACCCACGTAATCTACTGGGGCAAGAAGCTGCTGGCCCTGTGGGAAGCGGCGGAACCCCATCGGTTAGATCCCGAGACATTGGAAACGCTGGGGTTGGACTATCTGGACGGCTTGCTAGAGCCGGGTGATGCCTTTGCCGCCCATCCGCGTTTTGAGCCCGGTCAGCCCGATCAGGGCATCGAGCCACGACTGGTCAACTTCTCGGTCAAGACGGGGCTGTCGAGCACCATCACGATTCATGAGTTTGCCCCGTCGGGCAGCTGCGTCAAGTCCTATCACCGCAGCATTCCGGGCTTTGCGTTCATGCATGATTTCGCGGTTACCCCCAACTATGCGGTCTTCTTTCAAAATCCGGTGGGCTTCAACCCCTTTCCGTTCCTGGTGGGTCTCAAGGGCGCGGGAGAATGTGTGCAGTTCAACCCCAAAGCGACGACCAAAATCATTCTGATTCCGCGCCACAGTGACGAGCCGATTCAATCCATCGAGGCTCCGGCAGGCTTTGTGTTTCACCATGCCAACGCCTTTGAGCAAGACGGCAAGGTCTTTGTTGACTCTATTGTTTATGACAGTTTTCCCACGCTGGACGAGGGCATGACCTTTGAGGCGGTGGACTTTGACAAGGTGCCCGTAGGTCAGCTCTGGCGTTTTGAGCTGGATCTGACTGCCGAAACGGCTGAGGCCACCTGCCTCATCTCCCGCTCCTGTGAGTTTCCGGCCCTGCATCCGCAACAAGTGGGTCAGCCCTACCGCTATCTATACATCGGTGCGGCCCACGCCCCCACCGGCAACGCGCCGCTGCAGGCCTTGCTGAAGCGCGATTTAGAGACCGGCGAAGAACAGCTGTGGAGCGAGGCCCCGCGCGGCTTTATGGGAGAGCCCGTGTTTGTGCCCCGGCCTGGCAGCAGTGCAGAAGATGATGGCTGGCTGCTGTGTCTGACCTACAATGCCGCTCGCCAATGCTCTGATCTGATCATCTTGGCCGCTCAAGATATTACAGCTGGCCCGATCGCTCGCCTGCAGCTCAAGCACCATGTGCCCTATGGTCTGCATGGCAGCTTTACGCCCGATTATTTTGGGCCAACGCTAACGGCTTGATAGGAATGGGTAGAGGCGATATTCTGTCAGGAACCCCCAGTCATGGTGCTGGGGTTCCTATCACAGAGGGCCGCTCGGGTGTCTCTAAAGCTGATCATCGGCAACAAAAACTATTCGTCTTGGTCGCTACGGGCATGGCTTTTTATGAAAGAAAGCCACCTGGACTTTGAAGAAATTCGACAGGCACTATTTACCGAACAGTGGCAAGCCGAAATTAAGCGCTATACGCCTGCGGGCAAAGTACCCGTGCTGATCGACGGCGACATTGCCGTTTGGGATACGCTGGCGATTATGGAGTACCTGCAGGAATATCACGGGGCATCGGTCGGCTGGCCCAGCGATCGCGCGGTGCGCGCCCATGCCCGTTCCATTGCCACCGAGATGCATTCGGGGTTTGTCGCCATCCGCGAAGAGCTGCCCCAAAACCTGAAGGTCTGCCAGCAGCGATCGCTCGACGACTTTTCCAGCGCGGCGCGGGCCGAGATTCAGCGGGTTGAGACCCTATGGCAAGACTGCTTTCAACGACATCAGGGGACCTGGCTCTGTGGTGATTTTTCGATCGCGGATGTCATGTACGCGCCCGTCGCCCTCCGCTTTGTCACCTACGGTATTGAACTCAAACCCGAGGCGCAACGATTTGTCACGGCGGTGACAGCCCTCGCCAGCATCCAGCAATGGACTCAAGCCGCCATCAAAGAGGAAGAAACCTTACCGTTCATCGATGCCCATGCGCGTCGGTAGCGTTACGGGAGCTGATACTGGGCTAGGCGACGCACAGTCAGACAGCAGAGCTGACATCCGTTGTGATTAGCGAGGATCGACAGAAGGCGCGCGATCGATTAAACGAATTTGGTTTTGCTTAACCGCCTCCGTCACCAGCGGCAAAGGCTGCTGGGCTGGCCCCTGCAGCACTCGCCCTGCGGCATCGTATTGCGAGTTGTGGCAAGGGCAAATAAAGCGGTTTTGTTCAGCATCCCAAGGCACCGTGCAACCCAGATGAGTGCACACTGGGTGAATGCCATAGGGCGCAATTTCTGGCCCTTCTTCAATCACCAAATAGGTCAGCTCTGGGTCATCGGACAACCCTGTGACCGGTAACGGTTCCCCTGGCGTGAGGGTGGGCAGCAGGACATCCACCACCAGGGGATTGCCCTCTAGATCAAGCGCCTGTTCTCCCTGCAAGTAATCGTCACAGCGAGAATTATTCGGAAAGATCGAGCAGAGATTTTCGAGATCGGCATCTTCACTCGCAGCGGGAGCCGGGCGGAGCAACCCCAGGGCGATCGCGCCAGCGCCACCCCCAATCAAGTACCGCAGTAACAGTCGCCGCCGTCGCGCGAACCCCGAGGGACGCTCACCGCTCACCGATTGCTGTACCATCAATACCCCTTTGTTTGAGTGCATTCAGCAGGCTTTTTTCACCTTGCAGGCTCGACGAAACCGGTAGCAACGTCGAGCCCCACTCCAATTATGCAACGCCGAAATCGCTAAGCCACCTTGGCTTGAATCACCTGATGGCGATCGACGCCTTCCAACGCATAGCGGTTATAGCCATTGAGCTGAATCAGTTCCTCCAGATAGTCCACCCGCGAGGCCGGAGCCGGGTGCGAGGAGAGATACTCTTCTTGATTCGATTGGGTATTTGCGTTCAGGGTAGCCATAAAGTTGCGCAGGCCATCCGCAGCATAGCCCGAGGTGGCCAGGGCACGGGTGCCTAAAATGTCGGACTGACGTTCATGCTGCCGACTATATTCCAGACTCAACAGGTTACTTAGAATATCGCCGTAGGGAATCTGCTCGCCTAGCTGTGACAGAATATCGCTCTTGTTGATGCGTTGAATACCGTGGGAGAGGACCGCGTGGGCCACCTCATGTCCGAGCAAACCCGCTAGCTCAGCTTGGGAATTGGCCGCCAAAATGGCCCCCGTGTTGACGAAAATTTTGCCCCCCGGCAGCGCAAAGGCATTAATGCTGGAATCACGAATCACGAAGAACTCATAATCCAAATCACGCCCCATCAGCTGGGCCACCTCTAAACCGAGCTGGGTGACATAATCGACAATTTCTGGGTCTTCCACTAAGCGACCGCTCTGGCGATAGTCAGCTTTGAGCTGGTCAGCAATTTCGCCGCCCAGCGCTGACTCATCTTGAAAGATCCGTGCAACCCGCTCGTAGGTGTCAACGGCATTATCGGTCGAATCCCACGGCGCGTTGCCAAAAATCGTGCCAATGCCAATGCCAATCACCGTATCGGTAATGTTTTGGTTACGCTGATTGTTGAGAAAGGTGTTGAGTTCGTCTTCAGCTCGATCGCGAAACTCGCCCGCTTGGGGATGATCGAGATTCAAAATGGCGAACGATCGCGCCGCAATAGACGCTTCTAGATGCTGACCGTCATCGGCTAGCGCCTCGACTTGGGCCATCACAATGTCAGAGGAATAGGGATGCACGGTCGCCGCTTGTTCCAGCACCGCTAGAGCTTCATCGGCGCGATCCTCCTCTTCCAGAATCTCGGCGAGCTGTAGCGGGGCCACCACAAAGCCCGGTTCGGCATCAATCAACTGTTCTAAAGCCACCACTGCGCCACTCGTTTGGTTGGCGGCGATCGCCTGCTGAGCGGCATTCCAATAGGCCACATCGGCTGAATCCAGCGCCTCGGGCTCATAAATCGGCTCAACCACCTGGGACACCGCATGGGTGGCAAATTCCGGTTTGAGCTCGCGATAGCGCGTTTCCGCCGTGGCAATATCGCCCTGACGATAGAGCTGATCGGCTTCCACAAACGCGGCCAAACGACTGCTGCCCGCTGCTTGAGCTAGCTGTATCACTGGGTCTGACGCCTGCGCAGAGCGCGACCAGAGCGGCCCGAACCCACCACTCCACAGCAGACACATCAGAGTACTGAGGGTAATGAGCAAACCGTAGCGAAAACGTTTAGCCATGAGGGGGTTCCTAACTCAACTAAAACAGGACAACAAACTCGCAATCATTCGTCAGTTGTATGGACTCTCTTCAGGGACTACAGCGTGAACCCAGGAGAATTACGGAGAGCCCCTCAGGGACAGCGCAGCAAATAGTCCCACTGGGTCGTGTCGATCGTGGAATTGCCCGTGACGATGACCTCTAAGCTGCCTGACTGGCCCGAGAGGGGAATAGTGAGGGCCGCATTGCCCGATACAAAGCCGGTATCTAAGATTTCGCGCCCGTCCTGCCTGATTTGCAAGCGATCCGGGGCACCGTACATTTCGTATTCCAGTTCAATTTCGCCCTGGCTGGCGCTCATTTGCACGATGCGGCGATCGCCTTCCTGCCCGCCACTGGCCTGCTCGGTATTGCAAAACGCGATGGGCGGAGAATTCACCGTATCAATCCCCAATCCTTCCTGACAGGCAGTGACCTGGAGCCGGTCGGGTGAGTTGGTCGCAAAGGCACAGAGCACTTCCATATCCACTGAAGTCAGGGCCGCTTCGCGATCGAAGGTGGTCATCTCACCGCTGGTATGGGCATAGGTGTAGCGTTCGCCCTGAGTCACCACGGCAGGTTCCGCCAGTCCCGTGGCCTGCACGTTGATGGCTCCCTTGAGGACATCGACCTGTACCCCAGTCCCGGTATCGCGGGTTTGCACTAACACCTCGTCACTGCCTTGAGCCGTCACCACGGCATCGGCAGCGGGCAAAATCACCAAATCATCGGGCCGATAGAGCTGCACACTACAGTCGCTGCCGGTTGCCGTCGCCAATAAGGACGGCAGCAAGTCGGCAATATCATCACCGGTGCCGGTCACCGTCTGAGCCGTGGCATCACAGATCACAGCGGCCTCAATCTCGGGTTCACTCGTCCACCAGGAGCCCAGAGCGGTGATGTCACAATCGCCGCCAGCGGCCTGACACTGCTCCACGGCTGCGATGCAAGGATCACCCGTAGTCGCTGTGGCAAAGCCCAACCCGCCTGTCTCCCCAGCGGCACTGCAGTAAGACACCTGCCGCACGGGGGCTTGAGCCAATTGCTTGGGAGCGATCGCGACCAGGGCATCCGGGACATCCGGCCCACCCAACCCCGTCACGCCAGAACGCCCCCGTTCAACCTGCAGGCCATTTTCGCAGCCCCGACTGGCATTACCGGCTAGACCCCAACCAATCAGATAATCACCGCCCTGCACCTGACAGGGAAAGTAGTAAATCGAAGCTTCGGGATGGGGGTTGGTTTGAATGTAGAAGTTGAGGTCAGTGCCATCAGCGGACAAAAACCGCAGTAGCGCCCGGGCATTGTTGGGCGGCACGGTGATCAAGGCATCCCGCACCTGCTGCAAGATCGACCCAGTTTGGATAGATTCGGGCCGCCCACTGCGCCGAATGCGCAGCTCACTGGAATTACCCAAAATGTCATCGACACGGGTCTGTTCGGGCACATCGGCTAACACCGGTGAACTGACCAAGAGGGCAACGGTACCCAGAACAATCGCACGAGCCGGGTTGAACCAGCAACGGATTTGGCTGTGGTTATGGTGAAGCATGGGGATGGGTTAAAACTGAACTGGGGAGATCGATGCCACCTGAGCACCGCAAACTTACTGAATTAACCGGTGCTAAAGATCTCTACCCGACCGAGAGGTGTCTTTACTAAAACTTGAAAGAATTGCTTTGGCAAGTTGCCGTTAATGAACCTTATTTCTGCTCAATGAACCTTATTTCCAGTGCTGTGCCCATGTTCCGGCAATCGCCCTGCTCAGTTTGTCGAGCCGCCCTGCTCGGATTCACCCTATTGCTGGCAGGGCTCGGAGGAGTCGCCCAGGCTAGCGATGCCGCCTCATTTTTGGAACTGTGTGAGGGCCGCGATCGCCAATCCGCCACCACCCAGCAAACCCTGGACACCCTACTTACCAGCCTGAAAACAGAGAATTGCGCGATCGCAAATGATACCTTGCTGGCTACTGACTATCTGACGCTCAACGGCCTCAATATTCAAGACTTGAGCGTTTTCGCCACGCTGCCCCACCTGACAGAACTGTATTTAGGCAACAACCAAATTACTAATCTGACGCCGCTTAGTCAGCTCACCCAGCTCACAGTACTGTCATTGGACAACAATGCGATCGCTGATCTGGCGCCGCTGGCTGCACTGAGCAACCTCAGCCACCTGTATCTCAATCAAAACCGTATTCAAGACTTGAGCCCGCTATCCGCCTTGACCAATCTGGTGGAGCTAGAGGCGAGCCGCAATCAGTTGGTTGATCTGCAGTCGCTAGCTACCTTGTCTGAGCTGCAAATTCTCGACTTATCTGACAACGCCATCACTGATCTGGCCCCCCTCTCGTCGCTGGAAAATTTGACCGTTTTGCGTCTGGATAGCAATGCTGTGGAGCAATTAGCGCCACTACAAGGGCTGGATAATTTGGCCGACCTCAGCCTCGACTCAAATCAGGTGAGCGACCTGACGCCGCTGCGAGATCTAGCCCAGCTCATTGATTTAGATATCGACAATAATCCCATTGCTGAGGGCGATCGCCACCGAGTCGAGACTCCCATCAGCTTGCGCCGCTTGCGGCTGGAAAATACTTGCTTCGGCTGCGATTTGGCGGGGGCTGACTTTAGCGGTGCTGACCTGATTGGCGTCTATCTAGCAGAAGCTAACCTCGCCGCCGCTAACCTGCAAAATGCGGATTTGATCGGAGCCAACTTAGAAAATGCGGATCTAAGCGATGCCGATCTGAGAAATGCCGACCTGACAGACACGATTTTGACCGGGGCGAACTTAGCCGGAGCCCAGTTGACGGGAGCGAACCTTTGCCGAACGCGGCTACCCGATGACACTCTAGGACGGTGCGCCCCATGAAAAGAAACCGGTGGGAGATCGCGGTGCTGGCCTGTTTAGCTTGGTTGTTGGCTCTGAGCCCAGCCCTGTTAGCGAACGAGGCAACACCGCCCGAGTCGTTTGTCACCTGGTGCGAACGGTCAGCTGATCTGACTCCTGAAGCGCGCCAAACCGTTGACGCCCTGCTCGCCGTCAGCGGCAGTGCTGACTGCCAGATCGCCCAAGATTTTTTAACCACGACGACCGAGTTGGATCTGACCGCGCGACAGATCACCGATTTGAGTCCATTGGCAACATTGCCGCAGCTCACCACCCTCTATGCCGGTCAGAACCAGATTGCCGACCTAACACCCCTGGCTGATCTGACTAATCTGACGGCGCTCTATTTACTCGATAACCAGGTTACCGACCTGCGCCCGCTCGCCGCGTTGAGCCGTCTCACCACCCTCTCCGTTGACCAGAATCAGGTGCAAGATCTCAGTCCGCTGGCAGAACTCCCCTCGCTCACCGTACTCTTTGCCAGTGACAATCAGGTGCGATCGCTCGCCCCCCTGGCCAACCTGACAAATCTGGCAGAACTCTACGTGGCCGACAATCAGATTGGGGGTTTGCAGCCCTTGGCGGAACTATCCCAACTGGCTTATGTGAACCTAGGCAACAACCAGATCACCACGGTGGAGGCCTTGGCCAATCTGGACGCCCTGATTGATCTCGACCTGAGTGAAAATCGCCTGGTGCAGCTGCAGGCATTGGCCAGTTTGGCGAATCTGAACCAGCTTGATCTGCGCAACAATCCCCTTGCAACCAAAGCCTGTCCGGTGTTTCCGGCTACGGTGTGTGTGTTTAGTGACGATGCCGCTGAGCTGTATCAAACAGGGGCAGCGCAGCTCGACCAGGCCGAATTCACCGCCGCGCTGACGACCTTTGAGGCGGCGTTACCGATTTATCAGACTGGCGGCGATCGCCTGCGCGAAACTGACGTGCTGGATCGGTTAGGCAACGCCTACGACGGGTTAGGCCAGTATGCCAATTCCCTCGATCGCTATCAGCAAGCGGCGGCGATTCGGGCTCAGGTGGGCGATCGCCAGGGCGAGAGCGACACGCTCACCAATCTGGGCATCACTTATATTCGCCTCGGCCAAACTGAAAAAGCGGTGACTGCTCTAGAAGCGGCATTGGCCATCACAACCGAATTAACCCCACGCGATCGCAGTTGGCTACGGCCCGCTCCCCGCGAGGGCGACATTCTCAGTGGCCTGGCCTTGGCCTATCACCAGCTCGGCGAGGATGCTCCAGCCCTGCGCTATGCCCAGCAGAGTCTGGCCAGCTATCGCCGGGGAAATGACCGCACGGGTGAGGTGATCGCCTTAGTACGCGTCGGCAAAGCCTATCTCAACTTAGGCCAGGTAGACAAAGCCCGCACCTATCTCGATAAAGCCCTAGAGCTGAGCGATCGCTTGGGTGATCGCGCCAACCAAGCCCGTAGTCTGCAAGCCCTCGGGGATTTTTCCGCCCAGACGGGCGAGATCGACGCGGCCTTAGCTCGCTACGAACAAGCCCTCGCCCGGCACCGGGAGATCGACAATGCGCCCGGTGCCGGGGAAACGCTGAACGCGATGGGCGCTCTGCTGCTAGCAGCCGGTCAGCCCCAAGCCGCCGCTGAGGCGTTGTCGGCAACAGTGGCGCTGTGGGAATCATTGCGTCCCGGCCTCACCGATGAAAATAAAATTTCCATTGCCGAAACCCAGGCCGAAACCTATCGGCTCTGGCAGCGATCGCTGATCGAACTGGGCGATCGCGAGGCGAGTTTAGAAGCCTCAGAACGGGGGCGGGGTCGCGCCTTTATCGAACTCTTGGCGCACCGCCTGACGCTGCAGGGCCAAGCCTTACCGACCGAGCAGTTAGCCCCGCCCACCATGGCCCAAATTCGCCAGTTGGCCCAAACGCAAGCCGTCACCCTGGTGGAATATGCCGTGGTGGGCGCTGATCTCTACAGCTGGGTGGTGCAGCCAGACGGCACCCTGCACTTTGTCAGCCAATCGCTAGAAGGACAGGCGATCGCCGCCTGGGGCGAAGACAACCGGCAAGCACTGAACATTCCCCGGCGCGGTCTGGGGGTGCAGGCCGCGATCTCCGGACAAACGCCGGAAATTGCCCCGGCTCAGGACAACCTCAGTCGGTTGTATGAGCTGCTGATTGAACCGATCGCGCCCTTTTTGCCGACCGATTCCGACGCGACGGTCGTCATCGTGCCCCAGGGTGAACTGTTTTTGGTGCCCTTTGCGGCGCTGGTCAATCGCACTGGCACGGCCTTGTTAGAACAACACGCCTTGGCTTTTGCCCCCGCCCTGAGTCTGCTGACAATTGCCCCCGCCCAGACCGCAGCGTTAACCATCGGCAGCGGCTCTGCAGTGGTCGTCGGCAACCCCACCATGCCCGCCGATCCGAACACCGGCCAACCGCTGCAGCCGCTGTTCGGCGCTGAAACCGAGGCTTTGGCAGTCGCCGAAATTCTCGGAACGCAGCCGCTGATTGGCGATGCGGCGCCCAAGTCTGCCGTCATGGCGGACATCGAGCAGGCCGACATTATTCACTTGGCCACCCACGGCCTGCTGGATGATTTTGGCACCGGCATTCCTGGCGTGCTGGCGCTAGCTCCGACATCCAACGATTCCGGCTATTTGACCGCCGCCGAAATTTTAGACCTGTCGTTCACCGCGCAGTTGGCCGTGTTGAGTGCCTGCAACACCGGGCAGGGAAGCATTACGGGTGATGGCGTGGTGGGCCTGTCGCGATCGCTGCTTACCGCCGGGGTCAACAATGTGATGGTGACGCTGTGGTCAATTCCCGATGAGCCCACCGCCGTGATGATGACGGCGTTTTACGAAGCCCTCAAAACTGAGCCCAATCGGGCGATCGCCCTGCGCCAGGCCATGCTCACCACCCGCGCACAGTATGAACATCCCACCAACTGGGCCGCCTTTACCCTCTATGGGCTCAGTTAGTCGACCCGTCCCCTGTTAGATGAACCCTTTTTGATGAAATACTGCAAAAGCGGGACGATGGGTTTAGAAACACACAGCATGCACCAGAGCAACAAAATCAAATTCGGGTTGGCAATTATCGGCGTCTTCGCCCTAGCGGGCAGCGAGATCGCCTACAGCGACAATGATTTGGAGGACGCGTTGACGTCACACAGCTGCCACGGCTGCAACCTGAGAGGCGCTGATCTGAGCAATCAACGGATGCAATACGCCGATTTCGGATCAGCGGATCTGCGCGAAGCCAATTTTACCGGTGCTGATTTGCGGCGATCGCGGTTTGATGAGGCCAGGCTGCGGGAAGCCAATTTTACCGGTGTTGATATGAGTTGGGCCGACTTTACCGATGCAGATCTGACTCGGGCAATTATGGTCGAAGCGGATTTGAGAAATAGCAATTTTAGTAATGCCAATTTGAGCCGGGTCGACTTCACTGATGCCGACCTCCGGTTTGTCGATTTTCGTGGGGCTGATCTGGGTGCCGCTGACCTAAGCAATGCCGTGGTGCGATCGGCCGACTTCACCGGTGCCACTTGGCCATCGGGCGTCACCTGTCCTGACGCCGACTGCGGCGGACGAGCTGATTAGACACTTTTTCAAGCAAAACTATGGAGACTTAAACGCTCGGCTGAAACCCAACTCAATACAGACGGCTTTCTCAATTTCTTCCCAGTAAACCGCTTCTAAGTCTCCTTGCTTATTCTTGATGCGCTGGGCATCGACAGCCCTCATTTGACTTAAGTTGATGTGTCGATCTTTATCTAAGCCATTCTGAGCAGTCGATATAACATTCACAACGAACGGATAAGTTTTTGTACCAGGTAACAATGGAGCAACTATTGTCGTTGCCGCATTCTGGTTGCCAATATCATTTTGCAAAATCAGGCAAGGTCGTTCTTTATCAGTCTCATGACCCACAACCGGTTTCAGATCAACCCACCAGATCTCCCCCCGCTTGTAGGTTAATTTCCCGTTAGGCATCTAAACCATCACCCACTGCGATATCCCATACAGACATTTCTTGTTGGAACTCTGGGTCATTAGCCTGATCTTGATAAGCATCTGCCAGCTCTTTCATAAAGATCCGCTTTTTCTCTTGCCAGAGCACATCATTTATGAAGCTGCTACGATTGCTTGCCAGCTGATCGACAAACTCTAGAACTTCATCATCCAAGGTTATGCTGACTTTCTTACTCATGGCTGCAAGCTGTCGGCGACAGTCTGGTAGGACTACATCATCATACTAATCAATCCTGCTTCAATCGCCCATGATACGGCGCTTGCAAACCGTATGCGGTAGATTCGAATGCCTAACGGTTATCTGCAGCGGCGCGAGGAGTCCCGATCTCAGGGTAGGCATGGCCCACGATTCTCGGGCGGAGTTGTTGACACGGCCTCTCTATCAGGAATGCGGAGCGCTAGATTCTGTGATTGGGCTGATTACGGCACCAATGTCGCGCTCACTAGCTGTTGCGTATAGGGATGCTGCGGGTCATCCAGCACCTGATCGGTGAGGCCCGCTTCAACTACCTGACCATTTTGCATCACCATCAGTCGGTGGGCCAGCAGCCGCACCACACCAATATCGTGGGTCACCAGAATAACGCTGAGGTGCAGCGTGCGCACCAGCGATCGCATCAAATCCAGCAGTTTGGCCTGCACCGAGACATCCAGCCCGCCGGTGGGCTCATCCATCAGCACCAGCCGCGGCCGCGTCACCAAAATGCGTGCCAGCTGCAGCCGCTGCTGCATCCCTCCCGAAAAGGTGCTGGGTAAATCATCCATCCGCTGATCCGGAATTTCGACTTCATTAAGCCACTGCAGCGCCTCCGTGCGAATGTTGCCGTAGTGGCGCTCCCCCACATCCAGCAGGCGCTCGCCAATGTTGGCCCCCGCCGTCACGCCTAGACGCAAGCCATCGCGCGGATTTTGCCGGACAAAGCCCCATTCCGTTTTCATCAGCTTGCGGCGCTGGGGTTCAGGCAAGGTGCAGAGGTCAAGTAGAGTCTCGCGGTGATCGCGATAGGTCATCGCCCCGTCGTCAATTGACAGCTCACCGGCAATGCAGTTCAGCAACGTACTTTTGCCAGAGCCCGATTCCCCGATAATGCCCAGCACCTGACCGGGGTAGAGCGCAAACGAAATGCGATCGCAGGCGGCGATCGGGCCGTAGGTTTTACTCAGATCTTGAACGATTAACAGCGGCTCCATATCCCTTCCTGTCATCTGATAAAACTTGAGTCTTGGCAATAACCGACGTCACTAACTACTGTTCGCTTCTTGCCTGAGGTTCTGAGCATCTAAATAGAGCTGTGCCCATTCACCCGTGACTTGTTTCGGCTTTAGATTAGTCGACTGGGCGATTTCGTCAAAGGTTTGCCCCGCCTTGAGGCTCTGCAGAATTTTCCGTTGCAACGGATTGCAGGCCGCTTGAAAATCTTCCCACTGTTCGGGAATTAGGCCCAAATTGTGCTCCTTTAAAGAAGTTTGCAGCCAGCCCAAGACCAAATCAGGCTGCTCTTTGAGGGTAAACACCCGAATGGCGTGATAGCGGATCTTTTCGCGCAGACGGTAGGCTTCCTTCGTGGATAAATTGAGCCGCTGAGAAATCATCTCTTGGGTAAACCCCTGCAGATGCAGTTCTAGCCATTGCACAGCAGTGGCATCTAGCGTGTCGTGCAGATAGGTGGCAAATCCCGTTTTGACCTGTTCTCGCATGGCCTGGGCTTCTTCGGCCTGGGTTTGCGATTCATACTTTGAGACCGCTTCGACATCCAACAAACTCATCGAAGAGTCAGGGTCATCGGTACCAATTTCTTCCGAAATCAGGCGAATCATTTCCCCAGAGGGAATGTTGGTCATGCCGCCGCGCTGCGATCGCCGCAGGTAGTTGACAAAGCGATAGACCAACAGCGGCTGATTGCGAATGGGCCGCAGGCAGTATTCCTCAATGGTGGCCAGCATCAGCAGATTTCGCACCTGTGACCGCGGCGAGCATTCGCCAATCCAGCGCACCTGCTCTTTTAAATAGCGATCGCTCTGCAGCATTTCTTGAATGACTTCCTGCAGCACATCAGTGACGGTACGACGGCGATCGCGGCTGAGGGCAATCCAGGTGCGCACTTTGCTCCGCACCAAGAACAGGCTGCTCAACCGTTTGATCAGGTTGCGATAGGCGCGATCGGGGCCAACATTCCAATAGCGCTGCCGCAAAATTTGGTAGCGATAGTCCAGCGCTTGAGCCAAGACCTTCTGCTTGGTTTCGTCAACAGCTTCATCAAACCGCTCAGGATTCGGCCCTAACAGCCACACCAAAATGCTTTGCCGGGAATTATCGCTCTCTTCGGCAAGCTCAGTCGCCAACTTAGTTGACCATCTCTGAGTAATGTCATCTACCGCCGTCATGCTACCGGTACCTAGTCCA
>JBHJJI010000149.1:0-9417 GCA_050042805.1 Leptolyngbyaceae cyanobacterium
CGCGCCCGTCAGGTGCAGTGGAGCTATCTGCTCGCCGGACTCGGCATTTTTGTGTTGATGTTTGCCCAGGGCACGTTGGGCGCCCATTTGGGAGCCGACTTTGGCGTTCATGTGACCGCCGATCGCTTGATTCGAGCGGGCATCAATCCCAATGCCGAGTTGTTAAACGTCGTTATTAAGCACTAGAGGTCATCGCGGCTATGAATCGACGCACGATTATCCGTCTGGGGGCGCTGGCGATCGCAGACTTACTGATCAGTCTGTGGATGGGGCAGCAAGCCTATCGCTGGATGCCCCCCCAGGCCTCGGCAGAATCGGTGCTGGTGGATAACCTCTTTAGCTTTATGACCACCCTCGGCAGCTTCATCTTTTTTGGGGTGATGGGCACGCTACTGTACTCGATCATCTATCAGCGCGCGCCCAAATATGATTCCAGCGATGGCCCCCCCATTGAGGGTAACGTCAAGCTGGAGGTCGTCTGGACGGCGATTCCCATCTTGCTGGTGGTCTGGATTGCGGGCTTTAGCTATCAGACCTACGATCGCATGAGCATTCTCGGCCCGATTGAACCGATGGCCATGGGCATGCCCACCGCCGAAGCCGCTGCTCTGGCTACCGCCGTAGAAACGCAAGAGCCGATCCAGGTGGCGGCGCGCCAGTGGGCCTGGGAGTTTTACTATCCCGACCAGGAGGTCAGCAGCACGGAGCTGCACTTACCTGTCAACCAACGCGCCCACCTGGTGTTGTCATCGGAAGATGTCTTACACGGCTTTTTTGTCCCGGCTTTTCGCGTCAAGCAAGATGTGGTGCCTGGTCGCGCGATCGATTTTGAATTCACCCCCATTCGTGAAGGGCGCTATCGCCTGCGCGATTCGGAATACAGCGGCACCTACTTTGCCGCCAATCAAACCAACGTGGTGGTCGAGTCGGCCGCCGATTATCAGCAGTGGTTAGCGATGGCCGCCGCCACCCCACCCACGCCCGCTGAAAATGTGGCCTATGAAGAGTTCAATCAGGCCACCGAAAACGCCATTGACTTGGGTTGGGCCACGGTTCAACCCGCCCCAGCCCCCGTCGTCAACTACGCCAGCTCAGAAGAGGATTTCCATGAGTAATGCATCCTTGGAGGCCGTTGCCCCCAGCCTGCAGCCCCAGCCCGGAGCCCCGGATAACTGGAAGCGATTTTTCACCTTCAGCACCGACCACAAGGTCATCGGCATTCAATATATTGTCGTCGCCTTCGTTTTCTTTTTGTTTGGGGGACTGCTGGCCATGGTGATGCGGGGCGAACTCCTGACCCCAGAGGCCGATCTGGTCGATCGCACCGTCTACAACGGGCTGTTCACCATGCACGGCACCCTCATGCTGTTTATGTGGACCTTCCCCATGCTGAACGGCTTGGCGAACTATCTGGTGCCGCTCCAGATCGGCGCTCGGGACATGGCCTTTCCCCGCTTGAATGCCGCCGCCTTCTGGATGGTGCCGGTGTTTGGCGTGATTTTGACCGCGAGCTTTTTCGTCCCTGGTGGCCCGTCGCAATCGGGTTGGTGGGCCTATCCGCCAGTGAGCTTGCAAAATCCCACTGGCAATTTGATTAACGGTCAAGCCCTATGGATCTTGGCGGTGGCCCTCTCTGGTATCTCCTCGATCATGGGTGCGGTGAACATCGTCACCACCATTTTTCGGATGCGGGCACCGGGTATGGGCTGGTTCAAAATGCCTGCCTTTTGCTGGACGGTGCTGGCGGCGCAGCACATTCAGCAGTAAGGCTTACCGGCACTGACCGCCGGAGCGGTGATGCTGCTGTTAGACCTGACCGTGGGCACGAGCTTCTTCAATCCAGAACTGGGCGGCGATCCGGTTCTCTATCAGCACTTCTTCTGGTTCTATTCCCACCCGGCGGTGTACGAGATCATCCTGCCGATTTTTGGGGTGTTCTCCGAGGTTTTTCCCGTCTACGCCCGCACGCCGCTGTTTGGCTACCCAGTCGTGGCGGTGTCGTCTATCATCATCACCGCCCTCAGCGGCATCGTTTGGGTACACCACATGTTTGCCAGCGGCACCCCCGACTGGATGCGGATGCTGTTCATGATTACGACCATGACCATTTCCGTCCCCACCGGCATCAAAGTGTTTGCCTGGGTGGCCACGATCTGGGGCGGCAAGCTGCGGCTCACAACGGGGATGCTGTTTGCCCTAGGCGGCCTGTCGATGTTCCTGTTTGCGGGCATCACTGGCATCATGCTGGCTTCGGCCCCCTTCGATATTCACGTCAACAACACCTACTTTGTGGTGGGCCACTTCCACTACGTGATTTACGGTGCCGTGGTGATGGGCTTCTATGCGGCCATTTATCACTGGTTCCCCAAAATGACCGGGCGCATGTACTACGAAGGCTTAGGCAAGCTGCACTTTGTCCTGACCTTTATCGGGGCCAACCTCAACTTTCTACCGATGCACCCGGCGGGATTGATGGGGATGCCGCGCCGGGTGGCTTCCTATGATCCAGAGTTCGCCTTCTGGAATGTGCTGGCCAGTCTCGGGGGCTTTTTGCTCGGGGTTTCGACCCTGCCCTTTATCCTCAACATGCTGAGTTCTTGGTCACGCGGCCCGGCAGCGGGGGATAACCCTTGGCGGGCGATCGGGCTGGAATGGCTGGTGTCCTCCCCGCCGCCCCATGAAAACTTTGATGAGATTCCCATCGTGGTGTCGCCGCCCTATGGCTACGGCAGCGACGAACCCTTGATTGCCAATACTGTGACCCAGGAGTGAACCCGTGAGCACTGCCAATCTTGATCCCACCCTCGATGGCCAAGTCGTCCATGCCGTCGAGCATGAAGAAGAAGACAATCGCCTGTTTGGCTTTATCGTCTTCTTACTCTCAGAAAGCGTCATTTTCCTCAGCTTTTTTGTCGGCTATATCGTCTTTAAGACCAACGCCGCTGACTGGTATCCGGCCGGGTTTGAAGGGTTAGAGATCCGCGAACCGTTCATCAATACGGTGGTGCTGGTTTCTAGCAGCTTTGTGATTTACTTTGCCGAGCGCTTCCTGCACAAAGAGAATCTCTGAGGCTTTCGCGCGATTTGGCTGCTGACCATGGCCATGGGCAGCTTCTTTCTCTATGGTCAGGCAGTGGAGTGGCTGGGCCTGTCCTTTGGCTTTACCGACGGCGTTTTTGGCGGCACGTTTTATTTGCTGACGGGCTTTCACGGGCTGCATGTGCTGACGGGTGTGCTGCTGCAGGGCATCATGCTGGGGCGATCGTTTATTCCCAACAATTATGCCGGGGGGGAATATGGCATCCAGGCGACCTCGCTGTTTTGGCACTTTGTGGACGTGATCTGGATTGTCTTGTTCCTCCTAATTTACGTCTGGAAATAGCCGTAGGGGCAGGGCACGGCCCTGCCCCTACCAGAGATTTTTCGACATCCTCAAAATCGACGTATCCCATCGGTAACCTCCATCGGAAAAATCCATGATTATTGATGACCAACATTACGACGTAATCATTGTGGGCACGGGCGCTGGGGGGGGCACGCTAGCGCAAAAACTAGCCCCCACTGGCAAACGGATTTTAATCCTGGAACGGGGGGGCATGATGGCGCTGGAAGATCAAAACCGCGCCGACGTGGATGTGTTTAAAAAGGAGCGCTACCACGCCCCTGAACAGTGGTACGACCAGTCAGGAGAGCCGTTTTCGCCCCAGACGAATTATGCCGTCGGCGGCAACACGAAGATCTCTGCAGCGTCGCTGCTGCGGAAGCGCGATCGCGACTTCACTGCCGTGCCCCATCAAGAAGGCATTGCCCCCGAATGGCCCTTTCAATACGCCGATTTGGAGCCCTACTACACTGCTGCTGAGCAGCTTTACCAGGTTCATGGGGACGCCCAAAACGATCCGACGGAGCCACCCCACAGTGGTGACTATCCCTATCCTGCGATCGCCCATGAGCCGATGATACAGCCCTTGGTGGAGGCGATCGCTCAGCAAGATCTGCATCCAACCTCTTTACCTATCAGCCTGACCCGCCAGGAAGACGACCCCACGGGCGACGCTGAAGTTTTTGGCATCAATCTGGCCGTAAAGCACAATAACGTCACCCTAAAAACATTCGCAAAGGTCGTCGGCCTGCACACCAACCCCAGCGGCACTGAAATCAAAGGCGTACAGGCAGAAGTGGGTGAACAGACCATCATTTTCAACAGCGACATTGTGGTGTTGGCCTGTGGCGCGGTGAATTCGGCGGCGTTGCTGTTGGCCTCCGCTAATGAGAAGCATCCCCAGGGCCTCGCCAATGGCTCCGACCAGGTGGGTCGCAACCTGATGAAACAGCAGCTGACGGTTCTGGTAGAACGGTTTGCGTCTGAGAATTCCGGCACGTTCCCCCGCAGCGTGAGCGTGAATGACTACTATTGGGGCTACGGTGACTACCCCTATCCCATGGGCCACATTGAAAACAGTGGTGGCCTGTTGCAAGACGTGATTTTTGCCGAATCGCCCCCTTTGCTGTCGGTACTAGCCCAAATTTTGCCGGGATCACGCCTTAAGGGGCTGGCAATCCATTCCGTCGGCTGGTGGGCGCAAACCGGCATGCTGCCCGATGCCAACAATCGGGTTTATTGGAAAAAGGGCAAGTTACGGTACGAGTTTGAGCCCAACAATTTCGAAGCCCACGATCGCCTCGTGTATCGCTGGATTGAGGTGTTGAAGACAGCAGAAAAAGAGGTCAAAGACGCTCAGAGCAATACGGTTTTTCCCCGGGGTGAAACACCGTTGCAAGTGGTGGGCTATCAGTCAGGTACCTGCCGTATGGGCAATGATCCCACCACCTCGGTCTTGGATCTCTACTGCCGCACCCACGAAATTGACAATCTCTATGTGGTCGACAGCAGTTTCTTCCCGTCCTGCGCTGCGGTTGGCCCCGCGCTTACGGTAATGGCCAACGCCCTCCGAGTGGGCGATCATCTCATCGATCGCTTGAAGGGATAGCTGGCGCAGGTCACCTGTCGGCGATCGCGTTATTGACGATGACTCCAATCGCTAAACTAGAAGGATAAAGGCTCCTCTCACTCCCTATGACAACGGTTAGTTCCGAGCATATCCAAATCACGTCTGATGTTTGTGGGGGTAAACCCCGTATTTCGGGTCATCGTATTCGCGTACAAGACATTGTGATCTGGTACGAACATCTCAAGATGTCTCCCGACGACATTGTTTATCACTACCCCAGTATCAGCCTGGCTGATGTCCATGCGGCCTTGGCCTATTACTATGACCACTTAAACGACATTCGCCAGGATATCCGCATCAGCGAAGCCCTCGCTCGCCAAGTGGCAGCACAAACACCCTCCATCCTGCAGCACAAACTTCAAGCAAGAAATGCCGGGGCTGATTAAGTTTCACCTTGATGAGAATGTCAGCAATGCTGTGGCCGAGGGGTTACGTCGGCGAGGTATCGATACCACCACCACCCCGGAGCAAAATCTGAGGGGAATTTCAGATCTAGCGCAGCTTACCTTTGCACGTGACAACCAACGGGTGTTCTTTACCCAGGACGATGATTTTCTGAAACTTCATCAAGCCAAGATTCCCCATTCAGGAATCGTCTACTGTCACCAGGGCAGTCGCTCCATTGGAGAAATTGTTAAAACCCTGGCGGTGATTTGGGAGTGGGTTGAGCCAGAAGATATGGTCGGACAGATTGAGTTTATTTAGGGCTGGCTGAACTGTAGTGCTGGCCACTTTGCTGAGGATACCGAGGAGCGCTCTTAATCTTGAGCGCATCAGCAAAGTGGCTCCGCAGTCTTGTCCTAAACGGACTGGCGACTGCTATGCCTAGTTGCGGAAACGCGATAACTCTGAAGTAAAAGCCGACAACGCCTTAGCAGTGACGCCGGTGATTCGGAGGGTTCTCAGCAGAATTTTGGATCAGGTGATGGTGCCGACTGTTGAAGATCTGCGATCGCGGTCATGCCTGTTGGGGCACCGGTTCAGCCACAGCCGCGCAAAGTGGCACGAGCGCCCCCTGAGGCGTGAGCCCTAGCCGCATGGGCTCGCCAGCGGCGATCATAATGCCCGTCATGGCGCAGCGGTCAGCACGCTCAGCAATGGCCGGAATGGTCGCCCGAATATCTTGCCGGTTGAGTGAACTACAACCATTGCCGGACTGCTGTTCCACATAGGCCCAAAGAATTTCTCGAATCAGGGCTTGGTACCCTCGATTACCCGCGATCGCTTTCAGGCTGTTTTTCAACTCCTTTTCCAAGCGAATGCTGGTCACTTCCATATCGGTCGTCGACGGGCGGGAAAGTGCGGGCATGGGTGAGAACATCTCCGAGACGCAATAGTTCGTTCCTAAATTACCTCATAGTGTAATTACTTTTGTAATACAAATGTAGTATTTTGAGCAGAAAGTAACAGGATTACGCCCGATTATCTGAATCGAACTCTCGCCACGGCTGTGATAGGTCAACAAAAGGTAATCAATAACCGCTGATCAGGCCCGCTGAAATCACCCATTTGTCTGAGTTTTGAAGGATTTTGAGGATTGCTTGCAGTTGCTAAAATCCTAGCTTATACTGAGGTCTCAAATTCCGAGTGACGTACTGGGAGGTTTCCCATAGCTGAACAATTGACCCTAACTGTAAGTTTGAGAGGCACTCGAGAAGTTAGGGCGAACTGTCAAATTTTTCGCCTCACTGGGCTCTTAGATGCTTTCTCAGAGCCGACATTTCGCTAGGTAATGAGTAACTATGCCACTCAAGGCCCCAGCAACTTGGTTCTAGACCTTTCTGGAATCGATTTTGTGGATAGCTCGGGATTGGGGGCCTTAGTGCAGCTCGTCAAAAAAGCTAAAGATGCTCAAGGCAGCCTACAACTCATTGCGAACCCTCGGGTCATGCAAACGGTCAAACTTGTTCGCCTTGAAAAGTTTCTTTCTATTCAGCCTTCGGTAGATGAGGCGGTCGCTAATCTGAGCTAGCGTGTTCATTAAGCTGACGGCTCATCGTCTGGAGGTTGAGACTGACCGATGACTCAGTTTTCGACTGATCCTTCTGTTGCTGCCGGTGATGGGCAACTGTGGTCGAGCCTGGTAGGTGCCACGGCCTTGTCAGCCAATCAGGTGCGATCGCTTTCGCCCCTGGCGCTGGCCTATGTCGGCGACGCCGTCTACGAGCTGCATATGCGCCGCTGTTTGCTCATGCCCCCCAAGCAGATTCGTGCGTATCACCGACAGGTGGTTGACCAAGTGAGGGCTGAGCAGCAAGCTCACTATTTGGGGTGCTTGAAACCTCATCTGACCGATGACGAACTGGATGTGGTGAGGCGGGGACGTAACGCGGCGGCTAATCGTAAAACTCGAGCCAGCTTGCAAGACTATCAGCAGGCTACGGCTTTAGAAGCTCTAATTGGTTATCTTTATCTCACGGATCCCCAACGTCTGACAGAAGTTTTGGCGCACCTGCCATTCACGCCTGAGTTGGCCTAGGTTCTGTTCTGTTCTTCTCTAAAGTGACGTTTGCTGCAGTCAGGGGCCGCTGGCCAACGGCGATCTCCTAACTCCGCTCTGCCAAATTTTTATCGGATGTGTACTATGACCGAACGCCCAAAACCGGCAAATAAATCTTCTCGATCGCGGCCATCACCCGCTCGGCCTCAAAAACGCAGTGGCAGCAGCAGCGGCGGCAAACGGTTTAGCAAAGACCGCTTTGGGGGGAAACCCCGCAGCGATCGCCGCTCGGGCGGGACCGGTCGAGGGGGACGGGACCGCGACCGGGATCGGGACCGCGACCGGGATCGGGACCGCGAAGAACCTCGGCTAGCCAGACATAGTCGGGATGATGCGCCCCCATCGGTCTCTGAGGAACAAGCCCAAGAGTCGACCGACTTGATCTATGGCCGCCATGCGATTCAAGCAGCGTTAGAGGGCGATCGCTCCCTCAATCGGCTTTGGGTCAACGATCGCTATCGCTATGACGGGCGGTTTTTGCCCTTGATCAATGACGCCAAAGCCAATGGTGTCGTGATTGATGAAGTCGATCAGCGCCGCCTCAACCAGATGGCCCAGGGTCAAAGCCATCAAGGCATTATTGCCCAAGTGGCCCCCTATGAGTATTGGGAACTCGATACGCTAATTACCCATGCCAAAGCCGCGAGCAGTCGCCCAGTGTTGTTAGCCGCTGACAGCATCACCGATCCCCACAATTTGGGGGCGATTATTCGCACTGCTGAAGCGCTCGGTGCCCAAGGTTTGATCATTCCGCAGCGACGTGCGGCGGGCATCACCTCAACGGTGGCCAAAGTGGCGACCGGCGCGGTCGAGCATTTGCCCATTGCTCGCGTCATCAATCTGCGGCAGGCCTTAGAAACGCTCAAAGCAGCCGAATTTTGGATTTATGGACTCGCCGCCGAAGCGAATCACCCTATACATACGGTGGAATTTAGCGGTGCTACGGTGTTGGTGGTTGGAGCTGAGGGGAATGGTTTGGGCATGGCTGTGCAGCAGAGCTGCGATAGCGTCGTGTCGATACCGTTGGCGGGCAAAACCTCAAGTTTGAATGCATCCGTTGCGACGGGGATGGCCCTGTATGAGATTTATCGTCAGCAGCGTATGGGCCGGCTGAACTTAAATTCTTTGCAAAAAGCAAAGTGAAAGAGTATAAACTTCTTGGAGCCGGATTATCCCAACTTCACCTTTGAGAATTGTTTAATCACGCAGAGTTTGATGTACACGCCATATGAAAAACATTTTTAGTCAACTGTTTGGTTCGCTGTTCAAATCTGACGAAAAGTGGTGGTTAGAGGTCAAAACAACTGGCCCTAACTGTACTTACTACTTTGGCCCCTTTGAGATTGAGCAGGAAGCAAACCTGGCCAAAAAAGGATACATCGATGATCTTGAGCAAGAAGGATCGAAAGTGCTCACGGCAACAGTCATGTCGCTCAGTGCAGCGCCGCAGCAGTTGACGGTTTACGATGAGGGCCTGGATGACACGGCACCAAGCCCAGCCCCGGTGTATAGCGGCCAATCGTAATCAGCCGTCCGGCGATCGCCCCAAAAATCTAGAACGCAAACCGCCAGGGGCGATCGCCCCTGGCGGTTTGCGTTTCCCTGAGGATGAGTTCTCAGGTGTCTATTAATCTGATTGATGTGCCTCTGGCTGATTTGACTGCCAGGCTAATGGCATTGAGTGGGGATATTCGCGTTAAGGCGGTTGAGGCGATCGCTTTGGGATCGCCTCAGCCCACCCTTAAGCTTGACCGACGTAGATACCCCGGCCATTAGCGCCGACGAACACCAGTCCGGGCGTTTGCCAACTACCTTCCATCACTACTGGCCGGTTGCCAATGACCGCATCAGGCGAGCCGATATCCTGCCAGGTCTTGCCCTCATCTTTAGAGACATAGGTGCCTT
>JBHJJI010000150.1:0-2303 GCA_050042805.1 Leptolyngbyaceae cyanobacterium
GCACCTGCCAGACTTGATCAACTGAACAGGGAATTGAAATGGACGCCAAAATTCGCCGATGCCGACCGGGTAGCTTCTCGGCTGAGACCTGTAGTGAGTCCTCAGCAGCCTCCACAGCTGGTAAGGATGCGTTCAGTGGGGTATTTACTTCAGAAGTGGAAGCGTCATTCATAGGAAGGCTTGCCAGGTCTACTTAATAGTCAACCCAAATTAGCGCTCAAATTCCAGAATACCCGAGAATCTCGTCTCTGGATATGACTAATTTGAATGATTAGGTTATAGATTACTGTCACTTAGTTCATTCTAATCACCGTGGAATCGCTACAGTTTTAGCAATAGGCTATCTGCCTTCCGTAAAAAACCGCATTTGAGATCGCAAAATCGCATCATGCTGCAAGTTATCGGCACCGTCAAAGGCCCGGGAGAAACCGGCAACGAATATCGCTTCATTACGGCAGATAACCGTGAGGTCAAAATTGGTGAGTTTGTGGCTTACCAAGCCCAGCAAGGGGAAGACACGCTCGACATTCTGGGTAAAATCTCCGCCCGCTGCCTGATTGACCACCTGCCCGATCGCATTTTTGCCGATACGGGCATCAGTCCAGAGGCGATCGCGGCTTTAGTCGGGTTTGCCTATCCCAACCCTGAGATTTACGAAGTCACGGTTGAGGTCATCGGTTACTTTCACCCGGCACTGGGCTTTATCAACCCTCGGTTGACCCCGGATCCGGGCGCTAAGGTTCATCGGGTCGATGACGCCACCTTGGTCAAGGTCGTCAACAAAAAGCAGGTGGGGGAGATTGGTGGGGCTCACGTCGGCTCGCTGCTGTTGCGTCCGAATGAAGCGGTTCCCGTGGCCCTCGATGTCAAAGAGCTGGTAAGCACCCACATGGCCATTTTGGCTGGCACAGGATCGGGCAAGTCCTATACCGCTGGCGTGCTGATCGAAGAACTGTTGCGGCCTTATAACCGAGCCGCCGTGCTGGTGTTTGATCCCCACGGCGAATACGGCACGCTAGGCGACATGCGGGGCCATCTCGCCTTTCAGGGAGACGATGGCTACGCACCCAAAGTCAAAGTTTTGACGCCCGACGATATTCGCATTCGCATGTCGTCGTTAGACTACTACGACATCATGACCCTGCTGCCCAATATGAGCGATCGCCAGCAGGCCATCCTCAACAAGGGGTTCACGATTCTCAAACGCCATCGCCAAGGTGATTATCGCTGGGATGTGAATGATCTGATTCGCGCCGTGGAAGAAGCCGATACCAGTGAAGACGATGAAGGTAATCCCAAAATTGGGTCTTCGGCCCCAGCGATTACCTGGAAATTGGAAAAACTCGCGAATTCTCCCTATTTCGATCGCATGAGTCACCTGTCGCCTAAGGATCTGTTTGAACCGGGGCAGGTGACCGTTCTGCAAATGAACGAGATCAGCCAGGAAGAGCAGCAGGTGATTTGTGCTGCTGTGCTACGCCAGAGCTACCAGGCTCGCATGAACACTGCCAAAGAATTGGTGTCTGCTGAGGATGAGACCTATTTGCCCTATCCCGTGTTCATTTTGATCGAAGAATCTCACCGCTTTGCCCCAGCCCATGAGCCCGCCCGCTGCAAACAGGTGCTGCGCACGATTTTGAGCGAAGGGCGCAAGTTTGGCATGGGGGTGGGGCTGATTACCCAACGCCCCGGCAAGCTGGATTCCGATGTGTTGTCGCAGTGCATGAGTCAATTTTTGATGCGCATTGTCAACCCAGTGGATCAAGAAAGTCTGAAACATGGGGTTGAGGCAGCCGGACGCGATTTACTGAAAGAGCTGCCCTCGCTGACGAAAGGCCAAGTGATTATTTCCGGTGCTTGCGTTAACACGCCGGTGTTGTGTCAGGTGCGCAAACGCCTGACCCAGCATGGGGGCGAAACGATGAATGCTCCTCAAGATTGGCAAGCCTATTTTCAGCAGCATCATCAGCGCGATCGCACGATCGAAAAAGCGGCCGTAGCACGACCCCGGCCTGCAGAAACTGTGGGTGGCATCAGTATTGAGTAAGCGTGCCGCCCCCGGTGACCGCTGGGCGACCATTATTCGATGCCTGGTTAATGTGACTGGCATTCCGCACTTCCAACTGGCACATTCGATATTTAAACGAAGCGATGAGGTTTCCAGCTGGCATTCCGCACTTCCAACTGGCACATTCGATATTTAAACGGAGCGATGAGGTTTCCAGAGACACTAACCAGGAATAAATCTCAAAAGAGGGATCTTATTGAGAATTTCCTTTCAGTGGTTCAAATGAACTTAATGG
>JBHJJI010000151.1:0-16498 GCA_050042805.1 Leptolyngbyaceae cyanobacterium
GATGGCGGAGTCGCCTATCTCCACGGCAACGCCTTGCAAAATCTCTAGTTCTGAGTCGTTCGGGGGCAGTGCTGGTGCTGCCCTAACCCAGCATCCACATTTGACGAAACGCTACCAATATTCGCTCAGGGGGCGACAACCATGATGAGACAACAGCATTCCCACAGTTGGCTATTAAAACTGGCCACCAAAACCCTGAAATACTTTTTGCTGGGCTTGGCCAGTTGCACCGTGACCTATGTCGTGTCCACCGTTCTCGGTCTTGGGGTGCTCTCCAGTCTCATGATTTTGCTGCTGGAAAAGCTCGCCCTACGGGCACTGGTGTTGGTGTTTTGCTTGGGCGCGATCGCAGTCATTACCGAATCGCTGCGATCGTAAACCCCCATCGCCTCGCGATTATTCACTATGCCCTCTAGGTCTGAATATCAATGCTTTACTTATCTCGCGACTTCCCAAACCTGCTTACTCCCAGTCCATTTTGTTGGCAAGGCTACCAACTCCAACCGCAGCGAGAAGAGTCTGCCCCCGATGCCGACCGCCAATCAGTCTCAGCAACTTTGTGGCATCTCGAATTGCTGATGCGTCCCGCCTAACTCTGGAGATGAGTGATGTATATCCTTGAACAGATTCCAGTTGAATTCTTTGAGCAGACTATGTCGGGCATTGTCGAACGCGATATTACGGCGCATCTGCCGGGCCGGGTCAAAGTGATGGGCGTCAGCTGGAAAGCCAGCCTCTATGATCTCGACGGAAGCTACATCCTCTCGCCAGACACGCCGGTTACCGTCTTGGGACGTCGCGGCAATACATTGCTGGTGCTGCCCGCTGCCACCTCAGACCAGTAAACGCACCGAATAAAGGTGCGTCATGCTCAGCTGACGTCACCCTACTGCGATGGGGAACTTAGATTGGTAAGAAAACGGGGCTGGCGCGATTCGAACGCGCGACCTACCACTTAGGAGGCGGTTGCTCTATCCAGCTGAGCTACAGCCCCAGGCACACCTACTATATTTTGCCAGGTGAAATGGCCGCTGCCACAAACTATAGAGAATTATGTGTGGGTATTTTAGAGCGCGTCATCAGCTAGTTGCCCAACTCTGGCGGAACAGGCATTATCGCGCCCACTCCACAAACCAAGCTACGGGGAGCATGACGAGAAAGAGATTGTATGGCCGACTCGCGATCGCCCCTAGTAGGCGGGTTTGGGCGAACCGCGATAAATGCGTTCCGACTGTTCGCGAGAGAGGCGATCGGTGCCGGGCAGATGCTTGGGAGACGCCGCGAAATGAGTCTGAGGACTCACCACACCATCGATTTTGCTGTGGGGGGGAACGAAGGCATGCTGCTCAGCATCGTAGGCCAAGACCCGGCCCGTATCGATCTCGTAAATCCAAGCGTGAATCGAGAGATCGCCGCGAAACAGCTTTGAGCGAATCACCGGATAGGTGCGCAGATTTTCGATTTGGGTCAACACGTTTTCAGCGACCAGCACATCGAGCATGTCTGACTTGTTGAGATGCGCATAGTTGTCTTGCACTAATCGGCGAGTCGCTTCTGTGTGACGCAACCAGCTAAACACGAGCGGCATTTTTTCTTCGAGGTCACCAATCTGCAGCAGCCCCTTCATCGCGCCGCATTTACTGTGACCACAGATAATTACCTGCTTGATGCCGAGCGCTTCCACGGCGTATTCGATCGTGGCGCCCTCGCCGCCATTGGTTGCCTCATAGGGGGGAATGATGTTGCCCGCGTTGCGAATGAAGAAGAGATCGCCAATGTCAGACTGGGTAATGATGGAAGGATCAACCCGCGAGTCAGAACAGCCGACGAACAAGACGCGGGGGTGCTGGCCGTGGCTCAACTCTTCCATTAAGGCGCGATTGGAAGGCACATAGCTGCTTTGAAATTCTCGGATGCCCTCAATCAGCTTTTTCATGATCTCTCTTCCCTATCAGCCAGAGTCTGGATGAATGCTTGTGGTTTATCTATCGTTATCCCATATCTTGTGGGCGATCGCGGCAAAGGTTTGCTTATCTCAGCAATTCTTCTGGCTTGTGGAAGGGATGGGGAGTAGAGAGTGGAGGGTGGAGAGTGGTAGGGCAATAGGCAGGAGGGGCGAGGCATTCTTGCCAGGGCTTTTAGTATTGCCAAAACGTGATTGCGAGAATGCCTCGCCCGTACGAGGTGCGTCTATGGGACGCAGGAAGGGAATTGGTTGCGGGTGTCGAGCATTTTGAGTTGGTGGTAGAGCATCTCAATTTTGGGGGTGGCGATCGCGGCTTGTTGGGCAGCCCGCAGGGGATTACCGACGATCGCTTCCACTTCCAACGGTCGGCCTTCATCGAAATCAATTTTCATGCTGGTGCGATAGGGCTTCATTTGAGCGGTGTGGGCCAGCATGGTGGCGATCAGCTCGGGTGAGAGGGTGCGGTCGAGCTGCGGGGTAGCGATCTGCACACAGCCTTGAGCGGCGACGACGACTTCTTGCATCAGGTCAGCGGCGAGTTGGCGAGCATGGGAGTCGGCCATCATCTCATCCGTAGTGGCGTTGAGAATCACCGACAAACTGTTGAAGGGCACATTCCACACAAGTTTGCGCCAGCGGGCCAGGTAGAGATCGGCGGTGACCTCCACCGCGATGCCCGCCTGCTCAAAATCTTGGGCGATCGCCTGCAGTTCGGCGGATATGGCTACTGGCTGCTGGGCGCTGTCGTAGATTCCTAGCAAGATGCTGCCGTAGTCTAAATGGTGAATGTGGCCGGGGCCAAGTTTGTTGGAGCAGATAAAGCATAGACCGCCCACCAGCGTCTGTTGGGGGGAGATCGCGGCAATGTCGGCTTCAATGTCGAGCCCGTTTTGCAGAGTCAGAATAATGGTGTGGGGGCCGAGCAGCGGCGGCAAGAGCTGGGGCAACAACCCGACGTTTTGGGTGGTTTTAAGAGCGATGATGACTACATCGGCAACGGGCATATCAGCTGCGTGGCGATAGGCCTGCACCTTTGGCAGCACAAAGTCACCCACTACCGAATCGACTTTTAGTCCGTGCTGCTTCACCCAGTCATAGTCGCGATGCAGCAAATAGTGGACGTCTTGCCCTGATCTCTGCAGGCAAGCGCCATAGTAGCCGCCAATCGCGCCGGTGCCGAGAATGGCGTAGGTTCTGGGGTGAAGCGTCGGAGCCGTCATGACATTCATCAAGGCAGGGGAGTAACCGTCAGTAATGGGGAAGGGCGATCGCGCATTGTCGGGATTGACCCAAATGCTACCAGGCGGCGATCGTACCGTCTGCATGCACCCTTTGGCAGTGGATGTCATCGGGACTTTCCCAACTGGTAATGCCCTCGGGCCATTCCCGCTAAAATTGAGATCAGGTTCCCCAGTGCGCGAGGTTGGTACCGATGAGTCAGGCCGTTTCTACTCAATCTAGCTATTTAACCTTTGAGGCGTATCTGGCGCGTGACGATGGCCCGGATCGGCGCGACGAATTGGTCAATGGAGTGCTGGTTGAGATGCCACCAGAGTCTGAAGACAACAACGACATCGCGAGAAAGCTCCTGTTCGAATTTGCTAAACATTTCCCTGCCCGGCTTTTGGCCCACAAAGATACCGAAGTTGAAGTGATGGGAATGCGGGCCACCTGCCGGATTCCTGATTTGCTGGTGCATACTGCAGAGTCAAAAGCGGCGCTGTTGGGTACTGCGCGCGCCACGATTACGCGAGACATGCCACCACCCGCGATCGCGGTAGAGGTGGTGAGTCCGGGGCAGGCCAATCGCGATCGCGACTATCGCTACAAACATACGGAATACGCGGCGCGCGGCATCGTCGAATATTGGATTGTTGATCCGGAAACCCGACAGATCACCCTGTGTCAATGGGTCAATGGCCAGTATGAAGACACCGTTTTTCAAGGTGCGGAGCCAATTCAATCCACCCTTGTTCCCGACTTTGCCCTGACGGCGGCGGCGGTTTTTGAGTGAGGATTAACGATCTGAGTTGGGTCTAAGCCTGGAATGACGACTCAAAATTGCAGTCGAGTAAAATCGAGAGATAGAGCTATAGAGGCACTTTTCAATGAACCCAGAAAAGCCGCTCACCGCCATGCTTGTACCGTTTTATTTGGGAGAGCATACAGATTTAGAGGGGCGCAAGATTCAGGAAATGTGGGCCTGGGATTTTGAGGCATTGGAATGTGCCCATGATTATATTCAGTGGCTGTTTCCGATCGCTGAGAAAAGTACGTTTAATCCGCATGCGCCAGTCGTCGATGAGGCCGTGATCGAAGCCTTTCAAAGTAATCCACGCCTGCAGCAAAACTTGCGGCGATCGCTGTCCGTGATGCTGCGGTTTTATGGCTTGCAATGCGATCTAAACGAAACCGGAAAAGTTGTTGTCGACAAGCGAGACGACTATCCGATCCAGAAACGTGAATGGGTCTGCCTGTTGGATCACAACTATCTGCGGATCACTCGAATATTGAAGTGCTTAACACTATTCGGCTTGAACCATGAAGCACAGGCGTTTTATGACTGTTTGCGACAAATCTATCGAGAGGATCGCGATCAGATCGGCAGTGAAACGTTTCAGTACTGGACCAATGCAGTTAAGGCTTTTTCAGCGGTGTAACCAGTTCACCGCCATCGCAAGTCGCAGTTTTCTCAGGCCACCTAAAATGCCTGAAATCACCATCAGATAGACTTTTCAATTCTGACTTCTGACTTCTTCATTCTATAGGGCCTTGTATTTCCCGAAGGGTATTCTGCGCTAGAAGAGTTGCCCAGTTATATTTGGTCTAGCTTCACGGCATTTTTTTCGGTTTACTGTCACCGTTTTCGGGCGTGGTCGGCGTATTCATCAGGTCGATCAGGCCCTCAGAGAGGAACTTGGGATCCATAAAGAGAACCTTGGAATTCTCACTTTCGCTGAGCTTTTGATTCGCTTCAACGTACTGTTGCGCAATCAAAAAATTAAGAATTTCGCGAGCGTCTGAGCGACCTTCTAAGGCTTCTGACAAGAGCTGAATCGATTGCACTGTACCTTGTGCCCGTTTGACGGAGGCTTGCTGGTCGCCCTCGGCTTCTGACACGGTGGCGCGGCGCTTTAACTCGGCGGCCTGCTGCTGCTGCATCGATTCCAAAACTGCGGTGGGTGGGTTAATGCTTTGCACTTCGACCCGAGTGACTTTCACACCCCAGGGTTCTGTCGCTTCATCAAGCTGGTCGAGCAGCGCCTTGTTGAGTTCATCGCGCGACGCAAAGGTGCTCTCAAAGGGCATTTTACCGATTTCGGAGCGCAGGGTGGTGACCACCAACTCGCGAATGGCCCCTTTAATATCTTCGATTTCGTAGTAGGTGCGTTCGAGATCGAGGATCTTCCAATAAACGACGGCATCGACATCTAGGGAGACGTTGTCGCGGGTAATGGCCGATTGGGGCGGCACGTCTAACAATCGCTCGCGAATACTCTCTTCCCACACAATCGTGTCTAAAAACGGCACGATGAAATTCATGCCGGGCCTGAGTTTACGGTGATATCGTCCCAGTCGTTCGACGAGGGCCTGGTTGCCCTGATTGACGATACGGACTGACCCCACCGTGTAACCAATCACGATTAGGGCCAGAATGACAAAAATTTCCATGCAGCGCACGCTCCTTAAGAGGCGTACAAATTTACCGTAAGTCTAATCCTTTTAGGGCTGAGTGGACTGCGAAGTTGGCAGCGGCATCACAATCAGGGTGTTGCCTTCACGCGCCACGACGACTACCAGGTGGTCAGGGGCGATCGCGGCATCACTAATTTGACAACGCGCTTGCCAGAGCGTGCCCTCATACTGCACGCGCCCCGTCGTGCCGGGGGCAATGGCGTCACAAGCGCGCCCGTAATGGGCCGGTTCTAAATCGGGTGACTCGCGCGGCAAAAAGCCTCGAATGAGCCCAATCAGTAGGGCGGCGGCAATGCCATAGACCAGCAGCTGACTCGGAAACAGCGGCACGTTGATTGCGACCAAGGCGGTGATAATGCCTGCAAACCCCAAGGCCACCAACGTCGGTTCAGGAATCAGCAAATGACTGCCCAAGAGCAGCAAGCCCACGAGTAGCCAAGGCGTTGGCCCAAGGGCCATCGTCAAAAGATTCGGTAGATTCATGCGTTTATCCCGGTTGAGCGGTGGGCAACTCCGCTGGTTGCACCGGCTGCTCATGCGATTGACTACAGCGAGAAGCGGGAGCATTCCTCACTGAGAGCGTCACAATTAATGACACGCTCGCTCGTTGACTGCGCCCCTAAAACAATGTTTCCAGAAGATTTTCTATAACTACTGCAGCGGTTACCACCCAATCGCAGAGTTGAATTCGGCATAGTTGAAAATGGATAGGTCATGTATGGCCTATCCATTTTCACTGGTTTGCTTGTCGCGATCGCCCAACTTGCTCTCTGTTGTTAAGCATGGGGCGTGATCACGGCTTTGAGGATTGTCGAGAGTGAGAGGGTAATCACCCAGAATGAGATGACTCACCCTCGAATTCTGTACTAACCGCCGCTCCTGCTGCCCTTTAACTAATTGACAGCCTGTGACCCTGCAGCACACACTGCGGCAAACTGGTCGCCCGACTGAACCAGTTCTGGAGTCGCAGGGGGAGTTTGCCCAGGGGCATCACCGACGCACATCTTTGTTTGCATCGTGATATTGCCACTTTGGGCCTCTTGAATGAGATAAACCGCCCCCGTAAAGCTGCGCTGTTCAGGGGCCTTGGCGGTTGCCGTCATGACTGCGACTTGAGGGTTTTGCAGATCGACGGCATAGACATAGTTGTCAGTCTCTGGGGAAATACCCACTTGCAATGCCTGCACATTGTCAGCGAACTGCTCCTCTTCCAAAAAATAAACCTGCTGGCTTCTCATGATTGATCCCAGAGAGCTGGCCGCTTCTGCGTCGCGAGCTTCAACCATCTGTTGCTCAAAAGATTCGCCCCCGATATCCGTGACGCCACTGCAACCGCCCACGGCGAGTAGGATACCTAAGCCCAAATAACCGGCCCAATTCTTTGCGAACTTTACAGCCTGACTCATTACAAAAATCTCCTATAACAGAATCGGTTATTCATTGTCATCAGCAACGTCACAGAAGCGTACTTCCTGAAAACCGGCACCTACTTTGACAAAAACGTCTTCCTTATCCAGCTATAACCAGGTGAAGTCGTTGACCTAGTATTCCCTTGATAAGTTGGCTATCAGTCGTTTCTATCAACATCAATAAAATGGTTTCGGTAGAATAAACGCCGACTCAGATAACCAGAACGTGCGCGATCGCCCTTTGCGGAATGAGGCGGTTCACCGTTGAATTTGATACTGACCGCCACTGCCGTTTTTCGGTGAATACGGGTCGGTCAGCCCCTGATTGCCCCACCTGGAGAATCTGCATGAGTCCTGCCCCCAAAGTCGTTGCCAGTGCGATCGAAAAACGTGAGGCGATCGCGGCCCTTAATCGCTTTCGCGATGCTGAACAACCCGGCGTTTGGCCCCACCTCGACAAAGCCCAAATCGTCACCGAAATGCGGACGCGGTTGCACAATCCCTTCAAGGTTAACCAAGGTCAACAGCCCTTTTGCGGCCCGGCCTCTGTCCTCTTTGAGCTGATTCGCAAATTCCCGCTGAAGTATGTCAATCTATGCCAGGCCCTTTACGAAACCGGCGGCTTTCAGGCCAAGAGTCAGCGGATTCAAACCTCTGAAGCGCTGCGTCACGCCAGCCAAGGCGAATTGCGGATGGGGCCAGCTGATTGGATGGTGCTCGCCACCCTGCGAGAATCGGAAAATTTCCTGTTCCCGGTTGAACCCAACGCGCCTGAAATGATACGTAACCTGGCGGGCATGACAAAATTTTGGGAAATGAAAGGCTGGGTGCGCGAAATTTTAGACTACCCTCGGGTCGAATACTTTCACACCTACATTTTGCGCGATTTGAGCGCCCTCAAAAAAGCCGCTGCCGTGTTAGATCAGGGCGGCGTTGCCCTCGGGTTGATCACTGCTGAGAGCCTGTTGGGCGAAAATAAACCCCGCATCACCGTGCCCAACCACTGGGTTGCCTTGGTGGGAGACATCAACATTCAAAAGGGCACCTTCGGTAAACATGACAGCGGTCAGGTCAGCTTCGACGTGTTTACCTGGGCTAAGCGCGTCACCATTGAAGCAAACGAAGGCGTGTTTGAAGACGCGTTTTGGGGCGTCGTACTGGGCTATGACCAGTGATGTTGTCAGGGTGAGGCGATTAAGAGCGATCGCGATGCGGGCACGGAAAAAATTGGCCTTGTTGATGTTCAGCTGGTTTTGTCGGCGTTGTCCCTGTGATTTGGCGTTGTTGACTGGCCATGCGATCGCCCGCTTCCGAGCACCCTCATCATGTCAGTGATTTTATTTGAGACCGAACGGATGATCTGTCGTCAGTTATCAGCTACCGACACGGACGAGATATACGGCGTCTATAGCGACGCCGATGCCATGCGCTGGGTCGATGACGGACAGCCGATTGCCAGGGACGCGTGTTCAAAATGGGTAGAGGTGACGCTGAGAAATTATGCATCGCGCGGCTATGGAATGTCAGTATTGGTTAGTCGCTAGACTCAAACTGTCGTTGGCTTTTGTGGCCTCGTGCATCCAGACGGTCAGCCCGAAGCTGAAATCAAATACGCGCTCTATCGTCAGTTTTGGGGCATGGGACTCGCTACTGAGGCAGTGATGGCAATGCTTGACTATGGCCGACGTGAGCTCCAGCTACATAAGATCATTGCCACAGTCGCCCCTGAAAATGTTGCGTCACGTCGGGTTCTGTTGAAAGCCGGAATGCAAACAGTGGCCGATCGCCACAATCCCGATGGCTCATTGACCAGCATGTTTCAGTGGCCGTTGAGTCAACCGGCGGGCGATCGCTCCTAGTCGATTGGCGAGACTGCTTTGCTCACATTGATTGCGAGGTATGCAATATGAGAACGCTGACCTATTACGTGGCTTGCAGCGTCGATGGCTTTATTGCTCACACTGACGGTTCCCACGGGGGCTTTTCTCAATCGGGAGAATATTTGGCCGATTTGTTTGCGCAGTTTCCCGAAACTGTCCCCTCCCACCTGCGCAGTGCCATGGGCATTGAGGCTGAAAATCAATGGTTTGATGTGGTGCTCATGGGGCGCAAAACCTACGACATCGGTTTGAAAGAGGGCTTCACCAATCCTTACGCTCATATGAAGCAGTATCTGTTTTCGCGCAGTTTACCGGCTAGCCCCGATACCAATGTTGAACTGGTTTCGGAAGATGCCGTTGAGGTGGTCAAAAACTTAAAAAACGAATCAGGCAAGGGGATTTGGCTGTGTGGTGGGGCGAATTTGGCCACTACGCTGTTTGCTCATAACCTGGTTGATCAACTCATCCTCAAGATGAATCCCTTTTTGATGGGCTCCGGCATCCCGTTGTTTTCTGGGGTGGTGCCGCAAACGGCTTTGGCATTGACCGATAGCAAGATTTATCCCAATGGAGTCTTGCGGCTCGACTACCAGGTGAGATGACGGCTTTCCGGGGAGGAAGCTTTGGGCTTTGCTTCCCTAAAAGTATGAATCGGTTGTCGTACTCAATGCGGCATGGTCCCTAAATACTCCAATTCTGGGGGATTTCAAGCATCGGCCCCCTCATTTGGGGCTAGGTAGACGAAATCATCCTGCTATTCAGCAAAGTCCAAATCCTGAGGTTTATCCTCATTCCCGCAAACATCGCGCCCCATGTCGACTCTCCCCCTTTGACCCGACATCCTCTACCCGCCACCAGCCCCATTTGTCGCTTTAGCAAAGAGATACGGTATGAGGACTCCCCGAAAAGGCATCCGCCTAACTTTTACTGCATCTGCCAGCCAGACCGGATTCGGGAGGCATCACGGTGAGGATCACAGGAGAGTCCCTTCTTACATGGGTGATATGAGCGCTAAATTCCGTCGTCAAAAACGTAGTCTGTGGGCCTTTCTGCTGTTGCTCTCAGTGGGATTCGTCACCTGCGTCTGGCAAGCGCCAGTGGTGTATGACCACGAGATCGCCCCCGATGAGATTCGCGGCGTGTGGATGACTAATTACGGCACGACCTTGATGTATCACAGCACCCGCTTGGATGAGGTTGTCGCCAATTTAGCCCAGCATCATCTCAATACCCTCTACCCTGCTGTGTGGAATCGGGGCTACACGCTGCACTCAAGTCAGGTGGCGAAACAGGCGGGCGGGCAGCGTCGCGATCGCCTCACGTCGCTGCCCCTGACACCCTGGCTAGATCCCCTCAAAGCAGTGATTTACCAAGCCCACCGCCAACATCTGCGGCTCATCCCCTGGTTTGAATATGGCCTGATGATGCCAGTGAATTCGGCGATCGCCCAGCAGCATCCCGACTGGCTTACTACCAACCAGGCGGGAGAAACGGTCAGCGGCGGATTGCCCACACCGCCGCGAGCCCCTTTCATCCGCTCCCTGTGGCACCTCAAACAAGAAGCCACAGGGGCCAGCCAGGGCTGGTTAAACCCGTTTCATCCGGAGGTGCAGCAGCTGTTGATCGACCTGATCGTCGAAGTGGTGCAGCGCTATCCGGTCGATGGCATCCAGCTGGATGATCACTTTGGGCTGCCGGTCGAGTTTGTTTACGATGCCTACACCCACACCCTGTATCAGCAGGAACATGGTGTCCAAGCTCCCCCCGCCGATCCAACCGATGCCGAATGGATGCACTGGCGGGCCGCTAAAATCACCCACCTGATGGAACGCATTGTGGCGGCTGTCAAGGCGATTCAGCCAGAGGCGGTTATTTCGCTCTCGCCGAATTCCCCAGCCTTTGCCTATAACCAGTATTTGCAAGACTGGCGTCATTGGGTCGATTTGGGCCTGCTTGATGAAGTGATCGTGCAGGTTTATCGTGACGACATCGCGGCACTCCAAAACGAACTAGCGGATGGCGGCTTCGCCGCGGTCAATCAGCAGATTCCGGTCGCGATTGGACTGTACACCGGCCCGGCCCGTCGCCCCAAAGCTGCTGACCAAATTCGGCAAGAGTCGGCAGCCGTCAAAGCTGCTGGCTATCGGGGAATTGCCTATTTTTGTTGGGAAACCACCCTGTGGATCTTCAAAAGCAGTTCCGCCCAGCAAATGGAGACGTTATTCACTCAGCAATGGCCGTTGCGTCCATAATCTTGAGGCGTCATGCGATGCCCGTGTCGTTGAACGATCTGAGTATTGCTGCTGAAATTTAGGGTTCATTTCACACATTCCCGATTAGACTTGCATCAGCCGTCGATCCCGACCCTAGCGACGCTGCCCTTACCCTGCTATCGAGATGTTTCTATCCGCCCAATCAAATTCGCCTAGCGATCGCCCCTCCGAAAAAGCCGACCTGCGTCGTCGTTTGATTAACGCCCGTCAGGCTATTCCGGCCCCGCTCTGGCGGCAAAAAAGCGATCGCATCTGCCGCCATCTGCAAAGCTGGCCCGGCTTTAACAATGCTCGCTGCGTCCTGGCCTACACCAGCTTTCGCAACGAGCCTGACCTCAGCCCCCTGATGAACTTTCGTCGCTTTTGGGGCCTGCCCCGCTGCACCGGCAAAAATATGGATTGGCATCAGTGGCAGGGCGACAAATTTCTGCAGCCAGGCCGCTTTGGTATTGCCGAACCGGTGGCGAGTGCCCCGATCATTCATCCTCACCAAGTCGATCTGATTCTGGTGCCTGCCGTGGCCTGCGATGTCAAAGGCTATCGTCTGGGCTATGGCGGCGGCTTTTATGACCGTATGTTGGTCAAGCCGCAGTGGCGTCGGAAACCCACCATCGCGATCGTGTTTGAATACGCCCGTTTACCCAAACTTCCCCACGACGTTTGGGATCGGCCAGTGCAAGGGATTTGTACAGAGTCAGGGTTGTTTTTGAGAGATTAAACCCCATCACCCAGGATTTGAATGACCCTCAAATCCTGGCTAAGAGCAAAAAATGCTCGGCCTTAGTCAAGAGGGAGAGTCTACAAAACTCGTTCGTTCTGGATCGGCGAATTCGCTTGACACAGTGAGTGCCTGATCATACTGACGATTATCCGTTTCGCGTAGACGTTGACTGAGGAAGCGGCACATCTCCAGGATGATGTGGGGACGCTGAGTCACGAGGCTAAGAAAACGATTCTTGCTGAGTTTGAGTAACGTGCAGTCGGTGATCGCGATCGCCCCGTCCCAGCGCGGAGCATCGTCAAACAGCGCCACCTCCCCAAAATATTGCCCCGGCTGCAGTTGTTTCAGCTCGCGCGGCACACTGTCAGTGTCTTTAAGCAGCTGCACCGTGCCGTCAGCGATGATGTAGAGGTGGGTGCCCCAGTCGCCCTCGGCGAAGATGGTTTCACCGGTCAGGGCTTGAGTTTGCTCCAGACTTTGGTCAATCAGCAGCAGCTCGTCTAAGGACAGATTTTTGAAAAGCGCCACCTTTTTCAGCAGTAGCAGTCGGTTCATGGCGTTATTGGTCAGTAACGTTGACGGATCAATCACGCCAAAAATTTGACTGGCGATTTGCTTGACAAAGGGATCAGGGTCATTGGCTAGGGCTGATGGGATCGTCGCCAGGGCGATCAAGGCCCCGGTCTTGAGCCAGCGGTCGTTGGCTTCTAGGGCTTCCAACAGCATATGATACCCTTTGGTTCGCAGCCATTGCGGGGTCGCTTGAATGCGGCTTGCCGTTAACTCAGCGCTATTCTGGGCTTCTAGCAAGGGCATCAGGGGCATCACAAATCGCCGGTGATTAAGCGAAGCCAGAACTTCGAGGGCATTTTCCAGCTCGCTTTGGTCTTGAATCGTCAGTAGGCGATTGACGGTGTTCACCGTTTGGGCGTGACCCAACGCGGAGAGCACGTACAGAACTTTCTGAATCAGGCGGTGATGATAATCTGCGATCGCGACCCGCAGCGGCTGCCAGCGGGGATCATCGGTCGGGATTTGCTGTTGCCATTGGCGGGTGCGAGTCAGCTGCTTGTAGCTCGGCGTTAGATACTCGAACAACAGATTGCTGGCGGACTTGGTGCGCACTAGGCCAATCGCGGTGATGACCGTGTTGACCACGTCTGGTTGCGTATCCTGCAGCTTGGCCTGGGCGATCGCTAACCCCGGCCGACCATAAGCCGCTAGGGTGCTGGCAACTCGCTGGCGCACGCGCGGATCGGGGTCACCCAGACTATCGCCCACGACGGCCAAGTGTTCCGCACAGACCGTGACCTTCAGCAAATCGAAGGCGGCCATCCGCACAAGCGGGTCAGGGTGATCGACCTTGGCCTGGGCAATGGCGGCAACGGCCTCGTCATCCCGCTGGGTCAGGGGCAGCAGCGCCTCTAAACCGGCCCGCACGACGTCGGCATTGGCTTGATTCAGCACCACCTGCGGAATCAGGGCCGTCAGCGTCGGATTGTGGCTGTAGGCCACGACCCGAGTCACGATGCGAGCTGTGGTGCTGTCGAGTTCAGCCCAGGTCACGGTCGCCGTTGGGTCCACAATCGTTTGGGCGATCGCGCCCAGCACCCGAAGTTCGAGCTGTGAGTCCTGCAGCCAGGTATCAATGTGCGGCTGGCTGGGACGATATTGGTTAATCAGCAGAATCTCTAGGGCAAACGCCTGCAAATTTGGGTGCAATAGGCGTTCCTGAAAGTACTCAAGCAGGTCGGGGCAGTCCATAAACAGGGCGATCGCGGCCCCATAGAGCTGCGTGTCAGCCGCTGGAATCAAGGCTTCCACATCAGCCAGAAATTCCTCTGGCTGATTCATTCTGGCGGCCAATTCCACCCCTTTGAGTTGGGTATACCGGTCAGCGTCGGTCAGCAGTTCGCGAATGGCGTCGCTCGATTGAGGCGCTAGCGGTATGGCATAGCTGTCAAACTCATCCAGGTTGATGCTGTTAGAGCGGATCATCGCTTCCAAACCGCTGGCATAGAATCGCCCCATCGGCAATCGCAGCAACAGCAGCAGCCCGGTCAATCCGGCCACGAGCCAGGCGATCTGCATCAGACTCAGATGGGTTTCACCGACCCACAACAACGCTCCCGCTAGCGTCAACCCCAGGGCGTAAATGAACCCATCACTCAAGGTTCGAATCCGCCCGATAAACTCGCGCGGAATCGCGTTGTAATTGAGCTGGTGCACCGGCAGGTTGATGGCTTTGTAGAGGGCATCCCCATTGATGTGCAGGCCGATCGCTGCCGGTAATCCAAAATGAGAAAGCAGCCCCAGAAAGCTCATCAGCGTCGTGAGGGGATAGACCGGATTCAGCCGGGCGACCCCCAGGGTTTTCAGCAGGGGGCGAGTAATGCCATAAATCATTGCCATCTGCACCACACTGATGAGGATTCTCATCAACCCCAAAAAGCCCGTCAGCGCTTGATCCGTGAAGCGATCGCTGTAAATGTTGAACCAGAGAAACTCGGAACTGATGTAAATGATCACGAGCAGAAAACTACTGCCAGCCAAAAACAGCGCCAGCGGATAGCGCTTCACCAGCCCCGGAAACGTTTTTAGCGAGTCTAAGAGGTTCGCTGCCGAGTCGTTAGATTTCACTGCGGTCTGCTGGCGTTGCGAGTTCTCTAAATACACCAACTGCATATTCCCTAGCACTAACACAATTGGCAAGCACAACATCAAATCTCGGGTTCTGAAAGCCTGAGACAGTAGCATTGCGAGTCCGCCCCCGACGAGGGTTCCCGCCGCTTGAGCAATGCCAATGTAGGGGGCATTCCGCTTGTATTCAGCCGTGGTGAAATAGTCGGTCAACAGACTCGGGTACAGCACATTGTTGTGAAAATCCCATTGAAAGAAGACGGCAATCAGCAGGACGTAGTAGCCGTAAGGGGCCGCTGCGGCTTGGGTCAACCATAGCCATAGCCCCAGCGCGATAAAAATCGACCCTACGAGCACAGAGCGCAGCAGCTTCGGTCGACTGTATCGATCCACCACCTGAGAAAACAGCCCATAGGCGGGCATGGAACAGAGCCCAATCAGCATGAACGCCAGTGGCAGATGTTTGGCCCCCACATAACTGACAAATAGCGAGTTGCCGATCGCCATCCCCAAGACGCTGTAAACCATGATAGTTGCTGCTAACAACCATAGTTGGGTGAGCCGGTTGGGCCAGACTCGCAGCCATGGGGGTCGAGTGAGTTGCACAGATGACGGGTCGGTAAGGTGAATGGATCAATCAGCGTTGGGGAGAGTCGGCAGTCAAAACCTGGTATCAAGATGACGGCAGCGATCGCTCAGCCGCCTCCGGCACGGGATCTGGCTGGTCAGCTTCAGCTGTTACTGAGTTATCCCCAGACGTAACGGCAACACTCACGGGCAGCTGCACCCACAACGTTAAGGCGGCGGCGATGAGCAAAAAGACCCCACCGACCACCACAGCAGCTAACCGATTATCGTGGAGTACGTACTGCATCACCCAGCCAAAGGCTAAGGAAACCCCAATTTCGGGCAACACCACAAAGAAGTTAAAAATACCTTGATAAATCCCCCGCTGCTGGGTGGGAATTGCATGGGTCAAAATCGCATAGGGAATCGATTGCGCACTGGCCCAAGCCGTACCAAACGCCACCATCGGCAACAGCAGTAGCAGCGGCTGATGAATCAATAGGAGCGAAATCAGCCCCATGCCGCCGCAAGCGAGACATAGGCTATGGATGGCCTTACGGCTGAACCGGCGCGTCAGCGCCGGGAGCACAAATGAGAACCCAATGCAGACGGCATTAAAAACGGCGAAGCAAACGCCCGCCCACTCAATCCCCTCGTCATACAGGGCCGAATTGAAATCCACCGCCCCAAAAATGTTGCGGGCCACGGCTGGGGGAAAATAAATAAAGAAGCAAAAAATACCCAGCCAGGTAAACACCTGTACCCAGGCCAACTGCTGCATGGTTTTGGGCAGCTTGCCCAACGCTTGGCGGATCTCCAACAAGCTATTCCAAAAGCCGCCCCGTTCTTCTTGCAGCTGCTCAAAGCGGTCAAGATTTGGGGGGGGATTTTCGGGGGTCGTAAACACCGTCCACAGTACCGTCCCCAGAAACAGAGCGGCACCCAAATAAAAAGAGAACTCGATGGTCAGCGGAATGCGACGCACCGCCGTTGTTTCTGGATTGACCGCAAACACATGGTTGAGCAGCCAGGGCATGCTGGAAGCCGCGATCGCACCGATGCCCACCATGACACTCTGCATCGCAAAGCCCTGGGTGCGCTGTTCCTTAGGCAGTAGATCGCCGACAAAGGCACGGAATGGCACCATGCTGATATTGGCACTGGTGTCTAACAGCCACAGCAGCCCAGCGGCCATCCACAGGGCAGAGCAGTGGGGCATTAAGATCAACGCCACTGAGGCCAAAATCGCACCGATCAACAAATAGGGGCGGCGGCGGCCTAGAGGCCCCCAAGTGTAGTCGCTTAAGTTGCCGATAATGGGCTGCACGATGAGCCCGGTCAAGGGA
>JBHJJI010000152.1:0-7027 GCA_050042805.1 Leptolyngbyaceae cyanobacterium
GAAGCGGAACTGGCCTATCACGTTGTCGAGGGGCTAGAACATCGGGGTGAGATTCACGGTCACACGACTCAGTACGTCAATGTCAAGACTACTTAACCAACCGTTGTACACCTCGACTTTTTATGCCGTACCTACTTATGACATTCTTATGATATAAAACAACGTCACACTCTGGCGATGTACCGCCACTGTGATCTATGATCTGTCCTTTGGCGACACCAACATTATTTAAGAGTAGGGGCTGCATTAGTTCTTTTACTAAAAGCTCGCGAAAATACCCTTTTAATCCTGCGTGAGGAATCTTATCATGAGCTTTCGATTTGTCTATGACTGCTTTAATTCTTGACTCAATAAGACGCTGATAATGGGGATGTGTCATAGTTACTGACTTGGTTTTGAAATGTATCAACGAGGATACAGTAGCGCTCAAAAAACACTTTCACTAATGGGCCACCACGAATATTTTTGAAATGTATTATCGCAGTATAGCCACAACAGTTTTTAATTTCCACACGTTAACTTGACCTGCTAAACTCTAGTTTCTCATGTGTTTCTTGAGTTCAATGCTTCGTGTAAAGCCTCTTGGATCACCTCCTCGCTCACTCCACGACGCTTCAAGCTAGCAATCAGAGAAGGTAGCGTATCGGCTTCTAGCCGTTCTAAATCGGCGCGAAGTCCTTGACCGATGTAAGTACGCGCTAACGGTTGGTAGCCGGAAAAGCCCAGAAGTGGAGCGATGCGCTTTAAGTCTTCAATCACATCTTCTGGCATCCGAATCGTAATAGTCGTCATCGGACGGTTTTTGTCGAGTCGCTTTTTGAGGGTTTCAAATTTCACGATATTCACGCTCCTAGTGGGTGATTCGGCGATCGCTTATGTGTCGTAAACCTCACGGCGATGAGCAATCAGCAAAACAATCACTTCTACGTCTTGGTCTTGAATTCTATAAACAATGCGGTAGTTACCAACGCGGTAGCGATATTGCCCTGCCAGTTTTCCCTGCAGCGCCTTTATGTTCGGATTTTGGCGAGGCGATGATTCCAAGACGGCGAAGGCTCTGGCGAGACGCTTGGCTAGTGTTGTATCAGCCAATTTGTAGAACTTGGCAGCACGTTTCGTCAGCCTAACCTTATACATCGCTGCGAATCATGCGCCAGTCTGTGAGCTCACCGGCATCCGCTTCCTGCTCTGCAGCCTCTAATTCTGTAGTGAATCCAGGAATTGCCAGTAGCTCTGCAGTGGCATCGTTATCTTCTCGCTCGACCAAGTAGGCCAAAAAGTCGAGGACAACTGCTAAGCGTTCGGGAGAAAGTTGCTCCACGTAGTCATGTGCCTGTTTGCGTGAGTCAGTAGGATTGAGCATTAGCGAGGTGGCAAAAGATTTAGTGATGCCTGCGAGTTGCAAGTTGCGTCATTCAATCTTAGCTTTTACACCTCTGACCACTCACGAAGAAAAAGGGATAGAAACCTTTAAGGCAACTATCCCCTAACAAGTTAGAAGCATTTAACTTCTGTTATTTACCCCAGCAAATCGCCGGTTTCTTGGAGGGTGTGGAGGCGGTGGTAGAGACCGCCGTGGCTGAGCAGGTCTTCGTGGCTGCCCATCTCCAGAATGCGGCCCTGATCGAGGACGACAATGACATCCGCGTCACGAACGGTGCTCAGGCGGTGAGCGATGATCAGGGTGGTGCGGGTGCCGAGGATGCTGCGCATCGCCAGTTGAATGGCCCGCTCCGATTCGTAGTCGAGGCTAGAGGTGGCTTCGTCAAAGACCAGCACATCGGGGTTCATCAGCAGGGCGCGGGCAATGCCGAGCCGCTGGCGCTGTCCGCCGGAGAGGCGCACACCCCGTTCGCCAACCACGGTGGAATAGCCGTCGGGCATCAGGGTAATGAACTCATCCACGCGGGCGATCGCGCAAGCTTCATCCACCTGCTGCCGCGTCACGTGAGGATTGCCGTAGGTCAGGTTATCCAATAGCGTGCCGTTAAAGACATCTACCTCCTGGTGCACGATCGCCAGCTGTTTCCGGTAGCCCGTGATATCCAGCTTGCGAATGTCTTCGCCATCGATCAGGATGCGGCCCTGCTGCGGCTCAAAATAACGGAACAGCAGCTTCACCAAGGTGGACTTACCGGAACCGGAGCGACCCACCAGCGCTACCGTCTGCTTCGGCTGAATCAGCAAATCGATGTTCCGCAGTACGGCGCGATCGCGATCGTAGCCAAAGGTTAGATGCTCGAAATGCACCTTGCCGCTGAACTGGTAGCGGGTCACTGCTTCGGGATGTCCGGCGACGCTGGCGGCCTCAATGCCCACCGGCTGCTGCAAAAACTCGTGAAAGCGCAGCATCGAAGCATAGCGGCGGGCGAAGATTTCCGCCAGGTTGCTGATGGGCTCCAACTCGGCATAGGCCATGCTGGAAACCGTCAGCGTGGTCACAAAGTGTCCCAGCGAAATTTGACCGCGTAAGGTCGCCACCAGGGGCAGCACCAGCACGCCGAACACACAGGTCTGAATGAACAGTTCCTGCCAGGTCATCAGCACCACGTAACCCTTATGGATGATCTGATCGACCACTTTGAGTTCTCGACCTAGCCGCTGACGCTGACGAGTTAATTCATCATGCTCAGTGGCAAAGGCTTTGACGGTTTTGATATTGGTGACAATTTCCGAGGTGCGGCTCTCAGTCGTCTCCATATATTTATCCAGCGCTTGCTCTTTGCGATTGATCCGAATCAAATCGCGCATACTAAACGCCAAGATCGCAATGAAGGAGAGGGCGAAGAGGCCCGCGATGCGCCAGTCAATGACGGCGATGACGCAAAAGATACCCGCCACCCGCACCAGCTTGGGAAACAGCTGTCCGGCAATTTCGGGATAGGTCCAGGTGTGGTTGGACAAACCACGCGCCACTCGACCGGCAATGCGACCCGGGTTATTTTCGTCGTAAAAGCCCAGGGGCAAGCTGAGCAGTTTTTTCACCACTTCCACGGAGTGGTCGCGGCGCGCTTTGAGGGCGATATCCCAGTGAAACCAGACACCCAACCAGGGCTCAATCGGTGACCGCACAACCGTCACCAAAAAAATCATGCCCAGCAGCAGGCCGAGGGTCAGCGATCGCGTCACCTCCATCCCTGCCAGGTTAGCCACTCCCCCCGCCACGCCCTGGGCGAGTCGGTCAACCGGCTGGTTGGACAGCAGGTTGAGCAACTGACCAATCGCGTAGGGTACCACCAGATCCAGCAGCTCAAAGAGGCTACTGGCGGCAATACTAAAGACCGCAATCGCCCGGTAGTTTTTGTAGTATTTAACAACGTCTGCGAACTTAGCCATGATGCAACCATGAGTTCGATATGAATTGATCCAATATATACTACAAATACTACAAGCGCTACAACTATTTTTGTGTTCTTGCTGGTGGTGATTCGGGCAGGGGCTGCAGGCGGCTCGCAGTTCTATTGGTGGCTCCCTGGTTCGCGAGTGCCGCACAATTACGGGCCGTTTAATAAAGACTTTGTAGACGAACGACGGCTCTTCCTATGCCCTTGAGCGCGATCCGGGAAGGCTAAGAGAGCAATACAGGAAAACTAAGAGTATGTGTAAATTCTGTGCTACCGCTCAATTTGCCGGAATTCCCTGTAATGATTGAGTCTAGGTAGAAGGGAAAACTGTGTCTCCAGAGCCGATGGATTCTGGCGATCGGGTTCCTGTAATCGCGATCGTCGCGACTGAATCAACTTGAGGGGCGTCTCATCGGTGAGTCCACCCTCTCTCCTTGCTGTCATACGTTTTGCCTGCCTATCTGCTGTCTGGCCTGATCGCTGCCATCGCGATTGCTGGCCCTCAATGCCCACCGCATCTTTTTCTATGACCCTCCCTTCCCAGCCGCCTGCTAACAATCGCCCGACCCTGGGGCTCAAAGCGACTCTGGTCAGTGCCATGCTGCTGACGATTGCCACCACGGCAGTGATTGTTTATTGGCCCTGGTCGTGGATTTCCAAGCGCAATATTGAAGTCATTGTTGATCAAACGCACAAAGAAATTGCTGTCGGCACATCCAAAGAAGTTGAGCGGTTGTTTAAAAATGCCGATTCGGCTTTAGAACTGATTGAAAGTAGCCTCAATCGCAATTTGCTGGATTTATCGGATCCGGAAGAGCGGCAGTTTTTTCTATTGAGTGTACTGTCTTCAACCCCAGCCTTTACCTGGGTACAGTACGGCGATGCCAACGGCGATTTTTTCGGTGCCCAGCGCACCGACGATGACGAGGTGCGATTTCACTGGCGCGATTGGGAGCCGATTAGTGAATCAACGATCGCCAGTGTCAATACCTATCGGGTCGAGCAAAGTAAGTTCGTCACCGTTCACCGCAAGTCCTATGAGATGGTGCCGCCGTTTTACTCCCCTGATCGTCCTTGGTATCAGGGCGCTGCCGAGTCGCCCGATCTCAAGTCTTGGACGGTGTATGTCTACCGTTCGACTGGCACGCCGGGCCTAGATGTGACCAAAGCTGTTGTTGCTGACCAAGCCGTGCAAGGGGTGATTGGGGTCGGCATTGAACTCAATCAGCTTTCGGAGTATCTGCAGCGGTTGCAGGGCGATCGCCCCGGTGAAACTTTCATCATGAACTCTCAGAAAGAGCTGATTGCTTCGACCGATCAGCGAGAAGTGATGCCAGCTCAAATCGCTGGAGCCGCCGATGCCCAGTTGACCAAGTTCAGTGAGGTGGAAAATCCACTACTGCAATATGCGAGTGAAACGCTGGAAGAACAAGCCTTAGACGTTGCTGAATTCGATGTCTGGCAGCGCTTCATCTATACTGAACCGACATCCGGGGAGATTTACCATATCTTCCTCACTCCGATGGGGCAACTCGACTGGACGGTCGGCACCGTCATTCCAGAATCGACCTATACCGCCGCCATCAATCGCAATAAGCGATTCCTCTTCGCGGGGGTGTTGCTGTTTACCGGCAGTATTGCCGTTGTTGCGGTGCTGTTGGCAGAGCGTTTAGTCGCTCGCCCAATTTTAGGGATTGCCCACGCTGCGGCTGAAATTGAGGCCAATCGATTTGACCCCGAGCACTTGACCCAGGCCAGTACCCGCAATGACGAAATCGGGCAGTTGGCGCGAATTTTTCGAAAAATGGCCCTCGAAGTTTACGAGCGTGAGCAGCGCCTGCGGCATCAGGTTCAGAAGCTGCGGGTCGAAATTGATGAGTCAAAACGCAATCAGCAGGTCAAAGAAATTGTCGATACTGACTTTTTTCGAGATCTGGCCATTAAGGCCAAGGCGCTGCGTAATCGCGACCAAGGTTAATGCCCGATTGTCGTATAGCAGAATATCCTTCGGGTAGGGCAAGACCCGACGGAATGTAGAGTTCGGAAAATGCCCACCCATCCATCGGTGCCACAACTCATCGCGAGCATCGTAATGGTCAGGATATCGATCAGTCAGTGCTCCTGCCTATGGTCAATACGAGGATCATCAAGGTCAGCAAAATGATCGGCAATACTCTTCTGGGGTGGGGGCAGCAGCGACTTCGAAGGATACGGTTCAATGGCCTTACGGTACCCTCTCGCCTTATCTAGATGAAGATGCGATTGAGGCAGTGGCGGAAAGGGCGATCGCGAGTACCGGCAAACGCTCTACACTAAAAAGCAATCCGTTTCATCGTCGGCATTATGGGCATCAAAGCGTCGTCAGAAGAGCCATTCATCAAGCTTGACCAATTCTTAAAGTGGCAGCAGATTGCTCAATCAGGGGGCGAAGCCAAAATGCTGATTCACAACGGAGAGGTTGAGGTGAATGGCGAGATGGAACTGCGGCGAGGACGGAAGTTGTTTGCTGGCGATGTGGTCACCGTAGATGATCTGTCCTTTGAAGTTCACAGTTCAACCGAAGCCGAGTGACCGATCGCCTGAAAACTTTTCAGTGAATGAGCTGCCAAAACAGTACCCTCGTTATTCGAGACGTCTGGCTCTGACATCGTTAGCTCATGTCAAGTCCAACGAGACAGGCAATTCACAGAAATCAAGCCACAAAGAACCTATCGTCGTTCATTCCTTTGAGTCGGATGCTGCTATCCACACCGGGGGCGATCGCTGTGACGGCCTTGTTCCCCGCGATCGCCCAGGAGATGACTATTGAGAGTATTAACCGTAACCGGCCAGGGACGCGAGCAGATTCCGACCAGCCTTGCCACTGTCAAATTAGGCGTTGAGGTATCAGGCGACACGGCTGAGGCGGCTCAGCAAGCTGCCGCTGAGCAATCATCTGCAGTGGTGGAGCTGTTGCGCGATCGCCAGGTTAGTCAGTTAGAAACGACTGGCATTCGTCTGAATCCCCAATATCGCCAGGTCAACGAGCAAAATCAGGTCGTCGCGTACCTAGCGACCAACACCGTCAGCTTTGAAGTTCCTAGTGATGCAGTCGGCCCCTTGTTAGATGCTGCCGTCGCCGCCGGAGCCACCCGTATTCAGACGGTTACCTTTAAAGCCTCTGATGAAGCCGTGACCGCCGCCCGAGATGTGGCCTTGCAACAGGCTGTGGCGGATGCCCAAGCTCAAGCGGATGCGGTTTTAAGTGTCCTCAATTTCACTGCTGAAGAAATTATCAGCATTCAAATTGGTGGGGCTCAGCGTCCGACTCCGATTCCTGCGCCGCGTCAGGCACAGCCGGCGAAGAAAGCTGCCGTGGCGGCCTCAACCCCCGTAGTGGCGGGCGAGCAAACCATTCGAGCAACGGTGACGTTACAAATCCGCTACTGACCCGCTGTTCACTGCACTGGAGACTCCTCCTATCATCCTCACCCCGAAAATGACAGGCATCCGTTAGACGTCCCAAGCTTGGTTAACCTGAGTACAGGTTAAGGAAACCCACACCTAACCCCTCCCGAGAGCTATCCATTACGCACAAGTCGCTGTAAGGCCTATGGTGACTAAGCTTTATGGGCAAGTTGAGCACCTTCGAGTAGATGACTCAGCTTACTGAAGCCTCGCCAAAGCGTCTTCAGGCCTGGATG
>JBHJJI010000153.1:0-7870 GCA_050042805.1 Leptolyngbyaceae cyanobacterium
CGCCTGCCTGCCCTATTGCCCCTGCGTCTATGGCTCACCGGGGTTCTTCTTTGTACCCACGTTGCTACCCACCACTTCCGCCGAGCGCCACCCGTTTTTCTGCTCGCCCCCACGACTCCAAAACTGGAGCCGACTCTCCAGATCCCGCACCAGGAAGGCATCCGTGGCGATGTCAATGAGTTTGGCCTGTTCTTTAAGGGTTTGCTCGATGCGCTTGCGCGCCGTCATATCTCGCTGAATGGCGACGAAATGGGGCATTTGCTGTCCCATTTCGTTGGCAATAGTGATGGGCACCAGCTCCATCTCGACCCAAAACTCAGTGCCGTCTTTGCGGTAATTAATCAGTTCTTCCCGAATCTTTTGACAGGTCTTCAGGGCAGCGCGAATGCGATCGAGGCTGGCGCGATCGGTCTTAGGGCCTTGCAAAATGCGCGGCGTTTGACCCACGATTTCTGCACTGGTGTAGCCAGTCATCGCCGTAAACGCCGGATTCGCATAGACGATGCGCGGCCCCGGCAGATCAACCAGATCGGCCTCCGTCACTAAAACGGCATCGTTCGCATGCAGTACCACCGATTCCAGCAGGCGCAGCTGATCTTGCCGCTGCTTGCGATCGGTGACGTCCATCACCGTGCCCATGAGCTTGACGACATCGCCCTGGGCGTTTTTAATGGCCTCGCTGGTGCCCTCTAGGTAGCGGCGCTCACCCGTGGGGCGCATAATTTGTCCAGCGACGGGCTGGGGGTCGCCTGTGGCGATCGCCCACTGCAACGTTTGCTTGACTTGAGCCCAAGTTTCGGGCGCAAAGAACTGAGCCAGATGGGATAGTTCGGGCGCTGGAGCGTTGGGGTTGAGGCCAAACAGCCGCAACATTTCGGCAGAGCACAGGGGCGTTTGGGTGGCCAAGTCAAATTCCCAACTGCCAATGTGGGCGAGTTCTTGGGCTTTCGCCAAGTTCGCTTGGCTGCGCCGTAGGGCGGTCTCAGCTTGTTTGTCGGTGCTGATGTCAACAATCAGGGCGTGATAGCCTTGCACTCGATCATGACGATCAAAATCGGGAATCAGCGTCCCCCGAATATGACGACTCCCCTGGGCATAGGGCAGCACCGTCTCATAGGTGACCTGTTCACCATCAAAGACTCGGTCAATATAAGGCTTAACCTTGCGATAGGCAGCGTCGCCGATGACTTGCCACAGGTATTGACCATCAATCACGTGCCGATCTAATTGAAACCAGGCTTCATAGGTGGCATTGGCAAAGCGATAGCGCAAATGGGCATCAATGTAAGAAATGCAGGCCGGCACCGCATCAATAATCAAGTTCAGACGCGAGTCATAATGGGGAGAATCAGTTGCCGCAGGATGGCGATCGCTAATGTCACAAAAGGGGTAAATCTGCATACGAATTCAAAATCCTATCGCGGCGAAAACTTGAAATCGAATGACGATCCTGAAAAGAAGCTTAACCGACCGTATTTTTATCCCTGAAAGTTTATTAAGCAATGTTTATTTTGCTGTCGAAATTATTCGGATCGCGTTGGCGGTATCGTCAAATATCGCAGTCGTCAGTCCAGTGAGGAAACGACTGCGGAGCCCCTTTGCTAGTGTGCTCAGATCCAGAGTGCGGCTAGGACGTCGGTACAGAAACCCGGCTTCTGTGGCAAAAAGGAACTCTCATTCCATCATTGCCTGACACGAGAAACCGGGTTTCTTGCAATCCTGCACCGGTGCTGTAGGGGTCTTAAACAAAGTGCCCAGCACGATACGTCATCCCGCGAGTGCGATCGAAATCTCACGAGTTCCTCATTCTTAATCCGCTAGCCTGAGGACATTGTTCAACACCACCGGTATCGTTATGCTGCCATTCTTCTCGTCGAGTGCGCAAAAACCTTGGTGGGTTAAGGTTCACACCAAAACACCCCAATGCGTTTATTTCTTTGGCCCATTTGACAGCGCCCGTGAAGCCAAAATTCATCAGCATGGCTACATCGAAGATTTAGTGGATGAAGGCGCGCGAGGCGTTCGTGCGGTCACTCATCGAGGCAATCCTCAAATGCTGACCATTGTCAAAGAGTAATTGCTCAGCGTTTTCGCCAGAAATTAAAGTATCCGTAGGGCAGGAGCGGGTTTTGCCAACCCTCTGGATTTGACCGCAACGTTTCTAGCTAAACCCGCCCTGACAAAGAATGATTTCGTTACCAGACTGCGGCAAGGTCAGCTTTCGGGCGGGCGCTAAAGCGCAGCGAACGGCCAGGATGGCCATCGAACAAGCGGCTTGGGGAGGGAACCGGTTGGATAGTCCAGCTTTGCGAGAGCGATTGCCATCCGCACACCCGCGTAGTATCACTAGGAACAATAGAAAACTCACCCCTAATCTCCAGGATCAGGTAATCAAATGAAGCATTTGCGCCGATGGGTTATGAGCTTAACAGCAGCGATAGCGACCTTCGCCACGATTGTTGGGCTGCAGCTATCGACTCCCGCTCAAACGCCGACTGCCCTGACCTTAGAGGTCGCCGGGTTGACCGTAGAAGAGCTAGCCGATGGCGTGTACGGCTTGATTGCCAGCACCGATTTCCCCCCGGCGGAACCGGCAACGACCGCCATTTGCAATGGGGGCATCGTGATTGGCTCCGACGGCGTGTTGGTGGTCGATCCCTTCCACAACGAAGCGCTGGCGACGCTGTTGTATGAGACGGTGGCCAGCTTGACCGAGCAGCCAATTCGCTACGTGGTCAATTCTCACTACCACTTCGCCCACACGGGTGGCACTCCCGCTGGCGAGGCCCTGGGCTATGCCACTGTGGGGCGCGGCCCGATTCGAGACTTCATGCTGACCCGCAACATGGACTCGGATCCGAATCCCACCCCGCCGGATGTGATTGTGAATGGCCCTGGAGAGCTGTGGCTAGGCGATCGCGCTGTGCAGCTAGCCGAATTTGAGGGGCACACGGGGGGCACTGATCTGGTGGTCTATGTGCCCGATGCCGATGTGCTGATGATGGGTGATTTGCTGTTTACCCAGCGGTTGCCCTACGCCGCAGACGGCAATCTGCGAGTTTGGCAGACCAACTTAGAACAGCTCGGTGAAGCGTATCCGACAGCCACGGTGATGCCCGGTCACGGCCCCATTAGCGATCGCGCGGATTTCGACGCGCTGAAAGACTATCTGGCGTATTTAGAAACCCTGGCGCTGGACTGGAAAGAGCAAGGACTCTCGGAAGAAGACGCGAACGCCCAACCGACGATTGCGGACGAGTATGCTGACTATCTCTTTCAAGGACTCTTCCCCAGCAATCTGTCCACGGCTTACCAACAGATCACGCTCGGCCAAGATGACGCCGCATCCATTCAAGACTATTTTGCGCGTCAGCCCGCCGAGTTCCAGGCTCTCTAACAACACCCAGGAAGGTCTATCAACGACTCAGATTGTAAGGAACTGATGGCATGAAAGCGATCGCGATGGGGATCTTCCTGGCTCTAATCGGCGTTAGCAGTTGCACGGTGCCCGCCGAGGAGGCGACGCCTGAGTCCGATCCAACGCTTGTCCCGGTGGAGCCTCAGCAGCTTGACCTATGGCGGGCAATGGGGGCCTTTCTGGCAGAAAATGGCGACCCGTATAGTCGTTTTCACAGCGAGTTCATTGATCTGAATCAAGATGCCACCGAGGATGCGCTGGTGCTGTTGGGGCCACCCAACTGGTGCGGCACGGGCGGTTGTACTCTACTGGTTTTTGAAGGGGTGGGAGAGGAGTTTCAACTGCGATCGCAGATTTCGCTAGTGCAAACCCCGTTGACCGTCAGTGAGCGCCTGACCTCAGGCTGGCAAGATTTGGTGCTGCGGATCGCGGGCGGCGGGGCCGTGCCCAAAACTGTGCTGCTGTCGTTCGAGGGTCAGGGCTATCCGCCCAATCCCAGCCTCCTTGATCCGTTACCGGCGGATAGTCCTCTCGTCGGCACAGAGGTCTTCCCAGGACTGGTGGATTTTCGGGCCATTGGCGACACTGCGGGGCTGGCTGCCGCTTGCCAGCAGGCGATCGCAGCTGAGCTGGATGAGTCTGTCAATCTGGAATTTGCGCGTACCGATGAAGGGGGCTCAGCCTACAGCTACACCCTCGTCGACGGTTCCCCTGGCACCTGTCGAGTCACCCACGATGGCATCGTGGAGTATGTGCAGTAGGCGATCGCGGTATTCAGTTAAGGCGTCCAATTCAGCAACTGAAGGAGCGATCGCGGAGTGGGGCAGCTGAACTGCCCTCTCTGGCGAGAATGGTCGCCCTGGGGATGAATTATCTCGAAACTCCGCTCCGCTCATTAAGAGCCCTTTTGATTGGCGGAGCGAAACCGGCCTGATAAAAACGGACGCTGCTGGCGATGTTTAGTGCTGCGACCGGTGACCCGCTTTCGCCACATCCGAAAGCTACTCGGCTTCATGGATTGGCGCATGAGCCGGATGACGTCTTTTTCTTTGAGGCCAAACTGCAGTTCGATCGCCTCAAAGGGGGTGCGATCTTCCCAGGCCATCTCAATAATGCGATCGCGATCGCCTGCGTTCAATTCGCTCAATTTCGGCAAAGCTTTTCCCATCGTGGCTCTGGTTCAGTCAACATCAGCGCTGAGGTGTTTATCTCTTATACCAGTTCTCAGTGATCGGACTCCCGGTGCAATCTTGAAAATGCCGGGGAGCCGAGGGGCAGGGGAGCCAGATCTGTAGCCTTGTTTTAGAGAATCGGTATTAGCCTCGCCGCTTTATCCTAACGAGCGGTTCGCCCAGGCGATATCGGGAAATCACCTTTCTATCCTGTGGCGGATCTGAACGGCGGTTGCCCCGTCTAGATCGGCTCGTGAGCAGGTAAGGTTGATCTGGCATTTATTCAGGATAAAGACGCGATCGTGGCGGCTACCTTTTTCCAGCGCAATTCTGACCTGCAAGCAGTTTTAGACCAGGTACTTGAGCAGACCTGGGCCGAGTTTCCGAAGCTGGCGCGGAACCAAATTGCCGCCACGTGGATTGTCTATGAGCCCCCGTTTCCGATCAATACGGGCGGGGCCATTAGCGCCACTGATTTTTGGCAGCAGTCGCCGCCCGGGGCGAGCTATCGCGGGGTCGAGGCGATCTATCCGGCTAGCGTGGTGAAGCTGTTTTATCTAGTGGCGGCCCACGAATGGCTAGAACGGGAAATGGTGTCGTCAACGCCAGAGCTGGAGCGGGCACTACGCGACATGATTGTCGATTCCAGCAATGATGCGACGGGGCTGGTGGTGGATGTGCTGACGGGGACGACCAGTGGCCCGGAGTTACCGGCAGGGCCGCTAGAAACCTGGCAGACTCAGCGCAACATCGTTAATCGCTATTTTGAGTCTCTGCAGTGGCCGGAGCTGGCGACGATTAACGTCAATCAAAAGACCTGGTGTGATGGCCCCTATGGTCGCGAGCGGGTGTTTTTGGGAGAGACCTATGAAAATCGCAACTTGCTGACGACGGAAGCGACGGCCCGGCTGCTGCACAGCATTGTCGGCGGAGTGGCGGTTACAGGGGAGCGATCGCAGGCGATGATGGCACTGCTGGGGCGATCTCTCGATCCCCGCGTGTTGGCGGCTGATCCGGAGAACCAGGTGACGGGCTTTTTGGGCGCGGGCTTGCCGCTCAATGCGCAACTGTGGTCAAAGGCCGGACTCACCAGCAAGGTGCGCCATGATGCGGCCTATGTTGAGCTACCGGAGCATCCACCGTTTCAGTTAGTGGTCTTTACTGAAGGCGCAGACGCCAGTCAAAATGAGCGCATTTTGCCGTTTGTGGCCCAAGCTTTATTAAAAGACTGGTCGGCGATCGCAACGGGATAAATTGCGGTCGCGATCGGAACTGTTATTTAAGTTGCGAGCGATGAGATTTGACAGTGGTAGAATCTGCTTGAATTTCTCACAGCGCCTGAAGAGAAGTACCAGAGGTCGATCGTCGGCATTGTCAATGTTGACCATTGAGGCTCCTGCTTTTCATCGCTACTGAGAAATGTTCTGCATGGTGATTGAGGAGTGATTGTAGACATGGTTGTTTTCCAACGTCCTTATTTCTTCGCAGGTGGTGCTGCTGTAGCGCTGCTGTTGGCGGTTCCGGCTCAGGCAAATGATGATCTGACCGCAGACATGATGGCTGATGTCACGGGGACGGCCTTGGCGCGAGTCGATCTCGCTGCCGCAGAGGCGGCGATCGCTGAGGCTGATCGGGTCAATGGGTTCGCCGACGAGTCGGTGACGGCGAAAGCAGATATGGCTGGGGTAAAAGCAGCTCCGGCGGCTGCGCCCGTAGCCACTCAGACCTTAGAAGACTTTTTGGCCGAGTCAAGCCGCGCTGAGTCTGATTTCGCTGAGGCGACTGTCGTGACTTTAACTGAGGCCAATGTCGTCATGGTGGAGGAGCCATTCATCACCTCGGCAGCAGCCCTTGACCTAGAGGCCGCAGAGACGCCCTCCACCGAAACTGAACTAGCCGCGGTGATCGTGGCGCAAGGTGAAGAGGTCGCCCAGGTCACGCGACCGCTCTATCGTGGCGTCACCCCCTTCTATCTCGGGATCGGGGGCAACATCGGCATTGTGGATAGCGACAAGAGCGCGGTTGGCGATTTTGGTTTCAACATCATCAGCAAAATTTCCCTCGGGCCTCGGTTTGCCGTGCGGCCTTCGGTGCAATTCTCCGAAGACGAAATCAGCGTGGCGATACCGGTCACCTATAACTTCAACCCAATTGAGGCGGGTCAGTTCAGCATTTATCCTTCGCTCGGCGGCGGTGTTGACATTGGCAGTGACGTGGGTCTGTTGATCAACGGCGGGGTGGATATTCCGATCTCTCGGGCGTTCACGCTCAACAGTCAAATCAACTGGCGCGTCACCGAAGACACGGGTGTCGGCCTTTCTCTGGGCGTGGCGTACAACTTCCCGGTCTTCTTTGAGTAAGTTCGGGTTCAAACCAGTTTAAGCCTTGAGCTTGAGTCAGGGTAGCTTTTCCCTGCTCGTCATAAATTCTCTTGCGGGCAGCGGCATTTTGGCGCTGCCTTTTTTGCATGCTGCCATTAAGGGCCTTCAGGGAAACGACCGTGACCGCATCCACATCATCATCGGCCTGGGCGATCTCCCAAACTCGCCTCAAAGAAATCTGGGGCTAGAGCGACTTTCGTCCGCCTCAAGACTTGGTGATTCAAGCTTTGCTGCAGCGGCAAGATGCGCTGATTGTGATGCCCACGGGGGGTGGCAAGTTGCGGTGCTTTCAACTGCCGACTTAATGCAACAGGATGTCACACTGGTGGTGTCTCCCCTAAAGGATTTATCAATGCTTTTGGCAATAACTGGCGCTGTCCAGTTTTGAGACTACTTATGTCTCATTCACGAGGTGGGTGAGGGGTAGTGTTCTAGATCTATGGCTAAGGTCACTAATTTGCTTTGAACGCGCGAGCTTCAGAAAGGGCATCTACAGGTCTAGTGCACTACCGGCATATGAAGCAGAGAATTGCACTGTGCTATGACAAGTGACGGTCTAGAGCCTGTCTAGAACGGTGAAGTCATCCCTGAGTCAATTATTAAAGTCACTTTAAGTAGCTGGGCTAATTCAAATGTAGGATGGGTTGGCGATAGTGCAACCCATGCGGGCATTGGGTTTCACCCCTCAATCTTAACCTACAGTGTCTTACGTTTAATTGGAACTTCCTACTTAGAAGAGCAACAATTAGCCTTGCAAGACTAGTACTTCCTGGCGGGAATGCCCCAACCATTTTCAAGCCTTCAAAGCCTTCCCCTGGTAAGTCCACTTGAAGGGCTTGGCCATCGTGTCGTTGAAGTAGGCAATAAAGTCTAAAATCCTCGCCTTCAGGTCAGCAGTA
>JBHJJI010000154.1:0-6571 GCA_050042805.1 Leptolyngbyaceae cyanobacterium
CTGGCGATGAACAATATCTCAAAGCGATGGAATCGACCTATCAAAAACTGGAGAGTTGCTCTGTCACACTTTGCTATTCTGTTTCCAGAACGCTTCAAAGTTTGAACTAAATTCTGCTTACACAAAAATCAGAACACTCTCTTTGACCTGGGTGCTCGCTGGATTTTTGTCGAGATAGCTGTCATCTTTCCAGTTCTTGGAGGGTCTGATCGGTCTCGGCACAAAGCCACCCCCACAGTTGGGACAAAGGTTATGGCCTAAGGCGCTCTTTACACAGGTCACGCAGAATGTGCATTCATAGGTGCAGATGCGGGCCTCAAGGGAGTCTGGCGGCAAAGCTTTGTTGCAATGTTCACAGGTGGGTCTGAGTTCGAGCATGTTCAGTCCAATCACTTCCATTCCGCTTCATGGTATGAGACTTCTCAGACATCAAGGAATCGCCATTTTTTTCCATTGAGCAGACTGGAGCAAATCTTCTCCCCCAGCTAATTGGCACCCACAAATCCCCCTGTATCGCCGCCTGCCCAACAACTTCTATTGCTGCAAGCTGGAGATAATTTTTCATCAAAGAGTTCTTTGAAAATATTCTCTGCACTAATGTCCTGATCCTCATAGCCGGTCGGCTGGCAGATACTGCCTTGATAGGTACCTGGCACTCTCAGCTGACCCATTAGATAAACACCCTCTCCGACTGCATAGACACCCTGTTGCGCATCCTGAGAATAAGCAGCTATGTAGCAACCCGGGGCACCCGTGAAATCATTAACGGTAGGTACCTGAAAATCAGCAGGAAGAATCACTTCGTTGGGATTGCTAGCCTGATTACTCATACAAGCTGAAAGTAAACCAGTGCTGATGAGTAAGCTGATCACTCTTAAAGAGGCTGCTGTTGATTGCATGAATTTTCTAGTGATGTGCAAATGCCATATCGCGTTCTAAGATGCCCAAAACGAAGCCCTCAGCCGCTAATTTTCTTTTCCTGAGGTAATGAGTTTTCTGGAATTAATACTTCACTAGTACTCCACGGCAGAAGTAAGACAACCATTCTAGTTTTTCTGCTCCCTTGCCACCACGGCTCCCTAGCCATCAACAATGGTTGGTGAAATCACGCCGCATCTACTAGTTCCTGTACAAGCTTCAGTGTCCTTTTTGAGTTGATAGCACGTTATCCCATCAGGAGTCCGCTTAATTGAGAGAAATTGAAGCAAGCTTTCAAAAATACTCTCGAATACCAAACCACTGAAAAGCGAATCGTATCACCATAGACTTAGCGAATAATACAGGGAAACACCTTTCTGAAATATCTCGATTTATCTATGCTGATTTCAATTTTAAATGATTATTTTTTCAGCTTCATATCGATAAATTTTGTCCACATTAAAAATGCGGCTCTTATCGTTTAAGCGCATAAATATAGGCTTCCACTATATTGCCATTTTGTAGTTTCACTGTTGTCAGAGTGCGCTCGTATGACTCGCCCTCAAATGTATCCAATTCTGCCCAATAAGAAGCCAAATTATTTGAACTAAACAGGTAACCTTCAACTTGTTCACCCGCCTCATCTAGAGTGAGGCCAGGGTAGCCCATGTTAGCTCCCCAACCCTCACAGTGCAATTTTCCAGTCACACTCGCTTCCGTCCATGTGCCACCAATTTTATTCATCATGTGTTCATTGGGCCTGCCAGGACCTAACGTTCCATATACAAATAATTTTTGAATCATGGCAATATGCTTCCTGATCAATCGCGAGGTCTAATTCAATATTAAACCGATCGCAGATTTTCTGATTGAGAGAGAATTTTTTAGCCCAATCATGGCATCTGTTTACTCACAGGTCACGTTGCTACTCAGCGGTTGCGACTCGCTGTTCAAGTGCGTATTGTTGTTTTACCCACAGTTAACTCTGCAGGAAAAATATTGCTCTGTTATCCTCAGCTCGGTTTGGAGATTTTGAAGTAAGCGAGAGATAATCACTGTGCTGAAAGGATTTTGAGCAGAGCAAGAGGAAAATCATAGATGATGTTCTTCCAGACTTCCCGAGTTGTTCCCGAAGTCTAGATATGTTGAGTGTAGAAGCGAACCTTGATGACTTCAACTTACTGATTGTATTGACCTACACGGCATCAACGCCGGAATTTTTTCAATACACTTGCGGATTTTCTGTGATTAGGATGGAAGAGACTCAGGGAAGGTTCGCGTTACAGCATTGCCCTTGCGTTATGCCCCCTAAATATTATGCTATCAAGTCACTATTTTCCGTTTCCCAAAGTTAGGGTTGTCGAAGTTGCCGTTGCTGACTTTGGCGATTTTCAAATCGTGGTGCCGACCCATAGTCAGCCTCAAAAGCGCTCTATTGGGTTAGCGTTTCTTGCTGGGCCCCAGCGAGACTACAGCCGTGAAGGATGGATTGTTTGCCGCCACACCGTCGTAGGTGCTTTGACCCAATTGGAAATCGGCACCATTGCTCCCGAGGGGAGCCCGTTTAAGCCCATTAAGCGGTTGGGGCCAGCGGTGCCGATCGCCTTTGAAACGCGTAGTCATCACCCCTTGCCAGCACTCCTCGCAGACAACGCCAGTTTTTCTTGTCGGCTGCAAGACGAAGCCGCTTCCTATTGCGCTGTATTCCGCGACGTATTGCCCCGATTTGTGCGGCGCTACACCCTAAAAAGTCAGCACCCAGAACAGATTCAGCGCATCGTTCAGCAATTGCTGCAGGAGGAAGCTCAATTCATCCAGCAGAATCGAGAGCATTTGAAGCATGTGCCGTTTTATCGAGAGCAGTTTGATCTAGGTGATGATTAAAGCTGCGCTTCTGTGGGCTGTCTGACTGCGGCTGGGCGATCGCCATGACTCATGACGCGATCGCTCTCCTGCAAACGATGAAAATGGAGTGACCATACCCTTGCGGTTTGTGGCGCAGGCGCGGTCATGCTTGTCCTATGAGGGTTTGGTCATGCCCTGATGACGCGCCTAGTGAGGCTGAGTCGCCAGCAGCGGTGCCGCCTTGAGCAAGACTTGGGTGTAAGGGTGTTGGGGCCGCTCGAAGATGGTTTCGGTATGGCCCATTTCCACAATTTTGCCTGCTTCCATCACCGCGATGCGATCGCACAAATAGCGCGCCACCCAGAGGTCGTGGGTGATGAACAGGTAGGTGAGGTCGAACTCCTCTTTGAGCTGCAGCATCAGCGACAGCACTTGGGCTTGAATACTGGCGTCTAACATGCTGACCGGCTCATCACAGACCACTAGCTTGGGCCGGGTGATCAGGGCGCGGGCGATCGCGACCCGCTGCTGCTGCCCGCCGGAGAGATCACCGGGAAAGCGATCGATATATTCCGCAATGGGGGTGAGGCCGACCCGCTGCATCATGGCCTGCACCTGCTGCTCAATTTCTGCCGGGGTGCCCAACTGGTGAATCCGTAGCGGGTCGCCAATGCCCTGGCCCACCGTCATCATCGGGTTTAAGCAGGCGTGGGGATCTTGAAAGATCATCTGCATGTCACGCCGCTGCGCTTGCAGCTCGGTGCGCGACAGGTGCGTGATGTCTTGGCCGAGAAAGCGTACCTGCCCTGCGGTGGGGGGAATGATTTGCAGCACCGCCCGTGAGAGGGTGCTTTTGCCGCAGCCTGACTCGCCCACGAGCCCCAAAATTTCGCCCGGATATAGCTGAAAGGACACGTCATCCACCGCCTTGATGGCGCGATTCGCCTGCTGGCCGAACAGGCGAGCCAGGGGATTGGCTTCTAGGGTGTAATGCTTTTGCAGATTTTCGACCTCTAGCAGGGGCGCAGCGGTTTGCGAGATTTCGTCGCGAATGTCGGCCTGCTGTAGATCGATCGCCGACTTGAGCAGCGATTGTGTATAGACATGTTCGGGCTGTTGCAACACCTGTTGCGAGGTGCCCAGTTCCACCAGTTGGCCTTCGTACATCACGGCGACGCGATCGCAATATTCGGCCACCAGCGCCAAATCATGGGAAATCAAAATCAGCCCCATGTGGCGGTCGCGACAGAGGCGGGTCAGTTCTGCCAAAATCTGCGCCGACACCGTGACATCCAGGCTGGTGGTGGGTTCGTCAGCCACGATCAGTTTGGGATTCAGCACGAGGGCGAGGGCGATCGCCACGCGCTGCCGCATGCCGCCGCTGAACTCGTGGGGATACTGGCTCCAGCGATCGGCGGGAATGCTGACGGATTCTAGGGCCGCGAGCGATCGCGTCTTCGCCTCTGAACGAGAGAGCTGCGGTTCGTGGGCCAGCAGGGTTTCCAAACAGTGATCACCAATCGTCATCAGCGGATCGAGCCGCGTCATCGGGTCTTGAAAGATCAGGGACACCGCCTCACCGCGAAAATGCCGCAATGCCTGCGCCGACATCGCCGGAATCGAGCGGTCTTCAAAAATGGCTTCGCCTTTAATCTGGGTAGCACGGGGTAAAAGTCGTAGCGCGGCTCGCCCTAAGGTGCTTTTGCCACAGCCCGATTCGCCCACCAAGCCCAAAATATCGCCGGGCGCGAGGGTTAACGAGACGTCATCCACCGCCCACGTGGTGGTTCCGGGATAGGCCACACAAAAATGATTCAGAGTCAGCAGACAATCAGACATGGGTTATGGATAAAGGGAGCCGTGGCAGCCGGTTAACGGGGCCGAGGAAATTGCTTGAGCGATGTCCAGATGCTTGGGGGCAAGGGGGCGGGGAGCCGGGAAGAGCGAAGGTTGGCCGTTGGACAACGCGCCAGATTCGGGCTTGGCATCAAGATCTAACCCCTACTCATCATTCCTCAAAGCGGCGCATTAAATAGGCCACGCCAAAGTCACCATTGGGATGATCCTCTAAAAGGGCCGCGAGTTCAAAGATCTTGTCGGCAATTTCTGGCCCCAGCTTTTCAATGGTGGCGGCCTTTTCGCGAGCGGCGAGATCGAGCGCTTTGACCTGTGCCTGCCACTGGTCGTTAAAAATATAGTCGAGGTGCTGATCGAGTTGCAGCTGTTGCAGCACTTCCCATTCGCCGCGATCGCACCAATAGCCCTGGCAGTTGGGGCAGCGCTCGACAAAAAACATTAACGCCTGCAGCTGAATGCGCCCCCGGACGAGATAGTTTTTGCAGTCGGGGCACAGCGCGGCGCGGTTATCCAACGACACGGGTTGAAAGTTGATATCCGCTTGGGTGGGAACGATGGCCACTTGCGGGGCTGCATCGCGATCGATCCCTCGCTGATCTTGCCAGTCCAAATAACTTTCAGGCCGAATCCACGCACCGCCACAATCGGGGCAGCATTGGGCCGGTAGCTCACCAGCCAACATGCCGTCGCTGAGTTCTACCTTCAATTCTTTCGGGCATAGCACCATAGTGGGTCATTGCAAACGAACGTTCCTATTAAATCATTGCGCCTCCCCGCTGGGAGCCCTAACATGAGCAGTTGCCTCATTTAACCGGAGCCGTTTGGCGCAAACCTGAGTCTGTCAGAGCCGGGCGATCGCCCTCACGGGAGCACCAATCAGTCGGCGGCCCTCATGATCATCGCTCCTCATCATCGGCTGCGTTATCGCCAGAGGTGAGACACCCCAGCTGACCTTGGCATGGCGTGGGGGAAATCACTTGACCTCTTGCCCGAATAAAATAAGGCCCCTTTCCGTCCCCCAAATTTGGGGGAACTGCGCTTGAAGGTTCTGTATGTCCCTCATATCGGCTCGAAAGTCCCCCAGTATTGGGGGCGCTCAGCATTGACGCAAGCGATCTACTCTCTAGGCATGGCTTCGCATCCCCCTCACCCATGCCGCAGCATTTTTAGCGAAGACGCTTGACGGCAATCAGAATGCTTGTTTGCCTGACCTCAGACACCGACCGGTTGTCAAGGCGTCAAGCCCATGGCAATCCGATTTTTCAGCGGCAAAATTTTGAGCTTTCCTATCACAAATAATCTGATTTGAGAATTGATATTTCTAAATGCTTTTGATCTTCGTTAAAAGGGATTGATATTTCTAAATGTCTTTAGTCTTCGGCAATTTTAAACTAACTTTCAAGATAGATCTTATTCAATGAAAGTTCAACAAAAAATGCTTGATTGTCATTGGATAGGTCTCGCTAAATGCTCCTGAAAGTCAATCCATATAAATGAAAATACTTCTTGTGTTGCAAGGAGTTTGCCAGTTAGAGGCCAGCACTGACAGGGCTGAGCTTTTCATTATTAAGGCTTTCTTTACTTAGAGATCTTCGTTAGACAATGTCAGACTGCAATGCTTGGCTTCGGAAGTTGAGTTGAGACTTCTTTCCTCAGCAATCTTTTCTCATGGTGATTGTTGGAAATGAGGAAATCGATTTTTAACTGTTAACTGATGGAGTGTCAGTCTATGACCAGTAACGTCATCTTTATTCACCCCGATGGTGCCGATCCGTCTCACTTTTCGGCAGCTCGGGTCGAGTCTGTGGGGCCCGATGGTCGCCTCAACTGGGATGAAGCCCCCTACTCATCGGTGTATTTAGGACACCTTGATGATGCGATTGTGGCTACCTCGAATGCCGGTGCGGTGGTGCATGCCTACGGCATCAAGGCCACGGCCCCGAGCTATGGC
>JBHJJI010000155.1:0-14696 GCA_050042805.1 Leptolyngbyaceae cyanobacterium
CCCTCTTCTTTGCTCTATTCGCCTCCCCCTCCCCCCACCCGTCGCCAACCCACTCGTCCTCCCCACCCCCTCCCTTCCTGCGGCGCCAGCGCCCAAAATTGGATTCTACTGTGTAAGTCCTGTCAATGTGTCAGTGCTCTCTAATCAAAGCTGGCTCAATGTTTGTCAACGGCCGACTGAGGAAGATCGTCTGCTAACCCGATGCCCACACTGCGTACCGAAATTGAAATTAATGCCCCGCGCTCACTCGTTTGGGAGACGCTGATGCGCAAAGATGAGTGGCGACGTTGGAATACTTTCTTGTTTGATGGCGATCCAGCTTTAGCCATTCGTCAAGGCCGTGAGATTTTTTTGTCGATTCGGCGGTTGGAAGATGATGAGTCCACTGACTTTGAACCTCTGATCACGCTAGTGCAGCCTCACGTCTGCCTGCGTTGGGTCGCCAGAATGCCGGGTTTTAAGAGCGAGCACTCTTTTGAGATGCAAGACCTCAGCCCTACCCGCACCCTCTACACCCATCAAGAAAGGTTTAGGGGAATGCTGTCGACTGTTTTTTTGCCCTTTATTCGTCAAGATGAGAAGCAAGGCATGAGGCGCATGGCCCGGCAATTAAAGCGCTATGTCGAACACCGAGAATATCGCCAATACCAGCGGGAAAAGAGAACGCGGCGCGATCGCTGATGTCTGGAAACCGATTAGCTAGCCAAATTTGCTGACTGAGCAGCTTGTTCATGGCTTAAAAGCAGCCCGAATCCTGCAGCCAGTCGTGGTGGGAAGCGCTGACCGTCAAGAAAATTCGTAGTAATCAGAGGTCGGATTCGCAGGGTCGGGGGCGATCGCTAGCCAAAGGGGAAATTGCAAAATCGACAAGGCAATCTTGCCTTCCGATTCATCAATGATGATCAGCGGCAGGTAGTTGTTGTCCAGTAGACGCTCGGCGCGTTGGGCCATCGGTTCTGACGATTCAAACAGCATGATGCCGCTACGGGTGCCAAAGTCGCCCCGCGAAACGCCTAAGCAATCTTGGAAGCCGCGCCGCCAGTCGCCCAAGCGCTCTGGACTATTCGCTAATACCAGAACACGCAGGCGATCGCCGTGAATAGTGTGCAAAAGCGAGATTGCGGCTGACGCGACTAAGACGTTTTGCAGGCGACTGTTTAAGGTTTTGACAGCACCCCGTCCACCCTGGGCCAGGCACCAATTGGCGCCCCGATCAGCATGAATCGGTTCAAAAGTGCGTCGCAATTGCCAAACGGGGCCGTAGTAGTCAGGCCGCAGCCGATACTGATCGAGCAGGCTCTGAATACGTTCCGTGTCTCGGAGGTACTGAGACGTTGCTGCTGGGGTCGGTGACTGGGCGGGCGCTTCTGGCTCGGGTAATGGCGGCGTCTGAGCAGCCACATTGCGGCGAGCTGAGGGCACTTCTGCAGGGGCGAGTTGTAACTGTTCGGCGGAGGTGGCTAAATCTTGTAAACTGCCGACCAGATACTCCTTAAAACTTTGAACGCGCACCGCGAGATCTTGAGAAGCGCCGGCAAACGACGTTTTCATTTCAGCATTGATGCGATCGCGGCGGCGTTCCAACTTTTCGATTTCGAGTTCTAAAGATCGCTTTTTGCGCTCTAAGTCGCTAGTGGCTTCCCGCACCATCCGAGCCAAATCGGCCTGCACTTTGCCCTCTGTGCTGTTGGCATTTGCCGCTGTTTTCGGATTTGAAGGGGCGTTAGCGGCCCCGTCAGGCGGAGTGGAATAGGGCGATTCGTCAGCAGGCATAGGTCAGTAATCTCAAACAGGCGATGTCAAGGATAAATCAGTTTGGTTGGAGCAAAAACCAACGTGCGATCGCGACCGATCGACTTTACTGTTCAGCTTTGTGAGGAACGTGCTGCTCAAGTTGCGATCGCAGCTCCTGCGGATTAAACAAGATCGGTAAGAAATGAATGCTGTTGACTTCTCGAAAATAGAACAGGATCGGCACGGGCTGCCAAAAAATATCCCAAACTTCCCATTCTCTATAGGGGAAACGCCGAATCCGCGTAGCCCCCCGATAGATATCTAAATCCGTTGCGGTAAAAAGGAGCCGTAAAGTCGTCGTTTGATAGAGCAAAAACAAGCCAAATACCAAAACGCTGCCCGCTAGACCAGCTGGCACAGGCCCCCATGTCAGCAGTGCCAAAAGTGCCCCGGCTAGTCCGCCGATAATCAATACAGTGGCAAGGGTGTAGCTCGGTTTTAAGGATGTTGATGGGGCCGTTGGCGATGCGGTCACAATTGCCTCGGTAAATGAACAGCATTCTCATCGCAAACCCGAAGGCGAGGCTGCGTTGATTGCCCCCATTGTAAAGGGTGGACTGCATGGGTTTAGCGGCAGTCCCTGCTGGTCAAGGGCGATCGCTGTCACCGATGCCTCTGTGGGGCCATTCAACCGGTCGTAGCGCATCATTCGGATGGATTGGGTAAATGCCTGATGGGGCCAATACCTAGCTGCGACCGGTAATCCTCCCCTAAAGGCCGCCAACTACGGCGCTGCCCGTTCCCTGAAACATGAGCCAAGAGAGGAAAAAGTTACTGATAAAAATGGCTAACAGTGCTGTGACCACCGCCGTTGTCGTCGATTGCCCAACGCCTTTGGCTCCCCCCGATGTGGTTAATCCCCAACTAGAACCAATGACCGCAATTAAGATGCCAAACACAAAGGCTTTGATCACCGCTGCCACCAGATCCCACGTTGACAGAAAGTTTTGGGCCGAGTCGATGAACACGGTTTGAGAGATGCCATACAGCGTCGTCGCGACCAGCAACCCCCCGGTCATGCCCGTGATAAAAGACAGCAGCGTCAATACGGGTAGCATGAGAGCACAGGCCACGACCCGAGGAATGACCAAGTAATCGATTGGATCGGTCTTTAAAATCTGTAGCGCATCAATCTGCTCGGTCACCTTCATCGTGCCAATTTCAGCGGCGAAGGCAGACCCCACACGACCGGCTAAGACAACTGCGGTTAATACGGGCGCTAATTCTCGCACGAGCGTCAAGGCTAAAACTCCGCCAACAGCGGTGCCAGCGCCAAAATTGATAAACTCTCTAGTCACTTGAATGGTAAATACCATGCCAACGAAGCTCGCTGTCAGCAACGCAATGACCAGCGACTCCGGCCCCACTGCAACCATCTGGTCGAGCGTATTGCGCCGGTGAATCGGTCGAGAAATCAAATGAATGACTACCTGCCCAGTCAGCATCACTGCCGCAAACAATCGGCGACTCCACTGTGTGAGGCTAGAGAACTCTACGGCCTGAGCCAAGGATCACCTCTCGAAAATTAACATGGGCCTAAATCGTTTAAGCATCATGCTGTTAGAACCAGCGTCAAGGCTTAAGTTTCAACGTCATTATATAGAAATGCTTTGGGGTTTAGAGAGAGAAAAGCACCCAGGTGACGGAACAGGGACCTCCGAATACGGTATTTGTCAGTGGTCTGCGCCGACCGGTCTATTTTGTGTCTGAAAACTCCTGGTTCCCTCGCCATGATTCTTGAGAGTCGTCTGACGCTTGCTGGTCGATCTGAATCCTGGGCGATTAGCCACGGTCTGGTGATCTCGCTTGTTTGCTAAAACAGGCGAGGAATAGTGGGTTAGTGGCTCTATTGTTTGATAAAACAAGCGAGATCGCCCCAACATGGTCAGTTGGTGGAGCTATGTGCTCAAATTATAAAGAACTCGCCATTCCGGCTCTCAGGTAGACTGCATGGAGCCATGGCGTCGTTTCTGGGTGATGACTGCGGTGGATAGACGCTAAAGCTATCTTTTAGGATAGTTTGGCTGATTGAATTTCGTTAATAAGGTAATGAGACGGGCGATCGCAATGACTTCTAACTGGTATTCACATCGCGGCATAGCCTGGAAACGCGGTCTCAGCTTGCTAACCGCTGTGGTCTTGAGTCTGACGACCCTCATGGTCTGGCCTTCGACAGCGTTAGCTCGCGAAGGCACCGCGACGGCTAGCTCAATTCAGCCTTATCTGGATGGGGTCGCTGACAACATCAGCGAATTTACCCTCGACAATGGCATGAAGTTCATTGTGCTAGAGCGGCCCCAAGCGCCTGTGGTGTCGTTTATGCTGTACGCCGATGTGGGCGCGGTGAATGAGGCCGATGGTGCAACGGGGGTCGCCCATTATCTTGAACACCTGGCCTTTAAGGGTACGCAGCGCATTGGCACTACCGACTATCTGGCAGAGCAGGCACTGATTGATGAGATGGATGCCGTGTTTGCTGAGATTTTGACCGCTGAGGCAGCTGGCGATACTGCGACCGCTGAGGAATTGCGATCGCAGCTAGAAACTTTACGTCAAGAAGCTGCCCAATATATCGAGCAAAACAAATACGGCCAAATTATTGAACAGGCTGGCGGGGTTGGGCTGAACGCGACGACGGGTGCTGATGCGACTCGCTATTTTTACAGCCTGCCCTCCAATAAGTTGGAACTGTGGATGTCATTAGAGTCGGAGCGCTTTCTAGAACCCGTCTTTAGAGAGTTCTACGAAGAAAAAGAGGTGATTCTCGAAGAGCGGCGGATGCGGGTGGATAACTCTCCCATTGGTCAGTTTATTGAGGTGTTCTTAGAAGAAGCCTTTGATGAACATCCCTACCGTCGGCCCGTGATTGGTTACCAGTCAGATTTATATGTAGCGACCCGCGATGCCGTCAAAGGCTTTTTTGATGATTACTATGGCCCGAACAATTTACTCGGTGTCGTGGTGGGTGATGTGGAGGCTCAGACAGTGGAGCAAATGGCCACTGCTTACTTTGGGCGATTTCCCGCCCGGAGTTTGCCGGCCGACGTCACGATTACCGAACCGCCGCAACAAGCCCCTAAGGAATTTACGCTGGAGTTGTCTTCTCAGCCTTGGTATCTAGAGGGCTATCATCGCCCCAGTATCAATGACCCTGATCATGCCATTTACGGCATGATGGAAGGCATTCTGATTAGAGGACGGACAGCGCGTCTTTATAAAGAGCTGGTAGAAGATCAGCAAATTGCGCTGGACGTGGGCGGGTTCAGTGGCTTCCCTGGGGATAAATATCCCAATATGTTGGTGCTCTATGGCATCACCGCCCCTGACGTTGACCCGGATCAAATTGCGGCAGAAATCCATCGACAACTCGAACAGTTGCAAACTGAGCCGGTATCAGCAGAAGAGTTGGAACGGGTCAAAACTCAAGCTCAAGCGGGTTTGCTACGGCAGTTAGATTCCAATTCTGGGATGGCTGCCTTACTCGCCGAGTACGAAGCTAAGACCGGCTCTTGGCGTAATATCTTCACCGAGTTGGAGGAGATTGAAGCCGTTACCCCCGAGGCGATTCAGCGTGTTGCTCAGAGTACGTTTCGACCGGAAAACCGCACTGCGGGTACGCTCCTTTCAGCGCCAGATCCCTAGTAATGGATTGCTAGAGTTGAGTGCGGGCTGTCCTTTCCTGCCGCATTGTCTCGCACCTAGCGCTTTCAGTTGATTGCTCACTTCATGGGTTCACTCTTTGTCTCTCCTGCCAACCCCTTATCGAAATTTTGCTATGTGTGAGTCTTTGTCATTTAAACCTGTCCGTCGCTTTCGTTGGCCGCCCTGGCTACTCGGCGTCGTCACGTTGGTGAGCGTTCTGGCCTTGAGCTGGCAAGCACCGGCCTCGGCAGTGACGGCTCGTCACTACACTGAACTGGAATTTCCGCCTCTCGGGGAGGTGCAAATTCCTGATTATGAGCGGTATCAATTGCCTAACGGTTTGGTGGTTTACCTGATGGAAGACCACGAGTTACCTTTGGTGAGCGGCAGCGCCACCTTCCGTACTGGCGAGCGCCTAGTGCCAACCAGCCAGACGGGGCTGGGGGAAATCATGGGCGATGCGATGCGTCTTGGGGGCACCGAAATCTATACGGCTGAAGCTTTGAATCTTGCTTTAGAACAGCGAGCTGCGGCAGTCGAAACTGCGGTGGACGTTGATTCTGGTTCCGCTAGTTTTAACACGTTGGCCGAAGACCTAGAGGATGTGTTTAGTTTATTTGCCGATGTTGTCCAGCGTCCCAGCTTTGCTCCCGATCGCCTCGAGTTTCTCAAAAATCAATATCGGGGCGCCATCGATCGTCGTAATGATGACCCCGATGATGTCGCTTCTCGCGAGTTTCGCAAACTCGTCTATGGCGATGACAGTCCCTACGCCCGCACCTATGAGTACAGCACCCTCAATAACTTCTCGCGGGATGACATCATCGCGTTCTATCAGGCTTCAGTGCGTCCTGATCGCATCATCCTGGCGATCGCAGGAGATTTTGATCCAGAGTCGATGAAGCGCTTGATTGCCGAAACCTTTGGCAATTGGCAAGTGCCCGACAGCGTATCTGACTTACCGACAGCACCGTCAGCAGAGCAGGCCCAGGCCGGTGTCTTTTTGGTCGATCAGCCTCAGTTATCCCAGAGTTATGTACAAATTGGGCATATCGGTGGCCAGCGTAATGCATCTGACTATGCCGAAATGGCGGTCATGAATGAAGTGCTGAACGGGTTTGGGGGGCGGTTGTTTAACGAGGTGCGATCGCGTCAGGGCTTAGCTTACGTCGTGTATGCCTTTTGGGCTGCCCGTTATGACTATGACGGCATCTTTATCGGCGGGGGACAAACGAGCTCAGACACGACCGTGCCCTTTATCGAGTCTGTGAAAAAAGAGATTGCTGACATTCGTCAAGCGCCCGTCTCAGAGGAAGAACTCTCTAGGGCGAAAGACTCTGTGCTCAACAGTTTTGTCTTTAATTTCCAAAGCCCTGAACAAACGCTTTCCCGCCTAGTCCGCTATGAATACTACGACTATCCCGAAGATTTTGTGTTTCAGTTTCGCGAAGATGTGGCGAACACGACGGCAGCGGCGGTGCAGCAAGCCGCTCAAACCCATCTGAAACCGGAAGATCTGATTATTTTAGTCGTGGGCAATGAGATCGAGATTCAGCCGCCGCTCAGCACCTTAACCCCCGATCAAGAAGTTACCCAGGTCGATATTACGATTCCTGCTCCTGATGCCTAAGCTGATGAAATAACCGTGAGCCCCAGTCTGCCAAGCGAGTCCGCGGATCCATCCGGCTGCTGTGAATCGCGCCGGCAGGTGAGATTTTCTGTAGGAACACGGGCATCCTGCAAGCATAGCTCTTATCGTTAATTAATCCTTATGAGAATATTAGTGACCGGCGGCGCTGGATTTATTGGTTCTCATCTCATTGACCGCCTGATGCAGGCTGGCAACGATGTTATCTGCGTTGACAACTTCTTCACAGGGCATAAACGCAACATTCAGCACTGGTTCGGTAATCCCAATTTCGAACTGCTCCGCCATGACATTACCGAACCTCTCAAATTAGAAGTCGACCAGATCTATCATTTGGCTTGTCCAGCTTCTCCGGTTCACTATCAGTACAACCCCGTCAAAACCATCAAAACGAATGTGATGGGTACTTTGTATATGTTGGGTCTGGCTAAGCGCATCAACGCTCGATTTTTGTTGGCATCGACTTCTGAAGTCTATGGTGATCCAGAAGTTCATCCCCAGTCTGAAGAGTATCGTGGCAATGTCAACCCCATTGGTATTCGTAGCTGTTATGACGAGGGTAAGCGAGTTGCTGAGACCTTAGCATTCGATTACCATCGCCAGAGCGGCGTGGACATTCGAGTTGCCCGCATCTTCAACACTTACGGGCCCCGAATGTTAGAGAACGATGGTCGGGTGGTCAGCAACTTTGTGAGCCAGGCTTTGAAGGGCACCCCGCTGACTGTCTATGGCGATGGCTCACAGACGCGCAGTTTTTGCTACGTTTCTGATCTGGTCGAAGGCCTGATGCGCCTTATGAATGGTGACTTTATTGGGCCTGTCAATCTGGGCAATCCTGATGAGTACACCATCTTGCAGTTAGCTCAGACTATTCAGAAGACGGTGAATCCAGACTCTGAAGTTAACTTTGAGCCCCTGCCGCAAGACGATCCCAAAAGACGTAAGCCAGATATCACGCGAGCCAAAACCCATCTCAGCTGGGAACCGACGATTAACCTCCAAGAAGGCTTACAAAAAACAGTTGATGACTTTAGAGCGCGTCTACAGGTAGAAAAGCGATTGTCTTTGGAAACGACGGTTTCCTAACGGCCTGTCAAGGCTATGCCGAATACGAACTGGGAACAGCAGCAGTCCAAATCTGTCAAAGCATTGACTGTATTTCCACCTGCTGTCTGGGAAGAATATATCTGTCTAGGATAAGCTCCTATGACAGGTGCTGTTTTGTAACTCACCGAATGCTGAAAGGATTGAATTATTATGCGTGTTTGTGTCATTGGAACTGGTTATGTGGGTCTTGTCACCGGTGTTTGTCTGTCTCACATTGGGCATGACGTTATCTGTGTGGACAATAACGAAGAGAAAGTTAAATTAATGCAATCCGGGCAATCCCCAATTTATGAGCCGGGCTTGTCTGATCTAATGAAATCCTCTATGGAAGCGGGCCACCTGCACTTTACGAGTGATTTGGCAGCGGGTGTCGAACATGGTGAGATTCTATTCATTGCCGTGGGTACCCCACCTTTGCCGACGGGTGAGAGCGATACCCGCTACGTAGAAGCGGTGGCTCGCGGGATTGGTGCTCACCTCAATGGTGGCTATAAAGTCATTGTGAACAAATCTACTGTGCCGATTGGGTCTGGTGATTGGGTTCGCATGATTGTGATGGACGGTATTACCGAGCGCAAAAAGTCACTGGTGGGCGCTGGTGCACCCGCACCTGCTGGAGAAGAAATCCAAGCTGACTTTGATGTTGTGAGCAATCCGGAGTTTCTGCGAGAGGGGTCGGCCGTTTATGACACGTTCAATCCGGAGCGGATCGTTTTAGGCAGCAACAATCCCAAAGCGATTCAGAAAATGATAGAGCTGTATGCTCCCCTGGTAGACCGGAAGTTTTCCGATGATAATGATCTTCCTCCCGTGCCAGTGGTGGTGACTGACTTAAGCTCTGCTGAGATGGTGAAGTATGCCTCGAATGCTTTCCTAGCGACCAAGATCAGCTTCATCAATGAGGTTGCCAACATTTGCGATCGCGTCGGCGCTGATGTGACTCAGGTTGCTATGGGCATTGGGCTCGATTCTCGGATTGGTCAAAAGTTTCTGCAGGCTGGTATTGGCTGGGGTGGCTCTTGTTTCCCGAAAGATGTCTTGGCCCTCTTGCACACTGCCGACGACTATGGCTATGAAGCTGATCTGTTGAAAGCCACGGTTAGCGTTAACCAACGCCAGCGCACGATCGCCCTCGAAAAGCTACAGCAAGAACTGAAAATCTTGAAGGGCAAAACTATCGGTCTGTTAGGTCTCACCTTTAAGCCTGACACCGACGATATGAGAGATGCGCCCTCCCTCACGCTGATCGAGCAATTAAACCGTTTGGGTGCCAAGGTCAAAGCCTATGACCCCATTGTGTCTCAAAGCGGTTTGCGTGATGGTCTATCCGGCGTCATTGTCGAGACGGATCCTGACCGGTTAGCTGATGGCTGTGATGCCTTGGTCTTAGTCACCGACTGGAAGCAGTTCAAAGACCTCGATTACGCCAAGATGGCAGGTCTCATGAACTCTCCCATCATGATCGATGGTCGTAACTTCTTGCCTCAAGCTCAGATGGAAGAATGGGGCTTCCGCTATCTGGGGATTGGTCGCTAGATTTCTAACGACTGAAAGATTTCTGCTTTAAAGGGTTGCAAGCACAAGATTGTGCTTGCAACCCTTTGCTGTAACTGGACAGTGAGTGATGAGTTGAGCCGCTTTCTATCCAGCGGGCGTTGCAGAGGCAGATTCTGTCAGGCTTGAGATCCTGTTCCTGCGTCTGAACTGACTCAAAGCTGGATCAGCAATCCTCACTTCAAGACGTATGTACTGTTTTGAGCGCTTCTGAGAGTCTCTCGGGCTTATACCGGTTCTCAGTGATCGGACTCCCGATGCAATCTTGGAAACGCAGGGGGAGCCGAGGGGCAGGGGAGCCAGATCTGTAGCCCTGTTTCAGAGAATCGGTATTAACCGGCAGACGAGAGAATAAGACTTTCAGCCTGATGCCCGGTACACATTCGCCTGCTTAGATAAAGTTCATTTCCATAATGAGAATTGCTGAGGCTGGATTTGAGTCTGACAGGACGTGAGAGATTAATGCTATCCTATACTTGACCTGGACCCATGCGGTCACAACGCCCAAATCATGTCAGGACCGGAAGGTAGCAGCATTACGGGATGCTTGTGACAGGCGTGGTCTCCGGGTCTCTTCGTATTTTCGAGTTGGTAATAGCCGTAACCCTTCATCGCGGCTATTGCGATGTGACAAACTTTAGGCGCGTGTCAGTCGGTTAACCCGAGTGGTCGTTGCCAGGCTTCAGTCTTTATCCTATACAAAGCGATATTTTTGAGGAATGACGATGGCGGGCTTTGGCGATCTCGTTCAAAAAGCGTTTTATTTAGGGATGGGAGCGGCGTCTTATGCTGGTGAAAGAGCTGGCAGTACGCTGAAAGACCTGCGTGAGCAAACCCAGACGGTTGTCAATGAGCTGGTCGAACGGGGAGAGCTGAGCACTGAGGAGGCGCAGCAGCTGATCAACAAAATGATGCAGCGAGCGCAAGAGGATGTGACGACGACTCCCGAGGTGTCTCAGGATGAGCCTCGACGGATTGAAATTATGGACGATGATGAGGCGCGTGAGGCTGATGTTTTACGGCAGCAGGTCGAATCAATGCGTCAGCAGCTGGAAGCACTGAAGCGTAAAGAAAATCAATGAGTGATTTTGATGACTGGGCAAGAGAGCTGAGCGAAGCGTTAGATCAGGCGGCACAGGCGACTGAAGCTTGGGCAGAGCAGACTTTGCAAGGCGCAGTAGAAGCGGTCGATAGCCTGGCCGATGATATTGAGAAACAGCTGCGGCCAACGTTAGAGCGCTGGGTAGATGACATCAGCCAGGCTGTAGAGCCCTTGGAAGATGTTCTGGATCAGGAGGTTGAGCGCTTTTCAGAAGAATTTTCTGAACTGATTACTCCGGTTGTGGTGCCCTTAGCTGGGGCGCTCGAAACCTGGTTGGAAGTGATGACGGCGCCCATCGTCAGCCATGTTGACCCGATGGTGAATGACCATACTACCTGTATTGGCTGCAAGCATTATTGTGGACAGACCCACGGTGGCAATATGCTGGTCTGCGCGATGTATCCTTACGGGCCAGACACAGAGACCTGCCCTGACTGGGCATCGCACTGGGGTCAGCCTGACAATAAGGGATAAAAGTGCCCTACGGGGCCTTGCCCTTGGCCAATCCGGAGAGCATGTTGGAGTGCCTGCGTGACATAGTCTTTAGCGTCACGAACGGCAGTGAACTTTTCTTTGCCTAAAGCTAAGTTGGCCGCGATCGCAGCAGAGAGCGTGCAGCCAGTCCCATGGGTATCTGAAGTCTCAACGGTGGTGGTGGCGAGCGTTGTTAACTGTTTGCCGTCATACCAGACGTCAATGCCCCGTAATTGGCCCGCCATACCGCCGCCCTTAATGAGAACAGTTTGGGCACCGAGCGCGTGAATTTTGTGGGCCGCCACTTCCATATCGCTCAATGTTTCAATGGCTTGGCCGCTGAGTATTTGAGCCTCGTAGCGATTGGGCGTGAGGACGGTTGCCAAGGGAATGAGGTGGGTGGTCAGCGTGGCGATCGCGGCATCATCAATCAGCTGAGCGCCGGTGCGGGAGACCATCACCGGATCAACCACCCAAAAGGGGATGGACGACTGAGCGATTGCCTCGGCTACGGCCAACATAATATCCGTGTTGAGGAGCATGCCTAGCTTGGCACTTTGTACCGGGATGTCGCTGACGACAGCATCAATTTGAGCCACCACCGCGACAGGCGGTAAGGCATCGACTCGGGTAACGCCACAGGTATTTTGAGCCGTCACGCAAGTGAGCGCGCTGGTGCCATGAACTTGGTGAAAAGCAAACGTGCGCAGATCAGCTTGGATGCCAGCACCGCCCCCACTGTCAGAACCCGCGATCGTGAGCGCCACCGGGGGAATGAGTGAATTCGCCACAGAGACCACTCTCAATCAACCCTTGCTCAATTAAGCACAACAACTCGACACGCGGGCGGTCATCAAGACCGGCTAAACGGAAATTCTGAGCGATTAGCGATTGGGGCGACGGCGTTGCAGGAATTCTGGAATATCCAGACCGCCACTGCCGCTATTTGTCTCTGTTGAAGTGGGAGCCACATTCAGCTTGTTGCGCTTCAGTGGGGTAATACGCGTGGCATCAATTTGACCACCGTGGGATTCTAGATTGAAGCCCGTGGCGATCACTGTAATCTGTACTTCACCTTGCATCCGCTCATCAATTACCGCGCCAAAAATGATATTGGCATTGGGGTCAACGGCTTCATAGATGATTTCGGCTGCAGCATTCACTTCATGGAGGGTGAGATCAGAGCCGCCAGTAATGTTGAAGACCGCACCGGAGGCACCGTCAATGGAGGACTCCAGTAAGGGAGAAGAAATGGCTGCAATCGCTGCTTCGCGGGCTCGTGATTTGCCAGAGCCAATGCCAATGCCCATGAGTGCTGAACCGGCATCTGCCATGACCGCTCGCACGTCGGCGAAGTCAACATTCACCAAACCTGGAATCATGATGATGTCGGAAATGCCTTGAACGCCTTGACGCAGCACATCGTCGGCAGATTGAAAGGCTTCTTGTACCGGAGTTTGCTCAGAAATGACCGACAGTAGGCGATCGTTCGGAATCACAATGAGGGAATCGACCCGACTTTGCAGGGCTTCAATGCCATCATCGGCTTGACCGGTGCGTCGCCGTCCTTCGAAGGTAAAAGGCCGGGTGACCACGCCGACGGTCAACGCCCCTGACTCTTTAGCGACTTCAGCGACTACGGGAGCGGCGCCAGTGCCAGTACCGCCGCCCATGCCAGCCGTAATAAATACGAGATCAGATTCCTCGAGGGACGCGGCGACTTCGTCGCGTGACTCTTCAGCGGCTTTTTGCCCGATCGCAGGATTGCCGCCAGCCCCTAACCCTCGGGTCAGCTTTTGCCCGATTTGGAGACGATTTTCCGTAGCGGTATTTAATAACGCTTGGGCGTCTGTGTTGACTGTCCAGAACTCGATTCCAGAGAGGCCACTGTGAATCATCCGGTTGACTGCGTTGCAGCCACCCCCGCCAACTCCGATAACTTTGATTTTTGCAATATTACTGGGCACAGTCTCACCGTTTAGGAGCATTTCTCCAGGAACTACTCTGGGATCACTACTAGCATTATTAAGGATACTTGGGGAATCGGATGGAGAATCATCTTCGTTGGCTCTGGCTGACGAAGACTCATACTCAACGGAAACATGAGAACCATTCATCGAGAAGTTGTCGGAATCAAAACTTGTCGGTGCTGAATTTGAAGACATTAAGCTCTACCTGGGCAAGATTTAATTCCGAGCAAGCAGTATCCCGCACAATTTAGACAACTATAAGGTACTTCGGGGGAAAAACCAAACAAACTGCAGGCTGCCTAAAACAGCAGATATGGAAGCGTCTTGCAGGCAAAATGGCGGTGATCGCAGCTTGCTCGAACTAGCTTAAAAAAGTACCCCATTTGCCGGAAAATTGCAGGGAAACCCCGTCAACTTCATCATTTCTTAAGGTGAGTCTGGGGTCGGTGCCGCCGGGTTGTCGAGCTTGACGGCTGGGGTTTCAGGGCGGACCAAATCGATATAGTCAACGGCGGGTAGATTGGCTTGGTCGGTCAGGGAGCGGAACCGGGGCAGCGTGGCCAATTGTGTTTGCAACCGTTGAGGGCTAAAAACACCTAAATGAACTTGCCCCAGCTCGGTCTGCACGATTAGATTGCTGGGTGATCGCCAATCGACTTCCGTAATGGCAATCTCACTGGTTTGAATGGCCCGGTAGAGCTGCGGCCACTGGGAGCGATATCTGGGGTGAAAGCCGCGAACGCGCAGTTGGGGGACATCAAATTCGCGATTTACGCTGACAAAGTTTTGCGGCATCCAATAGCCTTGAGCATCAAGAAAGCCTGCATGATTGGTGGGTGTTAGCTCGGCATTGACATCGGCCAAGGGTTGGAGAGGCACTGTTACCGCCACCGGCTGCCGTTCTTGCAGCGTGATCTCTAATCGAGGGGGAAACAGCTGTCGATCCACCTGGGCGGCGGCGATGGGGGATTGGGTACTGAGCCGCTGAACGATCGCCTCGGGTTCGATTTCGAACAAAGGTTGGGGATATTCCAGGGCCAGCAGTTCATAGATAGCGGCCTCGTCGAGCATGTCATTGCCGTTGAGGATGATCTGATCATTACTCTGTAGCAATAACCAAAAGGGATTGCGCATGAGCCAGATCGCCCCCACGGCTAAGCCACCGATGGCGAAGACTCGCCAAATGTGCTGCAAATTGCGCGTCCGGCGCTGTTTTTTGAGCGTTCGGCGGCGCTGAGAAAGCTCTTCGGGAGAAGGGGTGACGAGTTCAGTCATGGGCGATCGCGCAAACCGAAAAGGAGACTGCCATAGACCAATCTCAGAAACTGAAAGACGGGGAGTACTAAGGCTGTGGCGTTGATTGTAGCGACTTTTGCAGGGTCTGCAACCGATTTTGCCAGGCGGT
>JBHJJI010000156.1:0-14390 GCA_050042805.1 Leptolyngbyaceae cyanobacterium
GCAATTGGACAGATGCGATAGAGCTTATGTCCAATTTACTATTGAAGCAGGCTGCGAACCTTTCTTTCTCTCCGAGGTCTTTTTACAAAAGGCAAGATATCGACTCAATGCCGATGCCATTCCTTACGCTATCTTAAAAAACGGCTCCGATAGTCACCTCATTTATTCTGTCAACGACATCACAAAACTCCCCAAATGCCCATCCAAGGTGGGTGCCTACTCTAAAAAATGGCGCGGACGGTGGGTCAAAGCCCTTGGCGATGGTCGATGGATCTACAAATGCGGCCTTCTCGGTCATTACCAGTTAACACAGTATTGGGTCACGCGACTCGAAAAATGGATGAGCACAAGATCCATAGAGGTGCTGTTGAGGGTCAACCCCTACTCTGCTGCTGCCCCTCCTGTTAGATTGTATGACCGCGATGTCGTTGAAGAATTCATCAATATCCATCAGGCAGAAATAAAGAAAAACAAAAGAAGAAGGGCAGGGCATCAATGAGCCACATCAAGGCAATGAAGATAGCCTATGCACTACGTGGCATAGAGTGAGTTGTCATTTCATTGTTTAGCCATGCTCTCGATTCAGACTCAAAGTTCACTTAAGTGGCTGTGGCGAGCAATGAACTACCCCGCCTTTTGAGAAGGCGGGGTTTCCCCTGCCCTCAAGCGAGATTTTTGGCGCTTCTTCGCCCCAAGTTGCTTCATGCTATTGCAGTCAGTAGAGCTTGGCGACTCTGCGCTTGACGTTAGGCCAAGTTCCTGGCCCCGTGCCCAGATCAAGTTGACTTGAGCCGCATTGACATCTCGATCCTCGACATGACCACAGGCCGGGCTAGAGCACACATGAACCCGATCCTTCAACGTTTTGGGTGTCAGCTCCCAGCACTTTGCACATCGCTGTGATGGCTTGAGCTGCTGGGTGGGGGATTCGAGATGGAACCCACCGGCCTCTGCTGATTTGTAATCCAGCATCGGCCCGACAGAACCAAAGCCAACTGAAAGGATAGAACGGTTCAAGCCCGCTTTTTGCTTTTTCCGTTTCCCCTTTTTGGCTTTGGCCGTCATGCTCTTGACGTTGAGCTTTTCACCGGCAATCAGGCTATTACGGCGAACGGTATTGCTGGTGAGTTTGTGCAGCCAGTCCAGTCGTTGGTTGGCGACCTTTCGCTTGATTCGACTCAGCCGCCGAATCGCTTTACGCCACCGACCGGAGGCTTTGACGCCCTTTTTACGGTCAGGTCTGCGCTTTCTGCGCAGACTTTTCGAGGCTGACTTGACTTTGGCATCCCCGTCTTTGATGAAGTCAGGTTTGGCAACCTTTTCCCCATCCGAGAACGTGACCGCATCCTTGCAGCCCAGGTCATAACCAATTGCCCCAAACCCAGTTTCCCGAACGGGGACACATTCCACTGTGATGGAGGCATACCACTTATTCACGCTGGCTCGATAGACCATCGTGCAGGTAGTGGGTAATCCCCAGGTACGAGCTTTGCCGCGCATCCGAATCTTGCCTAGATTCGTGATTTGCAATTGGCCGTGCTTCCCATCCGTCAGCGCTTTCCAACTCTGCTTGTCAGGGAAGGTCCAACCGGAATACTGGCGAATTGACTTGAATTTGGGGTACTTACTCAGTCCCTTAAAGAAGCGTTGAAACGCAAAATCGACCCGCTTTACTGTTGCTTGTAGTGCATGACTACCGAGTTCGTTGTACTCAGGCCAACACGCTTTGAAGGCAGGCAACAGGTTTTGCTGGTCGATATAGCCAACGGTCTTTTGGCTGACTTTGTAAGTCGTGATGCGGTGTTCCAGGCAGGCGTTGTAAAGGTAGCCATGCAACCGCCGCCACTCAAACAGCTTTTGTTGTTGCTGCTTAGTGGGATAAAGCCTGAAGGTGACGCGACGAGTTACCATGTACTAATTATAATTCAGTCGAATACGTTATGCAAGATTACAGAAGAGGAGCTCACAGTGTCTTTAGTATTGTGTCGCACGTTTACTTTGTGACGGCTTATCGGAGGAAGTGTTTGACTCCCGCCATGATTGAGCGGCTGGCAGAAGTGACGGCTCGAATATGTGTTGTCAATGACTGCATTCAGCTCGAATGTGACGGTGAGGCCGACCATGTTCACTTCATGCTGGACTTGCACCCTAAAATTGCGCCGTCCACGTTGCTGGGCAGCATGAAGGCTGCAAGCAGTCGAATTTTGAGAAAAGAGTTTGAGTCAGAGCTGCGTCCCCACTTCCCAAATTGGAGGAAGGGGCTATGGGGAGACCAGCTTTATATCCGTTCCGCTGGTGGCGCTCCGCTCGAAAAGTTGAAAGCGTACATCAATGCTCACTCTCGCGGCTCGAAGTAAATTGGCCGACTCAGAGGCATTGAACCCCTTCGTCAGCCCGCTATCCTGCCCCGCCCTATAGAGGACGGGGATAGCCGCGATTTAGTTCTAGTTTCAAGCCGAATGCTCGGCCATTTCCTGAGCGGAAACTTCGGCCCGATATCCTTCGCCAAACTCAACTGTCATATATCGCTCGACCCACCGCAGATCATGACCATGTTGAGTGGCTAAAGCCTGCAGATAACGTTGATAAGCGGCCCTGGCATCATCATCACGTTCCTTAAAGACGGCACCAAAACTCCACCAATCAGCCGGGAAACAACCGTAGCGATCGCGATAACTCAGGACTGCCCACCCCGGCTTGTACCGGCGCTCATAGGCGAGGCGACAGAGCCGACGATAATGATGCCTTTGCGCGAGTTCTTCATCCGAGAGATATTCACACAGATGCTCTTCAGGGACATCCTCAATCACGGCTCCTGTATCGGCCTGACACTCTGGGCAAACAATTCGCCACGCCAGAATCACAGCGCTGCAATTGCCACAAATTTTAGTGGGGGCTTCACTCGGGGATTTACTGCGTCGAGGCGGCTGGAGCGTCACATTAACCTGGTCTTCGAGTCGGCCAAACCGTTGCAGGTTGCCTGTGCCAAAATCGCTGACAATGAAGTCCGTCTTTTTGATGGCCGCACAGGCCCGCGCTCCACGTCCGAGCATTTGCACATGCAGCGCATGGCTTAAAGTGGGTCTGACAATGCCCAGCCAGGATACGGAGGGCTGATCGAACCCTTCGGTGAGGGTTTCAACGGAGGAAATCAGCGGCACATCTCCCGATTTTTGAGCTGCATAGAGTTTCCGTCTTTGGGTATTCGGGGTCTCGCCGTCGATGTGAGCGCAGGGAATACCCACCGCTTCAAATTCATCCCGAATGGCTTTTGAATGCTCAATCCCGCAGGTAAAAATGATGCCTTGTCGTCCGGCAGCGATGAGCTGATATTCCTCAACAACCCGTTGATTCAGCGCTTGAAAGTTCAGGGCTCGTTGCAAATCGCCGCCTTTATAATCGCCTGAGCGACGGGATATCCCCACGCTAGAGAGATCAATTTCAGAGTAGGCAAAGTAGCGCCCTGGACTCAGATGTCCCTGTCGAATCAGGAGATCGGGCTCCGGCCCTTTCACCAGAATTTGATAAAGGTCGGTTAATTTCTGTTTGCCACGGCGGAAGGGAGTGGCCGTGAAGCCCAAGATAATCCGATCGGGCTCCAAGAACAGCTCTTGCAGCTTTCGATAGAAGCTCACGGAATGCGCTTCGTCAATCAGCGTAATGCCGGGTGGAATCGGCAGATTTCGAGCATCCAGGGTCTGGACACCGCAGATTTGCACCGGCGCTTGAGGGTTTTCGGGGTAGCCCGACTTGATGATGCCGTGGGGAATATCGAAGGCCGCAAACTTCTCTGAGGTTTGAGTCACCAGCGGGTCACGATGCAAAATGAAATTAGCACGATTGCCTTTCTCTACAATCTTCTGGACAATCGCGCTGGCCACCACTGTTTTGCCGCCGCCAGTGGGTAGATAAACCAAAATGCGCCGATACCCTTGGGCGATCGCCAAGCGTAAATCGTGAACTAACTGCTCTTGATAGTCTCTTAGCTGCACGTCAACGCTCGTAAACCCCAGACTTCTCAGCGACTAAATTTCGTGATGGTTGTGGCTGCAGCGTCGCTTGGTTGAGCCGAGAAACAAAAGCGCTAAATCGGTGCGAGTCGCCAGCATTTACCTGACAGGTTTGCACTTCATTCCCTTTCGTTTGCAAAATTGTCCCGCGATTTGCCGCCGTGACCGTTAGCTCATCATCCTGCTGGCTAAGGCCATAAGTCTTCGCTTGAAAGGCCACCGTCCCCTCTTCATTAGGAGTCCCCAACTGCGACAAGATGTAACGAGCTTGAGCATCCACATCTGAAGCTTGCTGCTGATATTGCTGTTGATCAGTCTGTCTCACGCGCTCATCCTGGGAGCCATAAGCTTCCAAATCACCGCCTTTAACGGCTTTACCCACGGCCTCAATCTTGTCCAGATGTCGAGGTGAACGCCCGATCGCTTTGGCCTCGCGATACCAATCCCGCAGCTCTTGCAGCAAAGCCCCCTGATCAACGCCAGCGGCCTGAGGTGGTAAAGGCTCCGGCACTCTTTCTAGGGACTCTGACTGTTGTTGTGCGACATGAGCGTTGGCTGCCGCCTCCCCAAACCCCTGGTCAAGGAGATTAGCCGAGAACATCTGCCCAAACTCCTGATCTGGAGCCCGCGACTCACCCCCTGTAAAGGGGTTGTAAGCTGCTGTCTCGGCAAACTTGAGCTGTCCCTGAGAATCGGCATTCATGACCAGCTCTGCATCGATAAACATATCGCCGTTGGCCGTGGCGTAGTGCGTGAAATAAAGCTGGCGATCGCCCCCGGTCATCTCATGAGCTTCAATCGAAAGCGGCTGAAAAGGCTCGTTTTCAACTTTGAGATGAAAGTTTTCGCCTTGCATCACGGCATGTTGTAAACCGGCCTGATGGAGCAATTGAGAGATATTGGTGGCGATCGCCCCTGGCTGGTCAGAGGGTAGTTGTATGTAGGGGCCATCCTGCGCTAATTGCGCCTTGAGCTGGTTACGGCTCATTTGCCGAATCACGTCGGCTTGCTCCGAGGATGATGGCTCAGTCGGCTCTACGACTTCAGGGGAAAGGGGATTGTCGCCGGGTTGAACTGTGGGCGCTGGCGGTGGGAGTTCAGTTAGCTGAAATTCTGTTTTCAGTGCGGGGAAGTCATCGCCTTGATACAGCCGGTCGGAAACCGTCTGAATGATTTCCCGTCGAGGGCGATCGCGATCGTTCTGCGGTTCGGGAATCAGGTTGGGGTTCTTCTCCAGCTCCGCTTTGAGCAGCGGATGAATGGCTCGCTGCAGCTGCGACGTCTGGACATTATCAGCCTCTGGCAACCAGGTGGTGGCCGGTTCCCATTCCGACTTCGTGGCTCCAATCACTTCCTGCGCATCTTCAAGGCGAGTGACGGCCTTGAGCCCGTGCTTGCGTTGAATCGCAGCCAACACCGCATCCTGAACGTCTGGGTCTTTGAGCGATAACCGCATCACTGATTTAGACCCGTCTCTAGTTGGGACTTTGGCACTGACGAATTGCTCTCCCCCCGCCGCGTCGAGAATGGTGGAATCTTGATACAACGGCTTCCCTTCTTTCCCGGCAGGAACAGTCACCGTCATGCTCCGCCGCACATCAAACTCGATCTCGGCTCTATCGTTGCGGTCGGTCAGTTTCGCCGTGCGGCCCGTTTTGGCTAAAAACTTCTCCACCTGGTCCGGGCGATCGAGGCCCACGGGGCGCGCATCAATCGTCGTATCGTTGAAGCCTCTGGGGAGCAAATAGGCCGGATGATACTGGCCGTCATGATCTTGCATCTGCGCGAACTTGCCGGTCAAATCAGTCGCCAGCACCTGGCCCACGACCATATAACGGGTCTCGCGAGTGGCCTCCTGCTTCAGATCAAAGGCTTCATAGGTCGGCAGTGTGACGGCTTGATAGAGGCCATTCTCCTGTCGCTGGGAAAGGCAGGCATCTTCTTGCGGTTTCAGCACCACGCTGCGACCAATGTCGCTAAATTTGACCGAGACCTCTCTCGCCTGATTCGCGACTTGAACTCGCAGCCGCCAGCTATTTGGATTGACGGGGTTGGAAGCATTTTTAGCGCGTTGAGCATCGACCACCACCCCCGGCACGCTCTCGCCGGTTTGGATACTGGCTAACAGTACCGGCTGACCGACCGGAAACTCATTCAACCGAGTTTCGACGCCTTGACGCTGATATTGCAGGAGTTTATCCGTACCGCTCACTCGATGGTTGGCGTCATCAAGGCGATTCTTCTGATTGGCAATGCGGCCTTTGCCATCTTCTAAAGCTCTCTCCGTTTTGACCAGTTTGCGGTCAACCGTTTTACGTTCTTTCTCATATTGCTGAGTGAGGGCTTCTTCTGAATCCGCGTCGAGTGTTCCAGCCGCTTGCAGCCGCTGCTTTTCGGCATCGTACTCTGGAACAATTTGCTCCACCCGCTGCGTTAGCTCGGCTTTTTGCTTGGAGAGAGCGTCTTGTTTTTGCTGAAGTTCAGCCAGGCGCTCGTTAGCTTTATCAACCGATGTCCTCAGCTCCGCTAGTTTGGCCGTTCGATAAGCGTCATAGTCCCCGCCCACCTGCTGGATTTGCTCAGTTGCCCGTTGCTGGCCCACCTGCCGAAAGGATGAGGTTGGCGAAAGATCGAGTCCTTCCGGCGCGGTCGGCGGCTCCAAAGCCAGAGACTTGTAAACCTCTTGCACAACTTGAAGCGTCGGCAGCGGCTTCCCCCCGGTCTTCGCATCGACTTCCAAGGCATAGGCGGGTTGCCGGAAGGGATTAGCCCCATCCCCATCGTTGAGCAATTTACGGCGCAATGGGATGGCATCGAGGTCGAGTTTTTGGGCATCCAAATCCCACTCCCCGATCGCCTCTTTCTGGGCCTTGATGCCCTGGTACTCTTCTGTCAACGCCGCGTAGAGTTGTTCCTGCAGCTGGAGTGAAGGATGCGGATTTTCAGGGGTTGGGGGGCTTTGATCGGCAAGCAAAATCGCCCGCCCGGTTACCCGGCGAACGGAGGCCGTCTTAATCTCACCATTTTCATTCGGTTTACCCGCTGGATAGTCCATCGCGGCATTGACTTCTGGCCAGGCCGACAAGACATTTGCTGCCGCCTGGTCGCCATACTGATTCATAAAGTCGGGGACATCAGCCCCCGAAAACTGACTCTGCCCCGTACCGACTGTGTTGCTTTTCAGGTGCCGCATCTTTTTCATGAGAACCGCTAAGGGGCGCTGCTCTGTCGCTAACCCCTGGCCGTACATCAGCTTGAATTGCGGCAAGCCATAGGCACCCGCCACTTGTCCCCATTGCGGATTGCCCGCCTGATCATGACTATCGGGCTCATGAACAGACGGATTGAGTTGCCCGCTACGGTGCGTCCGCCCAATGCTTTGCTCACAGCGGTTGACATCAGCATGAGGCTGCAACATCAGCATGACGCGCTGCCGCTGGTCGGCGGCGCGACGGTCAGCGTGAATCGAATATCCCGTGGTCAGATTGGTGATCAGGGCATCGGTCGCACCCGATTGAAAGCGAGCGATCGCCGCCACTTTTTGAGCCGCGCCTGATTGACGAGTGGCCAACGTCGCAAACAACTGACCATCGTCCCCTGGTTGATAGACGCATTTTTGTTTGCGCCCGGTCATCTCTTCAACGTTGTGACCCGCCTCTTTAATTCGATACTCCATCAACGAAATGGGGTCAGCCGGTTGCTGGCTCCAATCACTCTGCTCAATTTCGGTTTTGGCTTTCTCGTAGAGGGCCGTGGCCATTGGCCCCAACTCGTCATCAGTCAGATAGTGAGGCAGAATTTCTTTTTTGCCCGACTCATCCGCGTAAGCCCCAATAATCCGAATAGTTCGGGCCTTCTCCAGGTAGCGCTGAAAAAACTCTCCCGCCGTAATATTGATAGGCTGGCCAGGTTCAAGACGAGGCATCTGATCGGGCGGATCAGGGTGGAGAGCATTGTGCAGATCAACCGATTCATTCGTTTCGCGAATGTAATCCTGCAAGACACTCTCAGCCGTTTGAGTCATCATGATGACCGGCTTTTTGCCTGACTCAATCTCCTGATTCGCTAACTCAGCCGTGGCCTCTGCCTTTAGCCCCAGAGCACAGACGGCATGTAAGTTATGGGCGACCGATGAGAAGACAGAGGAGTCGATTCCGGCATAGCCAATATGGTTGTCGTGAACAAAGAGTTTTTCGCCCGACTCAGAGAGTTCGTCATCCAGCTCAGGCATTCGGGCCTCTCTGGCCTGATCGAACTGGTTGATCAGTTGGATCAATCGAGCATTGCTTTCAGCCCGATCGAGATTTACGGTGACCTCTTGGGCTTCAAAGTCTATGCCGCTGTAATCCTTCTGAAAGCGGATACAGCCCCCCGCTTCACTCCACAAGTCGAAGGCTGATTGTTGCATCGCCGCGCCCCCGACCTGAAGATGCGCCGCAAAGGTAGCTTGATCTTGGGCGGCATCTTTGAAATCGGTCGTGTGGTAGTAGAGTCGGGCGGCGACCACCGGCTCTTTAATCGCCGTCGCGGAGCTGGCCACAAAGCCCGCCGTCTTCTGTGTCAGGTCTTGAAAATATTCGGTTACCGGCGCAACGAAGGTGCCCGCTGCAATCTTGATCTCCCGCTGGCGCAGCTCAAACTCGCTCAGCTCAAAACTTCCCGCTGGCCCGCCTGCGTTGTGGGCCTCATCGGCGATCAAAAATAGTTTGGGCGCTAAGGTATCGAGCAGTTCACGGCGCTTTTTGCTGTTTGGCCCTTTGAGCTGGTCATAAGTGGTCAGCATCAGGTCATGCTCGCCGATGCCACCGTCCTGCGTGTACTGTTTTACGGTCTTATGGTTATTGCTCGGGGTTTTAATCTGAGCAACCTGATTCCCCTGTTTGTCTTCAACGGGGATACTGAGGCCGTTGTCAGTGATGAAGGCATTGAAGTGGTTGCCCGTATCCGGCCCATCTCGATGCAGCAAATCTTTGTACAGCGCGGTGCTGTCAGTGACGACTGTCGGGATCAGACCTTGCTGGTTGGCATACCGACACAGCCCGGCCACGACTCGGGTTTTGCCAATCCCAGTGTCATGGCCAATGACGGTGGCTTGACCTTTGTATTCATGATTATGGATGGCTAAGGCCAGCGTATCGATTTGCTCTGCTGCGTAATGGGAATAGAGCGCATCGAGGGAGTCTTCGCTGAGGCGATCGCGAACGTATTCATCAACGGATGCACCGACCTGGGCTTCAATCTGATCAAATTTCGTCTCATAGGCCGCGATCGCGGACGCCGGTGCCAACACACCCAAGCTTGGCCCATTGGAGCGAGGCGTATAGGGCAGCGTTACGGACGCTTGTGTCTGTTCTTCAGGCTCCGAAACGACTTGGCTAACCATCCCTACTCCCGGCCCGTCACGGCTGTCTGATACTGGTTCAGCCAACTGGTGAAGTTCCAACAATCCCCGATCGCCACCATCGTCCCGTTCACCATTGCCTCCGGTCTGACGGGAAAGCAATTCAACCCCTCGGGAAATATCGCCCGGCGTAGAGGGTCGTACTGGAAGTTGATCAGGGTCTCGATGGTCGGCTCGATCGGTCCCGGCAAATCCGGTGGCATCACCACTTTGATCTCGTCGATCGGCTGTTTTATCGCTTGAATCTCCAATAAACCTTCCATCTGCAAGTCCAGGATGTACTGTTGTTGCATTCGTTGGAGGAACCACACCAGCAGGACTCGATAATCCTCCAGAGAGTGAATCGCCTGACCGTCCGGCACCGGCACCGTCGTCCACCAAATCCCGGCGTCCGCCTGACTCATCCCCGGCCAGCGCGGAGGCGTCCAAACCTGAAGTGGGGCTTCGAGATGCTGCCGGGCGAACGCGATGGGGTTCGCCATCGCCCACAAACCTTTGGTCATAGTGATTGACTGCATCCTTGAGCACCTCATCTCTTAATTGATCATAGGTTTTGTACAGTCGAGGGGGAGTCACCCCTGGTAAAGGTAAGTCGGTCTTGCCGCGACCGTTAATCACGACCAAATCAATCGGGAAGCCTGCACCCTGACGCCGATAGAGAGAGCCTTTGATAGAGAAATGATCTTCAACTTTCCAGCCGCTGTCTTGATAGAGGTATTTAAAAAAGCCCCGTGAGGCTTGAGAACGATAGCTCTGCCGTCGTGCGGTCTCATCCCCCAGTTTGCCACCGAGAATCAGCACTGCCCGACCATCGGGCCGGAGGTTGTCGAGGGCCTTGAGGGCGATCGCGTGGTCAACCTGGTTTGTGTTTAACGGCCCATGCTGCCATCGGTGAGCCGGGCCAACGCCATCAGCTTGAACAGTGCCAAAGGGCGGGTTCGCAATCAGGACATCATACGGACGGCTGGGAGAGTATTGAGTCGCGTCGTGTTGCGTGACATCAAACCCCTGCGATCGCAATTCCTCAGCCCGAGGCTCATAGATTTCATTGACGATCGCGTTATTGGAATTGGCTAACAGCAGTAGTGAGCCATTCCCAGCAGTTGGCTCATAGGTTGTCTGTGAGGGATGCACTTGGGCCAGTACGCCCGCCAGGTAAGCAATTGGCAAGGGGGTTGAATAAGCCTGCCTGCGAATGCTGTCAGACGTTTTGACGAGCAAGTTGGGCTGGCGATCATACAGGTCTCTGAGGTCATCAAATGCAGTGAGGTGGTTGCCATGTGCTTGAGCAACGATCGCTCTCGCGGCCTGCACCAATCCCCCTTCAATCGCCTCATCAACCTCCTTCGCTAAACCAGTCGAGGGCTCCACCCTTTCGCCCAGAAAATCACCCGCCAAATGACGAGCCTCCACAATCGTGCGAAAACTTTGCCCAGACTGGAAATGACGGGCATATTCATCTGTGAGCTGTTGATGCGTCGCGATGTCCATCAGAGGACACCTCCGCAAAGACTGCTGCTGGGGGCAAGAGGACAAAGGGCTTCGCTATCGATTGACGACTCGAAGCCCCAAAGATGGCATCGAGAGCGGCACGTTCCATCGGCTCAGGAATAACGGGATATTCCGTAGCAGGAGTCTCAGGTGAGTCGTACATGCCGCCCTTCATCAACTAAAGCTTGCCAACCAAAAATTACGGTTTGCCGAAGGCCGATCCAGGTCTGACCCTAAATCAGTCCCTAAATCAGTTCTATTTTTGGGGTCTGGGGGCGCGCCCAATCGAGCACCGAGACTCCATGCCAAAGTCATATCGAAGGATTCAGGAGCAGGCAAGTTAGTGAGCATACAAACCTCTTCAGTGGGGGATAAGCCCACACTAAAAAAAGAATGTTGCTCAAATGTCACTTTTGGTCAGTAATACAAAAGAAAACCCAACGTTATAGATGAACTTTCTTTTTCAAAAGCAATCTAGTCAGCGAGTTCATTCGGTTCTTCCCCTGCAGCATCAGGAGCATCGACAGCAGCCGGTTGATTTTCAATCATTGAGTTAGCGATCTCAACAACCGTCGCCTGATCGACCGGCCCCCGAATCCCGACCACATATCGAATCCCGCTCTGCACCCAATACACTTTGGCCGTAGAACAATTTGCGCCACAGACCCAAGGAATAAAGGTACCCGTGATACCTCCGGCCAGCTCCACCTCAGCAATGGGTTCTTCACTACGCCGAACCGGCTGGAATTCAGGGTCAAGGTAGTAGGCATACAGCTCATCAACGCTGAGCGTTTCTGGTGTGATGCGCTCTGCGCCCAGCAGCCCAAAGGTGCAGTAACCCGCGCCTTCACAGCCAGCCATCGCGTCGAGATTGACCTCGTAGCGATCGACGTCAATGACATCAGTCGAGACAAAAAAGGGTTGTGTTTGCCCCGGCTCTGGCTCTCGCAAGACATCTTCAGGCATGATAGTTGGCAATAGCATCGGAATATCACTAGCCTGCTCTACCTGGGCATACACCTCAGCAAACATCGGAGGGACGACCTCAGCCCCTAAGACCGCAGCGCTATCAGCACTCACCGAACATCCGCCCAGCGCCAGGGCAGCTAAAAGAATCAACATTAGTAGGTTTCTCACGCTGTTAACCTCACTCTCGGGTGGGTGGAGTCAAGTTCTCTCCATCCGCCAAGTACTTATCCCAAAGCGCTTGTGCATCCTCCAGGGGCACTTTGCAGATATTGACAAAGTCCGCCCCATCTGGGGCACCCCCATCAGCACAAATGTTTTGCCACTGGCGATCGGTTCTCTGCACAACAACAAACCCACCGCCCTCACCGTAGTAGTAGGTGGAAATCGCATAATCTCCAGCTTGAGAAGTTCGGACAATGCCCACCTCCAAGCCTTCGGGCTTATCTTCATTCAAAAATTGTTCAACGACCGCCTCCGGGCTGCGCCCTGTAAAGACGGTCATTTCATCTTGAGCAGCAGAAGGCATGGCACCCACAAAGAAATTAATCACCAACGCACACCCGATACCGAATAACAGCCAGCCCCAGGAATAAGGGGTATGTAAACGAATAGACATAAGTTCCTCCTTAGTTCGTGACTCGATAAATTGCCCGACGCCCACCGCCATAGGAAGGGGAGAAGTAGCCGTCTGACTCCCAAACGAATGAGGGCTCGCCACGAGTCGCACGGGATGAAGAGTTGGAGACCACCCGATTGCAGCCCACATCTAGACAGATGCCAATGTGACGCTTACCGCCCATATCGACGATATTAATGTCACCCGGCTGCGCCTGTGCGGCATCCACGGCCACACCGCGACCATTGTTCAGGGCGCTTTCAACACCAGCAACGGCCAAGCTGCCATAGGGCGGGCCACCCCCCAACGTTTGAATGCCTGCGCTGTGGAGCACATAGATCACCATTCCAGCACACCCCAGGTTGCCGTTATCGGTACCCGGAATCACATAGGCGCTAAAGCCTTCGGCCTGCACCGCATTCACTGCATTCATAATGGCGGCATTGAGGTCACCGCCAGGGCCAGCCGTCGTTTCCAGCGTCGAGCAACTATTGAGTGCCTCTAGAAACCGTTGAGCCTGCTCAGCGGTAAACGACATCTTGTCGTTGTCGTTGATGATCTTCCGCGCATTGACGAAATCAGCATTGCCGCCGCCGATATAGTCATCCAGTCCAACCCCGGTAAAGAGACCATCTCGCATTCCCACGACCGTCACCTGGGCCGCAATGTCGGGGTCAAGCGCTAGATCGGGATTGCCAACGAGGTCTACCCCCAGAACGTTGCCCATCCTTTCGTAGTTTTCTCTCCACGTCAGTTGCACGAAGCCGCGACCGATGTAGCACCCGCTGGCTTCGTATTGATTGCAACTCACTCCAAACTCGGTAACGGGCTTCCAAATGCCCTCTAGCTCAGTAGAAATCGTGGCCAGAATGTAGGCAATTTGGGCTTTGTCGGTTACGCCATGTTCGTTGGCGGCATTGATGATGCGGGGAATATGCTCCCGCGCATTCGTCGCCTCGTTGGAATGGCGCAAGGCTCCAATGAGAGCATCCAGGCAACTCTCATCCATCTGGATCGGGGAACCCCCGCCGTAATAGCTACCGCCCCCGCCGGATCCCCGCGTCTGGCTCCTGTATTGCGCAAGTTCTGGCGGCACTTGCAGCCCGCCCGTTGCGCCTCCCTTACCGTCCAAGGGGCCAGTCAGGACAAACCCTTTCTCCTTCGTTGACCAAATCGGAATCGGGCCGATGAAGTAGGGCGTGCAGCCCAAATCAACAAACATCGCCTTCTGGCAATAGCGCATGTAGAGCGCGAAATCACCCTTCCCAGACGCTTCATCGGTGCCGGTGAGGACAATTTTGAAGACATCGCCAAAGGGCACGCGCCCGGTCGGCTCCTTGCCGCCATTGACCATCGCCAGCAGCCCTTTGCCCCCCTCCACCATCTGCTGACCTTTACCGCTCCCGCCAGCAATCCACTGGGCTCCATGCATCGCCCCCGGCCCTTCTAGTTCCAGATAGGCGCACCCGTTATCCTGGGCGCACTGCACGCTGAAACCTTCTTGGTCAGAGCCAGTAATGGCAAATTTAGTCGGCGTCACCGTATGTTCTTTGGGGCCATAGGTCACGTCATGGGTGCCGCCAAAACCACCCAAGATGGAGGCGATCGGGTTGGGAAAATTGCCAAAAGGCACCTGATCGAGTCCCGGCACTTCGCTGATAGCCAACTCTTCCCATCCGGCAAATTCACCAATCGCCGCCTGGTCTAAACCGGGGATATCCCCCAGTGAAAAGTCCTCTAAGACCGCCAGCGGGGTATCGGCCAACGAAATGTCGCCAAAAGAGAGCCCGCCCAACAAATCGGACGGGCCGCTAAGCAGCTCGCTAATCGTCTCACCACCAAAGTCAGCGAGCGCCCCATTGATATAAGCAGTCGGGTCAAACTCACCGATGCCCAAGTCACC
>JBHJJI010000157.1:0-11501 GCA_050042805.1 Leptolyngbyaceae cyanobacterium
CCGCCTGCAAGCGCGTGTCTTATATTGGACCGTTAGCGACATCGGTCAGGGCATCGGTCATTTTGAAGGTGATGAGACTGCTCACTGGTCGCTTCATCACCACGTCTTCGATCGCTACAGTCGTGGAGTCAATCGCCGACAACCGCTGCACCTAGGACTCGGTCTATACATCTGTCAGCAAATTATTGAAGCCCATGGTGGTCACGTTGGGGTCGATAGTCACCGCCACCAGGGGACAACGTTTTGGTTTACATTGCCTTTTGAGACTGGGCAGCTGGGTTAATCCCCATTCTCGTGGATCAGACTCCCGATGCCAGCTTGACAACGCCGGAGAACCCAGGGACAGGGATCAGAGCTGTCGTCTTACCCAGAGAATCGGCAGCTCCCCTTAATGGCATGAGCCTGACCGCTTATGACAAACCGATTACGATTAGGCCTGGACTGCATTGGGGCAGGGTTGACCAGCTTCTACCTGGGTCACGTTGGCCAAGGTGGTGTCGGCGATGTTGCCCAAAGCCTCTTTGGTGAAAAACGCCTGATGGGCCGTAATCACCACATTTGAGAAAGACTGCAGCAGTTGAAAGGTATCGTCTTGAATCACCGTATCAGAGAGGTCTTCAAAAAAGAGATCCCCTTCTGCTTCGTAAACGTCGGTGCCAAAGTATCCCAATCGTCCCGATTTCAAAGCCTCGATCACAGCTCTGGTATCGACCAGACCACCGCGACTGGTATTGATCAACATCGCCCCCGGCTTTAGACGCTGTAGCGACTCCCCATTAATCAGATGATGCGTTGACGGTAACAGCGGGCAGTGCAGCGACACAATATCTGACTGTGCCAACAGCTCGGGCAAGGGAACATACTGAACCCCCAACTGCAAGACATCAGCATTTTCTTGCACGTCATAGGCGAGCAATTTAGCGCCAAAGCCCTGCATGATGTGGGCAAACCGCTGCCCAATCTTACCGGTGCCCACCACGCCGACGGTCTTGCCATAAATATCGAAGCCCAACAGTCCATTCAGCTCAAAGTTGTCTTCGCGCATGCGGTTGTAGGCCCGATAGAGTTTGCGGTTAAGCAGCATGATCAGCCCCACGGCATGCTCAGCCACAGCATAGGGCGAGTAAGCGGGCACCCTTACCACCGTTATCCCTAAGGCTTGCGCGACGGACAAATCAACGTTGTTGAAGCCAGCGCAACGCAGGGCAATCAGTTTAGTGCCGGTGTGGGCGCTCGCCTGCAACGTTGCGGCACTCAACTCATCGTTAATGAATACACAAACGGCCGGAAAACCACTGGCCAGCGTCGCCGTGTTGGGCATCAAGCGCGGCTCAAAAAAAGTCAGTTCGTGCTGGTAAGCCGCGTTGGCCGTTTCAAACGAAGCTTGGTCGTAGGGTTTGGCACTAAAGAAAGCAATTTTCATAGATACGCAAGACCAAATGGATGTGTAAAGCGCGATCGCACACGAACATGGTGACATACCCCGTTGAGCGCAAAAGTTATGTAAGCAGCCCTTAAGCAAGCGCTTTCAGAGAGCACTGAGGAGTCTTCCGCCAGCCCCGGTGAATGTGATCGTGAACAAAATACTCCAATCTTGCAGGGAAGCGTTATATCTCCCTCGGTATATTTTTGGGGTCTTGGCTGGCGGGCCATTGAAGACACGCCCATTGCGAATGATTTGGGAAGCTAGGTCGATAGGCAAACCAACAGCTAAGGTCTACCCGGTCTACCCGGTGAATCTCGACCGGGCCATCACGCCATTGCGAGCCAACCCTAATCTCGCACAGGACGGTTGGCAAGTTGCCAGGTAGCTGCGGCTCTGCTAAGGCTTTAGACTTATTGAAGGGTCGCTCTTTGATGACAATTGAGAAGCAGGAGGCACCCATACTACCTATTCATCTACAAAATCATCTACAAAATTGAGCAGGTACGGCTCCCATGGCTCAGTATTTTTGCGAGGTCGCCGTTGCTCGCAGCAACTCGCCCCGATTAGCAACTCGCTACTCTCTGGGTGAGCTCAAGGGCAAAACCTCAAGCATTTGCCTCAAAACCTCAAGCTTTTGCCCCAAATGGCTGATAGATAAGGGATATGGTCACTGTCTAAATGGGTAGGCTGAGATTAAGCCAACGCCCCGTGTCCTCACGGAGAGCGTCTCATTCCTAGTGCTGCTGAGGCAAGGACGCAGGCTAGCCAGCCAGTCACTGGCGGCACTGTTCAAAGGCTTTCCCTCTCCATGGAATACTCCCCAATGCATGTTTAATCGGTATCGGATTTCATTCGTTAAGCCCGGTATCAGCCAGTTACACAGCCAGTTTTCCATTCACCATCGGGGATTGACCCGACTGCTCATCGCTTTTAATCCGTTCGTTGACGATATTGTCCATGTCGACTTTTGTTCATACTCCAGATCGCCCGATTGTGAGTTCCGCCCTGACTGAAGCCATCATTCCTAAACCGATTGTGGTGAGTCCTAAGACTCCGCTCATGGCCGCGATCGCCGAGATAAGACAGGCTCAGGTGCACTCCTGTGCGATTGATTTGGAACTAGAGCGAGCCGCGCAGCCATTAACCGCGCTATCGAGTAATTGTGTTCTGGCGGTCGAGGCGGGGCAGGTGCGGGGCATTTGTACTGAGCGCGATTTGGTGCGACTAGCGGCAACCGGCAAGACTCTATCAGACTTGACCGTTGCCGATGTCATGACCGCTCCGGTGGTCACCTGGCCGGTGGAGCAGCTCACCAGCACCACCAGCACGTTGAAATTTATGCGGCAGCAGCATATTCGTCACTTGCCGATTACCGATCATCAGGGCGCAATTTTAGGCATTGTCACCCCTCAGAGCCTACGGCAGGTGTTGCACCTGATGGATTTGTTGCGGCTGCGACAGATTAATGATGTGATGCTGACTCAGATCGAGCAAGCCCCCGCCGACGCGTCGGTGTTGGCGATCGCCCGTCAGATGGCTGAGCATGGCATCGGCTGTATCATCATCACCCTGCCCGCTGCCGCGGGCCAGCGCGAACCGGTGGGCATCATCACCGAACACGATATTGTGCAGCTGCAATGTCTGGGGCTGAATTTAGCGACTCTACAGGCCCACACGGTGATGAGCACCCCCCTTTGCTGTCTCCGCCCTTGGGATACGTTGTGGACTGCCTATCAAGTCATGCAGGACAAGCGGATTCGCCGTGTGGTGATTACCGATCAGGAAGGCTGGCTGGTCGGGTTAATCACCCAAACCAGCAGCTTGTTGGGGGTCTCCCAGATTGAGGAGCCTACTGAGGCGCTGACCATTCTAGAACAGCGCATTCAAGCATTAGAGACCGAAAAGCTCGAACTGCTCAAGGGACATCACGCCGCCTTAGAGGCGCAAGTTGCCCAGCGCACCGCTGAGATTCGAGCGCAAGCCGATCGTGAGCAATTTTTGACTAACTATGCCCGTCAGGTGAGTGGATCAGCCAGCTTACAGGCCATCCTCACCTCAGCCGTTGAGGCGGTGAAGCAGTTTTTGCGGTGCGATCGCGTCGTGGTTTATGCCTTTACAGAGAACTTCGCGTGCACCGTTATTGCGGAAGCGATTGAGCCGGGATGGACCCAGACCTTGGGATGTTCTTATCAAGACGCCTGCTTTCCCAAATGGCTAGAGCCTGAATATTTAGAAGGCTCTCAACGCATTGTCAACGACATTTACCAAGCGGGCCTGGCACCTTGCCATATCGAGTTTTTAGAATCGATGCAGGTCAAGGGCTATCTCATCGTCCCGATTATTATTGCCGGTGAACTGTGGGGCATGTTGGCGGCTCATCACTGTGCTCAGGTGGTGGACTGGCGACGGCCTAACCTGGATCTGCTCGATCGCCTCAGCGTTCAATTGGCGATCGCCATTCAACAAAATCAACAGTATTGCCAGGCCCAAGACGAAATTCAAGAGCGGCAGCAGGCCGAACGGCAACTGCAGCAAGAACGCAACTTCGCCAAGGCGATCATGAACGCGGCGGGGGCTTTAGTCATGGTCTCTGATCCTAACGGGCGCATTGTGCAATTTAATGACACCTGTCAGCGGCTCTCCGGGTACACCCTACAAGAGGCACTGGGTCGGCAAGTGAGTGACTTTCTGGTGCCAGCCGAAGAGATTGACTCGGTTAAGACAGTCGTCACAACTGCCCTAGCCGGAAATGTAAATGATGTGAACGAAAACCACTGGCTGACCAAAACGGGCGAACGGCGGCTGATTGCTTGGCACAATTCGTTGCTATTGGATACTGCCGGTCAGGTTGAGTACCTCGTAGGCACCGGCATTGACATCACCGAAAGCCGCCAGGCAGAAAATGCCTTAAAGAAAAGCGAAGCCACTAACCGCGCCCTGTTAGACACGATTCCGGATTTGATGATTCGGATGAAACCCGATGGTACCTATGTTGACTTTTTGCCCGCGCGCAACTTTAAAGTGGTGCAGCCCTTTGAAAACATGGCCGGGCGATCGATCTATGACGTCATGCCGACAGCCTTTGCCCAGCACCGCATGGGCTATGTAGAGCGAGCATTAGCCACCCATCAAACCCAAATTTACGAATATACCTTTGAGTATGAGGGCGAGAGCTTCTGCGAAGAGGCGAGAATCACCGTTTCTGGCAAAGATGAAGTCTTAGTAATGGTGCGCGATATCAGCGAGCGCATGCAGCTCGAAACGAATCGCCAAAAAACGGAAGCAGCGCTCTACAACATGGTGCAAGGCACCGCCGCCGCCACCGGCGACCATTTTTTTGAGGTGTTGGTCGAACATTTGGCCCAGGCGCTGGAAGTGCGCCATACGATGCTCTCAACCTGCCAGGGCGATCAGGGTCAAAGTATTGCGTTTTTCTCAGATGGTCAGCTGCAGCCCAACGTGAGTTACTGCCTGCAAAACCTACCCGGCAAAATCACGCTGCAGCAGGGACTTTACAGTTGTTTGAGCGATGTGCCCGAGCACTTTCCCAATGAGCTACTGGCGGACTTAGGCGTCGAGAGTTATTTTGGCTTGGCGTTACTGAATACTCAAAACCAGCCGATTGGGACGTTGTGCATCTTTGACGACAAACCGATCGCCAATCCTTCTCAAGTCGAAAGCATTTTGAAAATCTTTGGCGCTCGGGCCGCCGCCGAACTGGAACGCCAGCAGACGATGGACAAGCTGCGGCAGCTCAACCAAGAACTAGAAGAGCGTGTCGCCACTCGCACCAGCGAACTGCAGGACAGTAATACGGCTTTGGTCGAAAGCCAAAACAATCTGCGTCGCAGCGAAGAACTCCTGCGCCTCACCATCGACAACGCCCCCATCGGCATCGTCACCATGAGCCTAGAAGGCCAAATCATCTCAGTGAATCAAGCCTTTTGTACGATGTTGGGCTATCACCCAGGAGAACTTAGCGGGCGGCTTTTTGAAAACCTAACCTATCCTCCTGACCGGCTCATGACTTCCCCGCTGACGCGATCGCTCACCACCGAAGGAGAGACCACGCCAGAGCTGGAGCGACGCTTTTTGCATCGCGATGGGTCGGCGGTGGATGCGATCGTGCGCGCGGGCACTGTACGCAATTTTGTCGGCGAGCCGCTACATTTTGTGGTTGATGTGGAAGATATTCGCGATCGCAAGCGGGCTGAGGCCGAGCGCACGCGCCTGTTGAGCATTTTGGAAGCGAGCCTCAACGAAATTTTTATCTTTGACGCCGAGACGCTCAAATTTAGCTATGTCAACCACGGCGCTTTATACAATCTCGGCTACACCCTCGAGCAAATGCGGCAGATGACGCCCGCCGATATCAAACCTGATATCACGACAGCGGCGTTTGCGGCTCTCATTGCCCCTTTGCGGCAGGGGGAGGTCGACAAGATTGACTTTGAAGCGGTGCACGAGCGGGCCGATGGCAGTCGTTATCCGGTCGAGGTGCATCTACAGCTGATTCAGCGAGCAAACGAGCGGGTCTTTCTGGCTGTGATCGTCGATATCACCGATAGTAAACAGGCGAGAGAACAGATCAGCCGTCAACTATTGGCGATGGAAACGGCGATTGATGGCATTGCGATCGTGCGCGGCGGCACTTATCAATACCTCAACCGCGCCCATGTTCAAATGTTCGGCTTCGAGTCGGCCCAAGAGCTGCTGGGGCAAAATTGGCAGGCGCTGTACAGCGAAGCTGAAAAAGCTCGCTTTCAACAAGAGGTCTTTCCCGCGTTGAGAACTCAAGGTCACTGGCAGGGTGAGGCCATTTCGACGCGCAGAGACGGCAGCACCTTTTACGAAGAGCTTTCGCTTACCCTGAGCGCGAAGGGTGATCTGATCTGTGTACGTCGTGATATTGATGAGCGCAAACAAGCCGAAGTGGCTCTGAGAGAGAGCAAAGATCTGCTGCAGGATTGCTTAGACAATGCGAGTGACCTGATTCAGAGCGGTTCGTTGGTTGATGGTCACTTTTTGTTCGTCAACCAAGCCTGGAGTGAAACCCTGGGCTACAGCGAAACAGAACTTGAACAGCTGACAGTTTTTGATGTGTTGGCAGCTGATACAGTGGCTCCCTATCGAGCCCTTTTTGCTCAACTTCAACGAGATGACTGTAGCGCTCACACCCAAGTAGAAATGACGCTACTGGCCAAATCAGGAGCAGTCGTCAAGCTTGAAGGCAATATCAACGTGCGTTGTGAGGACGGAATTCCCGTCGCGACCCGCAGCATCTTCCGTAATGTGACCGAACGGCAGCGGGCCGAACGCGCGATGCAAAACCAACTGGCGGCGATTGAGGCCGCTGGTGACGGCATCGCCATTTTGGATCAAGCGGGGTGCTATGAGTTTGTGAATACCGCTCACTGTCAGCTCTTTGGGCTAACCCAGACAGAGATGCTAGGCAGTACTTGGCATCGCCTCTATTTAGACGAAGAAATTACTCGGTTTGAAGAGGAGATCTTGCCGCAGTTAATGCACGATCGCCAGTGGCGCGGCGAAGCGATCGGCTGTCGCAAAGATGGGTCAACCTTTGCCCAAGAAGTGTCGCTGACGTTAATTGAAGGGGGCAGCATGGTATGTGTCTGTCAGGATATTAGCGATCGCAAACAGGCTGAGATCGAAATTCAGAATGCACTGCAGACTGAACGCGAACTCAACGACCTCAAGTCTCGATTTGTCTCGATGACCTCCCATGAGTTCCGTACCCCGTTGGGAATTATTGCCTCCTCAGCAGGAATCGTTCAAGACTACGGCGATCGCCTAGATGATGCCAAAAAGCAAAAGCATTTAACCCGCATTCAAGATTCAGTCGTTCATATGACGCAGCTGCTCGAAGATGTACTGACCTTAAGCCGCGCTGAAGCCGACAGGATTAGCCTGAAATTGGTGCCCACATTTATTCTTGATTTCTGCGAAGAAATCATCGAGGAGCTCAGCTTCAATGATGACGGCGCTCGCATCAACCTCCATGTAGAAACCGCCCTGCCAGATGCTTTTCTCGCTGACCAGCGAATACTCCGGCAAATCTTGACCAACCTGCTTTCCAATGCGCTCAAATATTCACCGGCTCCCGGCGAAGTGTATCTGCGCATTGCCGCTTCTACCCAAAGCATTGATATCGCAGTTCAGGATCAAGGTATCGGTATTCCCACAGACGACCTTAAACATCTATTTCATTCGTTTCATCGGGCCACAAATGTGGGCAACATCCCCGGGACGGGGTTAGGCCTGTCGATTGTCAAAAGACTGGTAGAGCTGCATCAAGGGGAAATTCTTTGTGATAGCCAACTCGACGTCGGCACGACGTTTACTGTACGCTTGCCACTACGGCCCTCAGCTTGAGCGCGATCGCTGCCGCGCCAATCAACATCATCTGATTGCAAGACAGAAATTTTGGGAAAACAACATAACAGGAAGTCTAAACGCCCTGATCATCTAGATCACCTTGAACACCAACACCAGACCAGCCCTAAACATGGCGTCCTTGAATCATTTCCGAGTATTTCAAAAAGAGAGGAAATCAAGATTTGCTAAAGAAGCTTTTAGATGACATCTAAAAGGCTAGGCCAATCAAGATGGGCCGTGATTCTGGTATTTTTTGAAAAGTTGTATTGTTCTTGTTGTCCTTCACTAGCGTGTCATTTTAGCAATCATGATTAAAATTCTTGTTATAGAAGACGATGCTTCAGTGCTCGACAATCTAGAAGATATTCTGATGCTCGAAAATTTTCAGGTGTTCACGGCCAAAGACGGTCGTGAGGGCGTAGACGTGGCATTGCGGCAGTTGCCTGATCTGATTGTTTGCGACGTGATGATGCCCAAAATGGATGGTTACGAAGTGGTTAAATACTTGCGTGCAGATCCGGCCACAAAGACTATCCCCTTCATTTTCTTAACCGCTAAAGCTGAACGTTTAGATTATCGAGAAGGGATGGAGTCAGGGGCTGACGATTATGTGACTAAACCCTTTCGTCCCCAAGAACTCATTAACGCGATCGAGGTGCGGCTAGCGCGCCATGCCTCTCTGATGCAGCCCTATCATGACGAAACCCAACGCTCGACAAACCTCAGCAAGCAGCTCAAAGACAGCACAGAGCTAGCCAATATCAAAGAAAACTTATTGGACAAACTCTCACAGGATTTGCGAGAACCGCTGAGCAATGTCAACCTAGCGCTGCACATGCTGGGTAAAGCCCAAACCGATGCAGAAAGAGACCGCTACCTCAATATTCTGCGACAGGAGTATGCCCGCGAAATGCGTCTGCTCAAAGACGTTGCTAACCTTCGAGAGATGGTCACTGCCGAAAATCTGCAAGTGCTGCAGAAGTTCAACCTGATCCGGAAACAGGACTAAACCTCATCGAGATTAAGCCCTGGCGTTTTGACCCGCCCTGACATCGTCAGCGTCCTGCATCGGTCAGACTGCATCACACAGACACCCCCAAAAACTCACCCATATATTGGTTCACGAGCTCGGGATATTCTTGCGGCACCCAGTGACCGCACTGGTCAATGTAGCGTAGATGAAACTCTCGCACGTGTTCTTCGGTGGCTATGGCCAGCGAGCTGTCAAAGACGGGATCGTCTTCCCCCCAAATCATCAGCGTCGGCACTTCGAGAACGGGCCAGGTTTGCTGAAGCAGCGAGGGCGACAGCAGATTACGGTAGTAATTGAGACTGGCTGCGAGTGCCCCCGGTCGAGCTAGCGCGGTCTTAAAAGTTTGAATATCAGTGGCCGTGATGGCGCTACGGTTCACCGCTAATTGATCAAAAACCCGATCAATGAACTGATAATCGTCGGCCTGCAGCACCCACTCTGGCAGCCACGGCAGTTGAAAGAAGCCGATATAGGCGCTGCGCAGCCATTGGCCAGGGTCAGCAAAGCCGTCTAAAAAGCGCCTTGGGTGGGGACAATTCAGCACGATCAGCTTTTCCACCTGATCAGGATAGGTGTAGGCCACGTGCCAGGCGATCGCCCCGCCCCAATCGTGCCCGCCCAAATAGCATTGGTCGTACCCTAGCGCCGTAATCACGCCCACAATGTCTTTGCCCAGCTCTGACAACGTATAGGCACTGATGTCCCTTGGCTTGTCGCTGTCGTTGTAGCCGCGCAAATCAACGGCCACGACGGTGAAATGCTCGGCAAAGACGGGAATTTGGTGTCGCCAGGTGTACCAAAACTCGGGAAAGCCATGCAGCAATAGCAACAGCGGCCCCTGCCCCTGGGTGACATAGTGCAGCCGAATGCCATTGGTATTGAGAAACTGATGCTGTAGCATAGCTGCGTCAGACAGAGGCATCGCGATCGGGCAATTCTTGATTCCACTATAACGATGGATTTTGAGTTCTACCGTCCCCGGCTATGGGAGAATTTGAAACGCTTTCGCCATGGCGTGACCAGTCTCTCAACTGATTTTCGCCGCCTAAAGCAGCCGTTTCTCACCCTTGTGGTATGCGTTCTCTCCCCCCGCCGATGAGCCCATCCGATAGCATTGCCCGCATTTTAGATGCCAATCTCGATCGCGCTCGCGAGGGCTTGCGAGTGCTCGAAGATTGGTGTCGCTTTGGCCTCAATCAGGGTGAGCTGACTGCCCAGTTCAAGCATTTGCGTCAAAGCCTAGCGCAGTGGCACAGTTCCGAGTTGCGGGCGGCTCGCGATACCCCCGGCGACCCTGGCACCACCCTGACTCATGCCCAAGAGCGTCTGCGCAGCAGCGTTGCCCAGGTGCTGCAGGCTAACTTTTGCCGGGTCGAAGAAGCCCTGCGATCGCTCGAAGAGTTTGGCAAAATCCACCATTCTGAACTGTCTGAAGCCTGTAAGCAGCTGCGCTACCAGGTCTACACGCTCGAAAGTCAGGTGATGGCCCATCAGCGGTTTCAACAACTGCAGCAGGCTCAGCTGTATTTGGTGACGGCCCCCGCCCCGAATCTGTTGCCGGTTGTGGAGGCAGCCCTGCAGGGCGGGCTGCAAATGGTGCAATATCGCGAAAAGGTCGGCGATGATTGCGATCGCCTGCCCATTGCCCAGCAGTTGAAAGCGCTGTGTCAGCAATATGGGGCCTTATTTTTCATCAACGACCGGGTCGATTTGGCGCTGGCGGTGGAGGCCGATGGCGTACATCTGGGCCAGCAAGATTTGCCCATTGCCACGGCGCGGGCACTGCTGGGCAGTCAGCGCCTGATTGGCCGCTCGACCACAAACCCTGAAGAAATGGCCAAAGCCCTGGCCGAAGGCGCTGACTATATCGGCGTTGGCCCCGTCTATGCCACCCCCACCAAGCCGGACAAAGCAGCGGCGGGCTTAGACTATGTGCGCTATGCCGCCGAAAATTCACCCGTGCCCTGGTTTGCCATCGGCGGTATTGATGCGGCCAACCTGGCCGACGTGATGGCCGCCGGGGGCGATCGCGTTGCTGTCGTGCGAGCGATCATGAAAGCTGATGATCCGACGGCAGCGAGTCAAGCACTTCTGGCCCAGCTGCAATCTGCCCACAACTGAGACCGGCTGCCCGCCAACTTATCCTTTGTGAAACTTGCCATGACTGATTCTGCCCCTACCCCACTGACCATTGAGCTCGCTGTTAACGGCAAAGTCGCCCACTGCCCACCGCAAACGCTGCTGCCTGACTATTTGCAGCAAATTGGCATGAATCCGCGCTTGGTCGCAGTAGAGTACAACGGCGAAATTTTGCACCGCCAGTTTTGGCCAGAAACTTACCTGCAAATGGGCGATCGCCTGGAGATTGTCACCATTGTCGGCGGCGGCTAATAGCTATAAGCAGAATTCGGAATGCAGAATTCGGAAGTCGGAGTCAAAAAGCCTGTCAGAGGGTGATTTCAGGCATTGGGAGTAACCTGATAAAACTGCGACTTGCCCTGAAAATACTGTCGGTTCGCTGATTTTTGCCAATCGATTGGAATAAATGTGGAGCCTGGTCTCAGAAGTTGCTTCAGTCCCTTTATCTGTGTAGGTTTCAGGGCAAAGAGTCTACGGAGGCATCTTCGATGTCAGTGTCTCAATCCC
>JBHJJI010000158.1:0-16177 GCA_050042805.1 Leptolyngbyaceae cyanobacterium
CCCGTGAACTATTTCGCCGCCCCTGAAAATCAAGACCTCGGCGTCATCAAACGGATTCGCAAACCGCCCGACAAACTGGATGTGTCTCCTTTTCCTAAACCGACTTGACTTACGTTCTGCAGCCTTAACCTTTCACAAATGAGTGCGGCTAATCCTGACGGTCTGACAGAAGCGGGGCCCCTGTCGCTGCTTTAGAGAGTATTTCAAGGGGATTGCCATCCGCTAACTCTGCCGCCATGTCAGGGGCGGGGTCAATCCCTTCACCGGCTCGACGAGCCGCCCGCATAGCGGTAAAGGCCTCTTTAATCACCACGGCGACCGGCACGGCCACGATCACCCCTAGCAGCCCACCCACACGAGCCCCTGAAAGCAGTGAAATAAACACCCAAAAAGGATTAAGGCCGGTAAAGCTCCCAAGCACCCGAGGTGCCAAAACATTCTCGACAAGCTGCTGCACGAGTGCTGAAAGCGCTAAGACCTTCACGGCGATACCGACATCTCTCAGACCGACCAGCAACGTCACGACCACAATACCGACTGTGCCGCCAAAGGGAATCAAGGCCGCCAAGCCAATGGTGATACCAAATAAAAGGCCAAAGGGCACTTGCACGATTAAGTAAATGACTGTCAGTGCTAGCCCCATCAGGGTAGCGATAATAAACTGGCCTAAAAAGTAGTTGCGAAAGCTGAGGCGTAAAGTCTCAGAGAACAGCTGCTGAATTTTGCTCGGTAACCAACCCACGATGCCAACCCAAACATCGTCACCATGCTGCAACAGATAAAAGGTCAGGACGATCGCCAGCAAAATATCTAAAAGCTTATTGGCGGTAAATAACGCCACGCCAAAGGTGAGATTGAGGGCCTCCCCAGCAATCTGCTCAAATCGCAATTTCAGGCGATCGTTGATCTGCTCAATCAGGCCATCTAAATTGAACGGCAGTCCCCAGGTTTCAAACCGACCATCCAGCATCAGCAACTGTCCCTTGCCAGAATCAAACCATTCGGGCAGTTTGATCACGAGCTGCTCTGCCTGCTCAATCACCAAGGGCAAAATCGTGATGCCAATGGTCAGAAATAAAATCACCGCACCTAACAGCACCAGCACCGACGCGAGGCCCTGCTTTACCCCCAGCTGCTTGAGCCAAGAGACCGGATAACTCAGCAGAAAAGCCAGCAAAGAGGCCACTATCACCGCGACCAAGATTTCGCGAAAATAGTCAAAAATTTGGGCGATCGCCCACACGTTTAGCACGATCAAGGGAGCCGCCAACAAAATCATCAGCGTTCGCGTAAAGGGTCCCAAAGATTGCCACCAGCGGGTAATCCAACTCTGCGTATGCAATTCAGATGGGGTCATAGGTTGAGCTATAGGGGTATCCACTGCTTTCAGTTTATGGTGACGTTGATGAAATCAGGATAGGTCGCGAGTAAGAGGTTAACGCCAAACCTCGATCATCCCTGACAAGGCAAAGTACGGGCAGAACGCCTGACACTAAACTTGGACTGTCGTAAGGTTCTACCCTTGCCGCAGAGTCCTCCGAACACCGAACTCCCACTTCCGAACGCCAAACCAGTATTCATCAGTCCCTCATGCCGCGACGTCATCTCTACAAACGCATCCTCATTGTTAGCGCGATCGCCTTACCCCCCGCGCTGCCCCTGGTGGATTGGCGACTGGTTTCCCGAGCCGTCCCCTATCCCGCCGCGCCCAGTATGGCAGTGGAGTGGTCTCGCCCCATGGCCCCAGTCGCTGGACAGTATCAAACGGCCTTACCGATGGCGACGGCGTCGCCGTCACCGGAGTTTGCGGCGGCCCTGCAGCAGGTCTCAGAGTATGCCGCTGTCCGTAATTCGACCGGACTCATCGTGATGCATCGAGACGCCATCGTGCTGGAACAATACTGGCAAGGGTACGACCAAACTTCGATGTTCAATGCCATGTCAATGTCGAAAAGCCTCGTCGGGCTCTTGATCGGTCAGGCGATCGCGGAAGGCTTCATTACCTCACTGGACGAAGTGGCGGCCAACTATCTACCCGAATGGCGTCAAGACGAACGCCATCAGATCACGCTTAAAGACTTGATCTATATGCAGTCGGGCCTGCGCAACGAAGACAGTACCAGCAGCCCACTTTCTGATCTCGTACAACTCTATGTCGGCTCTACCGTTGAGAAAACCGCCCTCAAGGTACCCAGCGTCAAACCACCGGGGCAAGTCTTCGAATACAACAACGTCAATAGTCAAATTCTCGCGATCGTGCTGCAGCGGGCGACGGGCATGGCTTATCGTGACTACCTCTCTTCTCGGTTATGGCAGCCCTTGGCCGCCCAAGATGCAGCGGTTTGGCTCGATCGCCCCAACGGTATGGCCAAAACCTTTTGCTGCTTTTTCGCCACAGCTCGCGATTGGGCGAGAGTCGGTCAAATGCTGCTCCATCAGGGCCAGTTCGCCAACACCCGCATTGTCTCAGCGAATTGGCTCGAAGAGATGCTGACCCCTTCACCGTTAGAAGCAACCTTCGGCAAACATATCTGGGTCAAAGCCCGCACCCCCGACCATCCCAACGTCGACACAGCGGCGACAGTCCCTTATATCGCGGCTGACACCTTTCTGCTCGATGGTCGGGGACTGCAAAGGGTCTTTGTCGTGCCCTCGCAATCGTTGGTGATCGTCCGCATCGGCGAACAACCAGAAACCTGGGATGACTCCGTGATTCCCAATACGCTAGTAAACAGTCTGGCGACTCCATAGCCGCTGCCGTTCCGGCGATCGCGCCTCGGTTCCGCACAAAATTATCGAGTCGGATTCAGACAACCCGCTCCCTGCCAATAAAACAAAACGGAGCATAGTCATTGCTACACTCCGTCGGAACCCACCTATCGACTGGTCAATTTAGTAAGCATCCTGAAGTTCGTAGAAGTCAGGCGACACATAGTCCTTGCGCAGCGGCCAACCCACCCAATCTTCGGGCATCAGCAGGCGCTTAAGGTTCGGATGACCCTCGTAAACAATGCCATACATGTCATAGCTTTCGCGCTCTTGCCAATCGGCGGCTTTCCAGATCCAGTAGACAGAGGGAATGCTCGGGTGATCTCTCGACAGGAAAACTTTAACGCGCACTTCTTCAGGATCAGTCGCATTGTCACTGACCTTGGTCAGATGATAAAAGCTGACGAGCTGCTTACCCGGCCCCTCATCATAGGCCCCTTGACATTGCAGATAGTTAAACCCGTAAGCAAACAGAGCCGTACACACCGGAATCAAAAACTGAGGCGCTACCGTCAGCACCTCGATTCCCAAATGATCAGGTGCGAGAGAATCGTGACCAAAACCGTTTTCAGTCAACCATTTAGAAACGGTTCCCGCTTCGACGATCGCGCCTTCCTCTTCAGTCGTATTCTCTTCTGGAGTCGTTTGATCTTCAGCCATTGGCTTCCTCCTGCTTAACCGCTTCTTGGGAGGCAGGAGCCATTGGCATCCCCATTGCCGCCATGAGTTCTTTCGGAGGAGCCTCATGGGTACCCGTCTGCAGATATTGACCCGTCAAAATCGGAGCAACCGGCTTTAAATCGTGCTTAACAGTGTGATACCGATGAGTTTGACCAAGGCTGGCTTGATCAGCCCACGATTCGGTGGCAATCTTTTTGCGCAGCTTAATAATGGCATCAAAGATCGCTTCTGGACGCGGAGGACAACCGGGAATATAGACATCGACGGGAATCAGCTTATCGACGCCCCGTACAGCGGTGGGGGAGTCCATACTGAACATGCCGCCCGTAATGGTGCAGGCACCCATCGCAATCACGTACTTGGGGTCTGGCATCTGCTCGTAAAGTCTGATCAAGGCCGGTGCCATCTTCATCGTGACGGTGCCCGCTGTAATGATCAGATCAGCCTGGCGGGGAGAAGCTCTCGGCGCTAGGCCAAAGCGGTCAAAATCAAACCGTGAGCCCAGCATGGCCGCAAATTCGATAAAACAGCAAGCCGTACCGTAGAGCATCGGAAACAAACTCGACAACCGAGTCCAGTTGTAGAGATCATCGACGGTCGTCAAAATGACGTTTTCCGATAAATCCTGAGTCACCGTAGGCGTTCCGACAGGATTTGCTAGCCGCTCATCAGGAGCCAGCATGGGGACTTTTCCTTGAGGATTCATGACCATTCCAATGCTCCTTTTCGCCAGGCATAAACAAGACCCACCACGAGAATCCCAATAAAGATTAAGGCCTCAACAAATGCTAAGAGCCCCAGCTGATTGAAGGCAACTGCCCAGGGATAGAGGAAAACGGTTTCCACATCGAAGATGACAAAAACCAAGGCAAACATGTAATAGCGGATATTGAACTGAATCCAAGCTCCGCCGATGGGCTCCATGCCAGATTCATAGGTCGTCTTACGACTAGCCCCTTCTCGTTTGGGCCTGAGGAAATAGGAAATCCCCAGCGCTAAAACCGGCACGGAGCTACATAAGAGAAGAAATACTAATAGGTACTCGTATCCGTCTAAAACAAACACTGCCTGTCCTCATTCACAGCTGCATAGGTCGTAGTGCATGCATTTCTACCTTAGTTTACATTCCGTAGAGTTTCAGAACAGCCTCCGAAGTTCAATTTTTCTTAGGGTTTCCATAGGATTTGCTGTGCCCGAGGGTAGATGAGAGGGCCAGGGTTAAACAGGGTACCGTCGTCATCGAGCCCTGAGGAGAAAACTTAAGCCGGTGTTCGAGGCCAAGAAACGTTCTATGTCATAATTGGTAACAATTATTTCATTTTTGCGGAAAGCTTTGCCTGACGGATGCTTGACAGGCATCCGCAGGTTGTTTAAGGCAGCGTTTGTTAGCTAAGAGGAACACCGCTATGTCGACCGAACCTAACCAACCGGTAGATGAGGTCAATGCTGTACCGGATAACGTATCAGAAGAGTCTGATGGGACGCCGGAAGAGGCTGCGATTCCTTTAACGCCGAGGGAGATGGATCAGTTTGAGTGTCTTGCCTGCGGCTATACCTATGAGCCGGTCAAAGGGGACGATCGCGGCAATATTCCCGCTGGAGTGCCGTTTCAGGACGTTCCCCTGAATTGGCGCTGCCCAGTGTGTGGCGCTCAGAAAAAGCGATTTGCCAACATTGGGCCAGCTGGCACGCCTTCAGGCTTTAAGGAAAACCTGAATTACGGGCTGGGGGTCAACGTCTTAACACCCGGACAAAAAAGTGTGTTGATCTTCGGCGCTCTCGCCCTAGGATTTCTGTTTTTCTTAAGCCTTTATGGCTTGCGATAGCTCTGCCCCTTATGGGTTACGGGTCAGTTTTCGGTATTTGTTGTCTCTATTGGATGTCGATCTGGAATGCGTGGTTTGTTAGTTCATCTGAGAAAGTTCGGGGCGATCGCAGCGGTGGCACTCCTGTGCTTTAGCTGTAGCAATGCTTTTCTACCCACCCTAGAAAACAATCCCTGGGAAATTGTCCATGTTGATACGGAGGCCACCTTCTCGGATGTTGCATTCACTGGCGATAACACCCGTGGTTGGCTGGTCGGTAGTCGCAACACCCTATTGGAAACCCGAGACGGAGGCAAAACCTGGAACGAGCGATCGCTGGACTTAGACGACCAAAACTTTACGTTCACCTCCGTCAGCTTTGCCAACGATGAAGGCTGGGTAGCTGGACAACCGCAAATTTTGTTGCACACGACGAACGGCGGCGATACTTGGGAGCGCGTTCCCCTGAGTGACCAACTGCCCGGCAAACCGTTCTTGGTATCTGCACTCGCCCCGCAGGAAGCGGAGCTAGCCACCGACGTGGGGGGGATCTACCGCACCCGTGATGCCGGGAAAAATTGGAAAGGGCTGGTGTTAGGCGCGGTTGGCGTAGTTCGCAATATGAGTCGCAATGCCGATGGTAGCTACGCCGCCGTCTCGTCACGCGGCAATTTCTACTCTCTCTGGAAGCCGGGTGAGTTGGAATGGCATCCCTACAACCGCGAAAGCTCTCGGCGGCTGCAGAATATTGGCTTTGACCAGAGCGGCGGCCTCTGGCTGCTGGAACGGGGTGGGCAAATCCAATTCTCGCCCACTGGTGCAGAAGACGATTGGCAAGAACCCGTCAACCCGGACTTTGTCAGCAGCTGGGGCTTTTTGGATGCGGCCTATCAAAACCCAGAAGAGCTTTGGGTTTCGGGCGGTAGTGGCACCCTTTATTACAGCCCTGATGCCGGGCTGACCTGGTATAAGGATGTGGACGTCAACGAAATTCCTTCCAACCTTTACCGCATCGTGTTCAACACACCAGAGCAGGGATTCATTTTGGGTCAAAACGGCTATCTGTTGAGATATGCGACCGAAAAAACCGTCTAATGTCTGCGAAATAGTGACGGAACTACAAATCTTACTTGTGATGGATTCCTGAGTTCCCTATCATTTAGTAATTGGATCGATACACACGTTACATGAGAGGTTGATATGGCAGGTGATACTGGCGAACGGCCATTTGGCGACATTATTACCAGTATTCGTTATTGGGTGATCCACAGCATCACGATTCCAGCCCTGTTTGTGGCGGGTTGGCTGTTTGTTAGCACCGGGCTGGCTTACGATGCGTTTGGTACGCCTCGGCCTAACGAGTACTACCAGAGCAATCAGATGGAGCTGCCGATTGTCTCTGACCGCTATGAAGCGGGGCAGCAGATCAAAGAATTTTAGTGCGAGTAGTTCACCCCAAAAGTGATTTCAGCAACAAGTTAGTAAGTTTTAAACGATTGGTGAATTGGCATGACAAACGCCCCTAACGAGCCCACGGTTTATCCCATTTTTACGGTCCGTTGGCTAGCAGTTCATACTTTGGCGGTTCCTAGTGTTTTCTTCCTAGGTGCGATCGCGGCAATGCAGTTTATACAACGATAGGAGCCTTTTTATGGATCGGAATCAAAATCCGAACAAGCAACCGGTCGAGCTTAACCGCACCTCTCTCTATTTGGGACTGTTGCTAGTGTTTGTGCTCGGGCTGTTGTTTTCCAGCTACTTCTTTAACTAGAGGCTGGCGCTCAATACCGCTTGGGTATTGGTTTAATTAATTCTGTGTTGTGTTGATTAAGGTTGGGTAGGAGGTTATTCGCATGATTAAAAACGGACGTATCCCCTTGTGGATTGTGGCAACCGTGGCCGGAACGGGGATTTTAGTGGTTGTCGGCTTATTTTTCTATGGTGCCTACGCTGGCGTCGGTTCCGCCGTTTAGTCGCTTTCCCAGTATTCTCAAGCTGTCTGGGTAATCAACTAAAATATCGGTATCAAAAGCGGCTGCTTACCTGTTGTAAGCAGCCGCTTTTGATAGATCTACACGTCTGGGCAGAATAACTCACTTCTGTAGCAGCATCTGCAGTCATATCAATCCCTCATGACGCGATCGCGCCACTCCCAGCTCTGATTGCCTTTCTTTAGAGAACCAGTCCTATCCTTGCCACCGGCCCCCAAGTCATCGGCAATCGTTGATGACTTGGCCGCAGTCTACTAGTTATATTCGCCAGCGACAAAGTCTGGCTGGTGATGGTCAGGGATGGGCCAGTCTTCGTTTTCACCGCCGATGATAATTTGCTCGATCGCCACATAGTCGCGGCTGAACTGCTTGAGGGCATTGAGCAAAACATCGATCGCGATCGCGTCAGAGGTGCCCAAGTCAAACCAACAGCGCGCCCAGAGTCCTTCGTACTCGACGTCTCCCATGTTGTGCATAAGCGAGACCAGGGTGCTGTCGGTCGGTGTGTCGTCGTAGTTCATATAGCTGATTTCTAGGCCGGTGTCTTGCACCTGCAGATTTTCAGCATTGAAGCCCCCTAGTTTGCCGATAAAGAACCAGGAATTGAGAATCTCATCGACGTATTGCTGCTCCATGGTGGAGGGCACCATGGAAAATTGAATCCAGATCCACAGGCTAAAGAAGTCACACTCACGAAACTGTATCTGCATCTTTGGCCACTACTCCTCAACAAACAAGCTCAGCGGGGTAATCCACCGGTGCCCTCGGCAATGGGTAGACAACCCCAACCTCAATGCTAGCGGGTGATCGCAGTGCTCCCTCACCAGACCGAGACGTAATGTCCGCACCTCTGCTTAAGGGCTAAACTGCACACTGGTTGACACAAAGGGGGCCACCCAAAGCTCTAGGTCGGGATCAGACAATCGCGATCGCACCTGTGCCGCGATGGTTTCGGCCTCTGTCTGAGTAGCGGCCAGGGTAAATACGGTGGGGCCTGACCCCGACATCAAGGTGCCGAGCCCGCCGCAAGCGGTCAGGGCATCTTTAAGTTTCTGCACTTGGGGATGCTGGATGAGGACGACTTTTTCTAAATCGTTGTGTAGGTGCTGGCCAATATCGGCACCATCTTGATGATAAATCGCCGCCACCATTGGGCCAGAATGGAGTGCCTCGCGGCGGGTGGGGCCTTCGGTATCAACATCGACATAGGTGGCCGCAAAGGCTTGCCGATAGGCCTGATAGGCCCAAGGGGTGGAAATCGACAGGGAGCTGTACTTCGCTAACACGACATAGAACTGATCAATGCCCTGCAGTGAATCAATTTGCTCGCCGCGTCCGGTGGCGATCGCCGTGCCCCCCGAGATGCAAAAGGGCACATCAGAGCCCAATTCTGCCCCTAGGGTTTGCAGTTCCATTTGGGTCAGCCCGAGTTGCCACAACATATCAACGCCCACCAACACAGCGGCGGCATCAGCCGACCCTCCCGCCAACCCCGCCCCAACGGGAATATTTTTTTGAATCGTAATCTCGACGCCACCGTGCTGCTTCATCGCCTGGGGAAACCGGTTTTGCAACAGCGCGGCGGCACGGTAAGCCAGGTTGCTGGCATCACTGGGCACCTGCGGATGATCACACTGCAGCCGAATATCGGCACTGTTGAGACTGCGGACGGTGAGGCGATCCGCGAGGCCAATACTTTGCATCACCATCACCAGCTCGTGATAACCATCGGGGCGATCGCCCAACACTTCTAGATATAGATTGATTTTGGCTGCAGCCAATAAAGAATAAGAATGCATGGCACCTCAATGACGACGGTCGGTGATCGCACCTGCCGCCAGTTCACCGTCATCAATCGGGGGCAGGGGTTAAGACACGCTCGGTGTCTCCAGCATCTTATTACTCAACGCGACCCAATCAGCAACGCTCAGGTCTTCGGCGCGGGCATTCTCCGCGATGTTGAGCGTAGCGAACAATGCCAACAGCGGTGAGCGCTCGATGACAGCCGCTAAATTGTTGCGCAGCATTTTGCGTTTACTACCAAAGCCGAGTTTAAGCAACTGCTGCAGCCGCTGGGGATCGGTGGCAGGGGTGGCGATAGGTCGTGGTCGCAGGCGAATCACCGCCGAATCCACTTTCGGCGGTGGCTGAAAGGCTTTGGGCGGCACCGCACAGATCAGTTCGCAGTCGGCCAGATATTGCACTTTGACCGTTAATCCCCCAAAGGTTTTATGGCCGGGACGAGCACAGAGCCGCTGGGCAATTTCTCGCTGTACAAGCAGAACGATGCTGTCAAAGGGATGCGGGTTAGGGCGAGCGATCGTCCCGAGCAGGCGTTCGAGAATTGGCCCAGTAATGTAGTAAGGAATGTTGGCAACAACTTTGTTGGGCATCGGCAAATTGTTGGCCAAGACAAGTTGCTGAGCCAGATCCAGCTGCAAAATATCCCCTTGCAGCAGCAGCAAGTTTTGGGTTTTGGCAAACTGAACCGTTAACTGACGGCAGAGATCGTAATCCAGCTCGACGGCCACCACGTGCTCGGCCTGGGTCACCAGCCGCCGGGTCAGCACGCCGGTGCCGGGGCCAATTTCCAGCACGCGATCGCTTGCCTGCAGCTCAGCCGCTGCCACAATTTGGGCTAAAATCGGTTCACTTTTGAGCCAATGCTGTCCAAATTTTTTGCGGGGTTTGGCGGAAAAAGTCATCCAATCAGGTACTGCAGGAACGGCCTTGATCGTACCGTATTAGGTCAAAAGTCCCCACTCGTTAGCTGTCTGACCCACCACCCCACACCTGCAACGGACAGCCGATTTGCATCGTTTGGAGCGTCGTGCCCGCGTCGCAGCCCATTGCTCTGTATGCTAGATAAACCGAGTCTTAAGCGATGTTGAAGAATTGTCTCTAACAGTGAGGGGTGTTGTGTGGTGAACAACATTTCCTGACAGGCTTTGCTAGATTAAGGAACCACGATTGAGTCACCGGGCAGTCCCAAGTTTGTGTTCGGCTATGCAACAGAGCGGTTCTCTTGAATTCAAGCTGGTGCAGCGAGTGTGCTTGCTGCAACAGGCTTTAGACCAAGCTTTAAACTCGCTCAACGAATTGAGAACTCAGGTTCAAGATAAACACTGGGTAGAGTCGCAGTTAGCCAGTACCGAAAAGTACGCTAATGTGCAGCAGCAGGCGATCGCCCATCTGAAGCAAGAGTTGGCTCAATTTGCCAATGTGCAGCACGATCTTTTAAACGTCATCGGCTACCGACTGAATGAGCTGATTGACCAGCAGCAACAAACCTTTAACCATCTCAGCATTGAGTTTCAACAGAGTCACGCCGAGCTGCAAACCTATCTGCAGTATCTGGGGCGGCAGCGATCGGTCAGCGCCACGGCTGAACCCGATACGCAAGCCTATTGTCTGGCCCTAGAAGCTGAGGTTAGGGTCGCGCGCTCAATGGCGGTGCATCTGAGCCAGCATTTGAGTTTGGCTAAACAGCATTTGGGGAGCCTCAAGGGTGAATTGGGCAACCATCACCTAAATATGAGTTACATGATCACGACGATACAGTCGATGAATAGTGAGCTAGAAACGTTTGATGGCGCTCAAGCGGTACAGCCAGCGTTGCCGGAAGTGGCAGCCGCCTCTGGCCCCTCTGCATCGTTGCTCAGTCCGACTGAAGTTATCACCGCCCTGGGTGATGACGAACTCGACGCGGTCACTTTACAGTCGGCCCTGCGCCGTCAAAATCTCTGCATCCACGAGCTGCAAACCGTGCTGCGAGAATGCGCCGAGGAAAAAACCAAGCTTGGACAGCGGTATCAAGAAGTCGCCGCCGAGCGAGACTATTATCGCCGCGAGTTGCAAAAGCTGCGCGTTGCAGCGGGGGCTCCATTGGCGAGCCCCAACGAAGCTCAGCCGCCGAGGTTAACCCGCCCCTCTAAATCGCCATCGCGCCCCCCATCGCGACCTGGATCAGAGTTGCCCGCTCGTCAGCGATCGCACCCCTCTCAGCCCATTCAGCCGCTTAAGTTTCCAGAAACTTCAGAATAGAAGCCTTGACGCCGTCGCTCTCATGTCCCGTTATTCCTTCGGCCATGCATTACGGGCCGCATACGGGGATAGGCCATTGCTGATAGCATCGGAGCGAGCGCGATCAGGCCTAGCTTCAAAGGGTTTATCCGTTAATGGATGATGCCTTCTAGAATGCCATCGGTACAGGATTCTGGAATTATCCGGGTGCAGCCGCAGTCTCTCCCGCTGTGTTTGCTACCACTGCCTGGGGCATCCTAAAGCCATTGATGCAGGGAGCACAGCGGTGTCTCAAGAACGAGCATTGTGGTTTGCCTTAGGCCAGATTCCAGGGTTAGGGCCGATCTTACAAAAGCGATTGGCGACGCACTTTGGCTCTCTGGCAGCGGCCTGGGCGGCCTCACCAGATCAACTCTTGGCGGTTGAGGGCATCGGACTAAAGTTGGGGTGGGCGATCGCCGAATACCGTTCTCAGCTCGACTTAAGCGAGGCGACAACAGCTCCAGGTGAGTTTGTGACTCCAGCCGATGCGGCTTATCCCGACCTGTTATATGAGATCCCCGATCCGCCCCCAGTGCTTTACTATCAGGGCAATCTGGATCTCCTGTCGGCTTGTCAGCAACGACCGGGGGTGGGTGTCGTAGGAACCCGCAGCCCTTCTGACTATGGCAAACGCTGGACGCGACGCATCACCAAAACCCTGAGCCGTGCGGGATTTTTGATTCTGTCGGGATTGGCGGCGGGGATTGACCGCGAAGCACACCAAAGTTGTTTAGAAGTGGACGGTGCGACTATTGCCGTTTTGGGGACGGGGGTCGATGTCGTATATCCCTACCGCAATCAAGATTTGCATCAGGCGATCTCGCAGTCAGGGTTACTGCTGAGTGAACATCCTCCGGGGACCCAGCCTGAACGGGTGCATTTTCCCAAGCGTAATCGGATTATTGCTGGGTTGAGCCGTGCTGTATTGGTAACGGAAGCCCCGCGGCAGTCAGGGGCACTGATTACCGCCAGGTTGGCCAACGATTATGGCCGCGACGTATTTGCCCTGCCGGGCACGCTCGATAATCTGCGTTGTCATGGCTGCTTAGATATTTTGAGTCAGGGGGCGCAGATGATTTTGCGCGAAGATACGCTGATCGAAGCGCTCGGAGCGATTCCCGTTGCCGCCTCAGAACCGGTATCCACCCCTTTGCCGAGCTTAGCGCCGCCGCTACAGACGGTCTTTCAGGCCGTGGTGCCCGAGGCGCGATCGCTGGATGCGATCGTGCAGCAGGTCGCGGAGTTATCAACGGGGGATATTTTGAGTGCGTTGATGCAGCTAGAGCTGATGGGGCTGGTCAGTAACTTGCCGGGTACCCAGCAATACCAGCGCTGTCATGATTAAGACCGATATCGGGACAGCATCAACAGTCCTTAACACGGCATTCCCGACCGGTCAGACCTTCGCCTACACTTAAGCACACCCATCTTGCGTCTGGCTCTCACCCCTATCAGGATTGGATATGACCAGCATGCTCCACGGCGCGCAGCCGCCGCTAGAATTTTTGCCGCCTGAGTTTGACCCCAAAGTGCTGTGGGCGACGAAGACCTTACTGCCCCTCTGGCTGCGCTGGAAAAGTAGCGTCAAAAAGCTCGATATTCAAGGGGCCGAAATTCTTGTTGATCTGTTCCACCAGTTTCACGCGGGCGACGCTCGGTTTCTAATCGCTTTCCGTCACCCCAGTCCTGATGATGCCTACTGTTTGATGAATTTGCTGTGGCATCAGCTCCCGGCAGTGAGCCGCAAATTGGGTAGGCCGCTGCCGCGATCGCCCCATGTCCATTTCATCTACGATCGCGGCATTCCCCTATGGGCCGGCGAGGGCGTCGGCTGGTTTTACTCACGTTTGGGGGGCACTTCGATTCAGCGCGGCAAGGTTGATCGACAGGGGCTCAAGTCAGCCCGTCGTCTCTTTGCTCAAGGGCAGTTTCCCCTAGCGGCGGCTCCCGAAGGCGCTAACAATGGCCATACTGAAATCATCAGTCCCTTTGAACCCGGCATTGCCCAGTTTGGGTTTTGGTGTGTCGATGATTTGCAAAAAGCGCAGCGTTCAGAAAGAGTCTTCATTGTGCCGTTGGGGATTCAATACTTTTATCAAAATGCGCCCTGGGGAGCCCTGACTAAACTGCTGACAACCTTAGAAGCCGAGTTGGGGATTGCCACAACTGCAGCAGCGGTGCCGCCAGAAAATGATCCCACCGCGATCGCGACCGTCCTTTATCCGCGATTGCGACAGCTGGGCTATCGCCTATTAGAAATCATGGAGTCTTATTACACGGACTTTTTTCAGGTCGCCTTCGATGAGGTCGATTTTGCTGCTCAGCAAGGGGAAAACGAGCTGGCATTTCGACTCAATCGCTTGCTGAATTCAGCCCTGCAGATGGCAGAATCGTTCTTTCACATTTCACCGAAAGGCAGCGTCATCGATCGCTGTCGCAAAATTGAACAGGCCGGTTGGGACTGGATCTACCGGGAAGATTTGAAGCCCGATCATCAAATCTCGGCAGTGGAGCACGGACTAGCCGATCGCGTTGCCGAAGAAGCGGCCTTGCGCATGTGGCACATGCGATTGGTCGAAAGCTTTGTCGCCGTCACTGGCACCTACGTCAAGGAAAAACCGACGGTGGAACGGTTTGCCGAAACGCTGCTGTTAGTCAGAGACACGGTAGTTCGTATCAAGGGCGAAAATCCGTTTCCGCGTCCCGCTTTAGGTAATCAGATCGCCTACCTGTCGGTGGGGCAACCGCTCTCAGTGAGCGATCGCTGGCCTGCCTATAAAGACAATCGGCGTCAGGCGATCAGCGCTTTGACCGCTGATCTGCAAACGTCAATGCAGGCTCTGATCACACCCCAAAAGCCCAGTTTTCCATAACGCCACACCCATCCTGCAAAACAACGCTACTCAACCGGCTGCTCCAGCATTTCCAGGGGGCATTCATCGTCCCAAAAGTAGCCATCGCTCCCCTGCCCTGTCATAGGAGCTTCGCTGTAGTTTGCTTGAGTTATCCCTCTGCGATCGCGGCTTGAATTTGAGTCACTTGGCGGTGGTAATCCTGATCGGACAAGACGGGGACACCATTCGGCCATTCGGTCACCTCATCCTGCAGCGTAATCCATGAACGACAGCCTTGATGGTGAGCCTGATAGGTAATGTCCACTGGAGTGACCAGCCGCTGCACCCGTAGCAATAGGGCATAGGCGGGACGTTCTGGTTTCCAAGCTAGGCGCTCCGCTAGCCAGTCGTCGGTCCAGATATGGAACGGGTGCAGGGCTTCGACAATCCCCGGCCCCGCTAACGGCAGCTGATGCGTCACATTGGCCCAGTACTGTAACAACATCACGTCGCCTAGTGCCGGAACTATCCGTGGCGTCACCGCTGATTGAAACGGCGATCGCAGCGCGCTGGCCTGCTGATGTTCGTAGGTGGGAAACAACAGCGCTCGATCGCAGGGCACGTCAAACGCGCGCCGCGATTCATGGCTGCCGCCTTTGCGCACCAGCAAAATCAGGTCGCCAGTGCCCAGTGCCTCCACCGCGATCGCCCATTCCTTGAGTGCCCACAGGGGTTCGGTCATGGTGATCACGCCTCCTCTTCAAGGTTCGGATTGAGGACACCGATCTGACACTGCTGAGGCTGCTCTAAAACTGCATCAGCCCCAGCGATCGCCGGACTGCCGCCCCAAGTGACGCTAACAAAACCGCGACAGCCACTGCGACGAGCGAGCTGATGATCTAACTCCGAATCACCAATGACCAAGCAATTTCCTGGCAAGATGTCGAGTTGCTCACAGGCCGTCCACACCATCTGCGGGTCGGGCTTTACTGGCGGCGCTTCACTGCCAGCCCAGCTGTCCACCGCTTTGTGCAGATTATAGCGGCTGAGAAAATCGGCAATATTATCGGTGATATCCCCTGACAGCACGACTTGCTTGAGGCCCTGTTGTTGCCCTTGACGCAAAAGTTCGGGAATTGCGGAAAAAGGCGGGGTGAAGTCGGCTTTGCGCACAAAGCTGCGATCGCTCTCCGTAAAGGCTGCTTGGACCAAACTGACAGACTCTGCCCAGGGTTTCCCTGTGGCCGCGATATAGGTGGCGGCAGCAATTTCGTTTTCGTAGCGGGTGCCAACAGCCATTAAACCAGTGGGGTCGTATTGGCCGTCAGCGCAGCCAAACGCCGCCATTAGCGGTGCTTGAATCTCTGGAAACTGACGGGCTAACGTTTGTGATCGCGCCTCTGCTAGCTTTCTCAAAAACGCATGAGAGTCGGCGAGCGTGCCATCCTTGTCCCACAAAATGGCCACGATATTCTCAAACGCGAGGTCTCGGCATCGCACTGTCACCATCGATATTCTGCTCAGCTCCGATTTCATAAAAGCCGTCCCAACTATGATGAGGGATGCCGCCTACTCGAGCTGCAAAGCTAAAAAAAGAGCCGTGACTTAGTGTCGCGGCTCTCTTGAATAGCTCGAAATGTTCAGGTAAAGCAGAGCGCGTTAGTCTTCTTCTGTCGCAGAAAACTCAACCTCTTCTTCAGAGTACTCGGGTTCGCTACTGCCACCCGCTGCCTCAGCCGCTTCGGCCTCAGCCTTTTTGAGTAGCTGTTCCCGATACTTCTCAGCCATCTCTTCAGCTTTCTCAAACACTAGGTCAGGATTCTTAACCATGTCACCGGGCTCTGGCTCAAGTTGCTTCGTCGACAGCGAGATGCGACCGCGCTCAGCATCCAGGTCAATAATCATCACCTTGATTTCGTCATTGACGTTGAACACGCTGTGGGGCGTATCAATGTGGTCATGGGAAATTTCGGAGATGTGGAGCAGACCGCTGACGCCACCGATATCAATGAACGCACCGTAGGGCTTCAGG
>JBHJJI010000159.1:0-9880 GCA_050042805.1 Leptolyngbyaceae cyanobacterium
GCGGGGTTTTGCCCAGAGCAGGGGTGATGTGATTGTCGTAAGGATGGGCACACATCACCACAGGGACAGGTGCGTTCTGCTCCGCCGCCTGCTTCGAGCGGTAGATATTGGCTGTTAGGCTAAACCCCTCACTCATGGGGATTGCCACATCGTACTCGCACAAAACATCGGGGTCTGCGTCAGTCAGTTCACATTGAGGATTGAACAACTGGCCGCTTTTGAACGCATTCGTGACGATTGGTGCCAGGGCTTTAAGCGTATTCCCAAGGTCTGTCGCTAATTGATTCAACGTCATAGAGCGCATCTCATCTTGAGTAATATCCAGTTCTCTGAAATTGGACTACAAATCTTCCTTTCGACTCCGCTCAAAGAACGTCGGCTGAGCGGAGTCGAAGCCGACTTGTCTGTGTAGCTGTAATTTGTAGAACTGGGAGAAGAACAATCGTTAGATAGCGGCAGCTCAATGTAAAAAGCGGCGATGTTGCCGATTTCACACATCATTGTTTGCTGGTGTCGTCATCCAAAAGGGGTAGGGCAAACGCGATCGCTGCGGTCAAGTAAAATAAACTTATTTACGCTGAAAATAGGCGTAAAAGCTCAGTACGATCGCGGCAGTTGAGATGATGGTCATAACGGTTCCGGGGACAAAATTGTTGTAGCTGCCGAGGTCAATAAAGATGAAATAGCCGAGATCTAGCAGACCGCCCACCAGGGCGGTGATAAAGATGGCGGCAACACTTTTGCGCCAGATAAAGATGCCGCCAATGACCGTCACAACGCCAGCCCAAAGTAAGTTAAAGCCGTGCTGATTGATGATGGCCCCAACCGCTTCTGGGTAATCCATTTCCAAGCTGGCAGGGTCTACGGCATCGGCAATACCGGCGGTGGCAGTTGCCGTATCGCCAGAGATGGTCATCACCCCAGCGAAGGCATGAACCACCCCCCAAAACACCCAAAGGACGCCGGATATTTTCAGCAGTATAGAAATCGTTTTGCGTGTCGAGTGGGTCATGGGAATTGTTTAATCCTGGGTGAGATTCTGTTCTTTGATAGCAATCAGATTGGTTTAATTGCGCCACCAATCTAGCAGTGGCAACTCATCTCCCATGAGAGATTGCAAGGTTTCATGTACGGTTCGTAGTTCTTCATAGGTGACTTGGTTGTCAGCCCAAATGATTGATTTGACATGAGTGATTTCGTCCTTACTGAGCACACCATCAGCCAGCGCCGCTGCTACCACGGCCTTTAACTTTTCCAGATGCTGAACTTCTTCAGGCGTGAGGGCTTTGGCCTTTGAACGTTCAATTTCCATGAGTTGCTCCTACAACTTGAGGGACATCACTAGGGACAGCAAAGAGAACTGCGGGTATGACTGACCAGATGATCAGCAGGGCAAAATAAGCGGTTTCAGGAATCAGCTTAAACCAGTTGGCTGCGAGCAAGCCTACCACCATGATCAGGTGCGCCAGAATCGCCCAAGTGATACTCGCGATTACCTGCACTTTGATGGCCGGATTTGTGGTCAGCACAGTTTTGTAGAAGGCGATCGCTAACGGCAGAAAAATCACAATCGCCGTCAGCAGACCTGGATTATAGGCTTGCTTAGCGATGCCTAAACCGATATGACTTAGGCCATTCACCAGGGTGATTCCGGCCATCGCCAGAGTTGGAAATAGATGTCCCGGACTCCGCCAAATCGCCACAGCACCAATGAGCCAAACCAGGGCGGTATTAATGATGAAAATGGCCTCGGGCGTCAAGGGACCCATGGCTTGATCGGGAGCATTGAGTACGCCTAATAGGAGTTGATTAACGTCACTGTAAAAGGCATATTGCTGGCCTAAGAGGTCAATCCAATGCTCTTCAAATTGATGAGTCATGTAAGCAACTAGAAACACTACCGCCATCAATTTCACATCAGAGAAAACTGAGACCGTCGGTACTGTTCTCGAAGCAAAGAACATGAACAGAATGAACGGCACGGCATAGGTGCCAAGCTTCATCCAGTTGTCGACGAGGAAGGGGGATTGCCCCAGCGGTGCCCAGAGCATCAAAAACAGCAGGATAATTGCCGCCAAGGCAAGTTTTGAGTTGTCCATCATCGGGTTATCCCTCATCAAGAACTGGGGTTTTAGGCGTCAGCTGGAGATATAGCCCTGGTACGACCAGTAAGGCAATCAAGGTGGCGGAGATGAGACCAAAAATGATCGCCATGCAGAGGCCAAACCAGGTGGCCTCACTAAAGGCCAGGGGGAGCAGGCCAACAATGGTCGTGGTGCTGGTGGTGAGAATGGGACGCAGGCGATCGCTGGCCCCATGAGCCGCCGCGTGGCGCACATCTAACCCGGCCTTTCGTTTAGCATTCATGGTGTCGATCATGACGATGGCGTCATTGACCACGATGCCCGTTAGAGAAATGACGCCGATCATGGCGGGAAACGAAAACGAGAGGCCCAAGAGGAAAAAGCCGATAAACGTGCCGATCAGGGCAAACACAATCGTCAGCATGATGATGATCGGTTGTGTGTAGGAGCCAAACTGTAGCACCAGCAACGCGAAGATCAGGAAAATGGCCACAATTAACATCTGCCCCGCTGACGCGAAGGTTTCGCCGCTGGTTTCGGCATCGCCCCCATACTGGTAGCGGTAGCCTTGGGGCCAGTGACCGGCGGCCTGGTTCTCTGCCTCGCTTAGGTTGGGGTCATACAGCAGCGCATCTAGTTTTGGGGCCAGCCCCGCCAAGATCTCAGTGTCGTAATAATCGCCAGTGGGAATGGTTTTGGCCAATACCGTGACGCTGCGCTCAGTGTCACGGTGGGTGATGGACAGCGGCACTGCCCCTTCGACCCGCTCTAGCAAGTCACTCGCCGCGATCGCCGCGCCCTGATGGTTGATAAAGCGAATCGTGGCAAACTCATCCAGACGGGAGGGGCCGCCAATGTCCCCAGCTTGCGAGGGCCAGCGAGTACTGAGGCGAATTTCTAAATCTTCTTCACCACTGCCGAGCGGGTAGTCACCGATATCGTTGTCGATCATCAAATAGCGCCCTTGCAGGGCCAAATCAGTCTGGCTAATGCCGTAGAAATCGAGGGCTTCGCGCCGGGGCACGAGCTTGTAGTCAGTCCGCAAGTTGCCCAAATCATCGCGTACGTCCATGGTGCCGGGCAGGTTACGCAATACTTCCTGGGTCTGGGCCGAAATCTGTCGCAGCGTCTGCATGTCTGCCCCATAGAGTTCGACCTGAATGGCGTCTTCACTATCGGCGGCCCGTTCAAACTGCAGCGCCAGAATCGCGCCGGGGTAATCCCGCAGAATCTCGGTTTCCAGGGCTGCGCGCAAATCAGGCACATAGACAAAGGAATCGGCCTGGCGCTGCGATCGCGGCACCATGACCGCCGAGAGCCCGACAAAATAATCGGCACTCTCCGGCTTGAGTTCGCTGGAAGACACCAGGCCACTGCGCTGCCCCACCAGTTTGGTAATGTTCTCGAATACCAAGTTTCCGGCAGCGGTGTCATCCGGATCGGTGTAGGTGCGGAGAAACTCACCGAGGCGATCGGCCACCGCTTGAGACACCTCCAGGGTGGCGGCTGGGGGCAGTTCTACATTGACGCTGAGCTTGGTACCTTCCTGTTGGGGAAATAATGAGAAGGGCAGGGTGGTAAACAGGACCGTCGCAAAGACAAATAGACCCATGGCCGCCAAGGTCCAGAGGCGAGCCACATGGCGATTGGGCACCGTATACTTCAGACTCCAATCAGTAAACTGTGTAGACGCCTTGGCAGTCAGGCGATCGACAAAGGTTTGCTGGGCGCCCTGGGCACTGCCTAAGAGAAATTTTGACAGTGGCACCACAGCCAGCAGAGCAATGAGATAGCTCAGCACCAAGCAGATAATCGCGCTGATCGGAATCAGCCGGGTGAACTTGCCCATGGTGCCAGAAATCGCCATGAGGGGGGCCATGGCCAAAATGGTGGTGAGCTGCCCGGCAAAGGCCGACCCGGCATAGGTCTGTACAGTCTCGATCGCCGCTTCGGGGAAGGGTAGACCTTGCACGAAAATGCCGTCGTGTAGGCCCTCTAGCATCAAAATAAAGACATCTACCAGTAGCCCCAAGGCCAGAATCATGCCGATCATCACCATGGAGTTGAGGGTGTAGCCGCCCAGCCAGAGCACAAAAATGGCCCCGGCAAACGTCACCGGAATGGCCAATCCGGCTATTAAGGCCTCGCGCCAGGTGAGGGCAAACAGGAGAATAACAAAGACACACAGGGAGGCTTGCAGGACGTTGCTGCCCAAACTGAGCAGATCATCCATGATGGTGATGGCATCGTTGGTAAGCACTTCGTAGGCCATCCCAAAGGGCCAGATCTCGGGGTCCTGAGTCGCGGTTTCCATGGCGGCCAGCGCCTCTTCCACCACCTGAATCGTGTCACTACCCGCAACCTTGACCACTTCTAGGGTGACCGTAGGCTCAAAGGCAGCGCCCCGTAAACTGACAAAGGCCTGAGATTCCTCTCGTTCTAGCCCCTGATACACATCGGCCACTTCATCCAGCCGCACGACCCGATTATCGTCTAGGCGCGTGACGGGAACTCGCTTGAGATCTGCCAGCGTGCGCGGACGACCGTATAGACGAACCTGGGCCCCAATCTCTTCATCGCGCAGCAAATCCCAAGATTGATCAAGATTATTGCCCTGAATCGCACTGGCCACCTGGGTGGCCGAAATGCCCAGGCTGGTCAGGCGACTCGGCACCATTTGCACATGAACCACGTCCTCTCGCGACCCCAACAGATCGACTTCGCGCACATTTTTGACGGATTCTAGACGCTCCTGCAACTCCTCAGCGGCCTGACTCAGCACCGCCACGTCTAAGCCCTCGCCCGTAATGGCCAGGGTTAAGACCGGTGCATCCTGCATTGAGAGTTGCTCAAAGTCCGGGACTTCTCGGCCGGTGGATTCCGCCGGGAGTTCTGAGTCGGCATCATCGACTTTGGCTCGCAGCTCCTGAATGGACGGCGCGACCGGCGCTTCGGCTTTGAACGCAATATTGATGATCGAGAATGAGTTGAACGTCGCACTGGTGAAATCATCGAGCCCTTGCAGACTCTTAATCTCTTCCTCAAGTTTGTCAGTGACCTGGGTTTCCAACGTTTCGGCGTCGGTACCCGGCCAGGCGGTAGTAATCATGGCGCGGGCAATATTAATGTCGGGGTCGCCCTCTTTCACCATGGCGAAATACCCCATAAAGCCACCCAGCAGCAGCAAAAAGCATAAGAGCGTGCCAAAAATCTGCTGGGTAAAAAAGAATCGCATCAATGGAGACACAGCTTGCCCGCGGTTTGGAGCGGACGGTGATGCCGTTTCAGATACAGGGGTGGGCGATCGCTCGTCTATCTTCATCGCGCGGCAGCCTCCGACACGACTTCAACCTGGGCCCCGTCAACCAGTCTGGTGATGCCAGCCGTGAGGACCAGTTCCCCTTGCTGTATCCCACTGAGAATTTCGACCCCATCCAGGCTTTCAATGCCCCGTTGCACGGCTCGCCGTTCTACGGTGCCGGTGGCTTCATCCACGACAAAAGCATAGAAAGTCTGCTCCCTCGCCTGGAGAGCACCCAGCGGCACCATTAAGGCTTGCGGATTCGTGTCGGCTTCAATCCAGGCATACACCCGGCCCCCCACCTGCAAATTGCGCACCTGTTGAAAGTTCCGCAGCTTGACTTCGACGCCTCGGCCTCCAGGAGTTTGGGTCGGACTCACCGAAAATACCTGCCCCTGGCTACCTTCGGCTTGGGCCATATCGAGCAAGTTGCGGTTCGTCGTGCCCGCCGCTTCAGCACCACTCACCGTGTCTGCCAACACCACATACACCGGCTGCCCAGCGCGAATAGCTTGGGCTTCGTCAGCTTGTAGTTCGAGCTCGACTTCAAAGGACTGCGGTTCGATCACCACAATGGGGGCTCGCTCTGTCAGGTCATCTAGGGTGCCAGCGGTGTTGGTGATTTGGGTATCCCAATATTCGCCGGCGCGAATATTGATATAGGCGACGACGCCATCAATCGGGGAAACGAGCTGAGTATCTTCTAAATTGACATCGGCGGCTCGCAGACGGGCTTGGGCGGCTCCTACAGAGGCTTCTGCCGCTCGCACATCATCCTGTGCTACTCGCACGCCCTCTTCCGCCACTCGTCGATTGGCTCTGGCTTGCTCAGCTGCATTCAGATACACGTCGCGATCGCTCGCCGCAACGGCCCCCTGCTCAAATAGCTGTTGGTAGCGAGCTAATTCAGCTTCATTAAATCTGAGATCCGATTGGGCTTTATCTAGATCGGCCTCCGCTTGGGATAAGGCGGCGAGGGCCTGGTCTTGCTGGCGAAGGGTGACTTCGACATCGGCGGTTGCCGTATCGATATCGACATTTTGTTTGCGATCATCAATGGTGGCGAGCAACTGCCCCTGCGAGACGCGATCGCCTTCCCGCAAATCGCGGCCATCAACTTTGGCAATGAACTGAATGTCTCCCTCCGCCTCAAAATTCAACACGCGCCGTTGGGCTGCGGTCACCACGCCTTCATCAAAGACCCACTGCTGAGCCAACCTGGTTTGAGCCCGAACCGCCTTGACTTGCAGTCGAGAGGTCGCGACCGTTGACTCACTCACCCCGTCATCTGACCGCATGCTTTGAAATACCCGAAAGCCGATATTCCCGCAAGCGGCCAGCAAAACCAGAAGCGCAATGGGCCAAGCCGACTTGAGGTTAAAGCCTTTGAATTTGGAGGCAATGCCGGTTTGACCGGAATAATCGGCCTGATTGGCGGCTAAATCCTGATGATTCAAATCTGAAGGAGTCTGGGAATCGGATGTAGAGGGAGAAGGTGAACTGGATTCTTTAGACTTCATCATCGAGTGCCTCTGCCGTAGATGAATTGATTGAAAGCTCGCTTAGACTAATAGGATTTCAATCCTAAATAGTCCCTTATTCGAGTCTTTAAATTCTCAAAATATAGATTTAATAGACATGCAGAAATTCGGATTTTATGTTTTTTTGAAATTCAGTATTCACAGATAAGCATTCCGCAGATTTCTCTCTCTGTAAGCAGTGCTACTGAAAAACCAATTTCTCAAACCTTGCTGACATTTCAGAGGAGTCATTGAGAATAGCCGAGCCATTTAGGGATACATGCAGCAATATTCCTTATCTTTAGCAGTTTTGGCAAGGGCAATAGACGAAACAAACCGGACGTTTAGCGACAATTTATGATTTATCGCTGCTCAGATATCTTGACGTTTTAAATATTTTAATTCAAGAAAATTTTGTGGTAATAATCAACTGTGATCAATATTCATTCGCAAGATAATTATTAAGAAAACTAGAAAAATAAACTAAGTGACTGATGTTGACTCATCCCCAGCAACTTGTGATTGAACATAGGTAAAGGTTTGTGAGATTGCAGTCTCAATTGCGTTGTCCTGTTGTGTGCCGACGCTGGTATCTCGTTTTCTGGGCCTGCGTTTGGGTTTTGCTGCAGCCAGCGATCGCTTCTGGGCAAAGTTTGTCTGTCTTTGATCACCAGACCGGCACGATTCCCCCCGAAGGCGTCATCCGCTATGGCAGTATCGAAGCGGCTTGGGTGCGATCGCCGCTGGACGGTGAGCGGCTTTTTCAAGTGGTGGCACCTACAGTGACCGACCGCAGCAACTTGAGTCCCCAGGATTTTCCCGTTGAGATCAGAGCACAGAGTGTTGAAGCCCTTCTGAAAATTGAAGTTGACCGATTTCATCGCAATGTTCTCAATCGCTTAGCCAGGCAATTTCGTCTATGGGATACGGGTTGGACAGCACCGCGATCAGCTGAGGTGATTACTGCGACCCTCAATAATCGTCCAGTCGTTCAAATCAAGAGTTCGGACCGATCGCGTCCGCTCACCATCATCACCATTACCCAGACCGATATTGATTTTTATAGTGAAACGCCTGAAGTGCTATCTGAAGAGTGGCGCACGATTGTTCAGGGTGAAATTGATAAAGTTGAGGAGCTGGCCTCTTTAGCGACTGCCCGTCGAGGACTGCAATGGTCGCTGGCCATTGTCGTGGGTTTAATCGCCGTGCTCGCGCTCTTTAGCCTGCTGTATTGGTTAATTAGGCGTCAGTGCCGCACGCTACAAATGCACCGTGAGGGGGCGATCGCCACAGCAACCACCCCAGTTACACCGCTGACGGATGCCGCCAACGCTCAATCCCATCACGCGGCTCTGCTGGTAGAACGGACTCAAAATACGGATGCTGTTCGGCCCCACGAGCCCCGCTCTCCGAATCGCCGCTTGGGATTGCTTGCCGAACGGGCCCGGTTTCTGGAAATCCTCAAACAGGAGCCGCCTTTAGCGCACAAGCTCAACACCTTGAAGTTTTTACAATGGCTACTGATTTGGTTGGCCATCTTGTCTGTGTACGGCAGCTTGATTGGGCTAACGTATACGCTGCCGATCGTGACCTCATGGCGAACGACGCTGTTTCGAGAGCCTTTCAAAATACTTTTAATTTGGTTTGCGGTCGGCGTCGCCCTGCGCATCAATCGAGCGTTAGCCTACCGTCGAACTCAAGCCCATAAAAAACTGCCAGCCATCCAAGCCAACGAAGACCAGCGTAAGTTTCTGAGGATGAATACGATTGGGGGCGCATTAGAAGGATTAATCTCTGTGTTGATCGTCCTGACTGGGGTCGTCTTCACCTTTTCCACCTTTGGGTTGTCAACGCAGTCGGTGTTGGCCTGGGGGGCCGTGTTAGGACTCGCGATTTCTTTTGGGACGCAGAGCTTAATCAAAGATGTGATCAACGGCTGCTTGATTTTGCTAGAGGATCAATTTGCCGTGGGCGACGTGATTGCGATTGGTTCGATGTCTGGTCTGGTTGAGGAAATGAATCTGCGGAGTACTCGTTTGCGCAACCCAGAGGGAGAACTCATTACGATTCCCAATGGCAACATTGCTGAGGTGAGGAATCTCACGCGATTGTGGTCGCGAGTTGATTTCACTATTGAAGTGGCCTATGACAATGATCCTGACCAGGTTTTAACGCTGCTGCATAACATTGCCCAGGAGCTGTACCGGTCGCCTGAGTGGCGAGACAAGATGCCTGCTCCCCCGGAAGTTTTGGGCATTGAGCAACTCTCTCACGCGGGTATATTGATGCGCGTTTGGTTAAAAACCGCCCCCCTGCAGCAGTGGGCCGTGGGTCGCGAATATCGTCTTCGAGTCAGGAGAGCATTTGAGGTGCACGGCATTACCATTGGCAGACCCCAATGGATCACCTATCAAGCCAGCCTTGAAGCGCCTTTCACCCATGATGAACGGCCTGGAGTAACCACCGAAAGCCCAGCCAAACGATAGTGCGATATCGGTCTCCAGCATTGCTGAGCTGGTTGCCAATGCTGTTAAAGGCACATCATTCGACAGGCATGAGGTGAATTTTGATCAGTAGATTTTTATTCTGGTAATGCCTGAACTCAGGGCAGTGAAGCGAATCAGGCAATAAGCGTTTAACAGAGCAGCCATCTAAGTTTTGCGAAACCCACAACGATCACGAGCGTTGTGGCCTCCGTTATCACCGTTGCCATCGCTAAAGGCATGACAATGGACGAGCTGGCTGCAGCAACCGACATTTCATTAATCGATTTTGTCGACCCCCATGCCCGAGTACCTGACCGGGCCATATCAGAACTGATGAATTGAATCATCAAGCGCTGGCCAGACGTCCCCATCTCAATGGAGAGTGCCCGCTCTGCGCCGATTTCGATGCTGGGCGGGGTAGCCCAAGGAAGCAAGTTTGCCCCCAATGTTGCAGCACTCCTGGCTTGGCGGGCAGGAAATCAGTGGATT
>JBHJJI010000160.1:0-2383 GCA_050042805.1 Leptolyngbyaceae cyanobacterium
CCTATGAAAAGCACGAAGGCACTGGCCCCAAACGCTCAAATCCTGACTCAAGAGGTTGAAACCGGCTCTCCGAGGTCTAGCTCAGAACTGTCGGGGGCGAATCGTGTAGTAGGCGGCGAGACGGTGCCGAAATTGCTGCCAGTAGTCGGTGATGTCGGCATTGTTAAGCCAAAAGGTTTGCGCTGGACGGTCATCCAGCGCGCTCGCAATCAGCGCCCCTTCGATCTGAATGCCGGTGGCTTGATAAACCTGCTCGATCGCCGTCGCATAGGCCGCGACCTGTAGAAAGTAGTCCGTGACCCATTCCTGTTTTTTCGGTCTAATCGCCGTTTTCCAATCACAGACGCACACCCGCCCTTCATAGACGACCACTGCATCCGGAAACCCGGCATAGCCCTGATCGTGCCACACAGCACCCTCCACCAACAGCGCTTCCTCGACTTGGTTGAGCAGCGGCTCCATGGATTGCCAATAGCCTGATAAATCGGGTGGAATTGCGATCGGCTCGTCCCTTAGATAGGTTGCAATTTGCTTGTGTAATCGGGTGCCCGCTGAAGACGCCTTATTCGAAATTGCTTGTGCCGTCTCGACGCCTACCCGCTGACGCCAAGCCTGCAGGGCTTGTCTGTCCTCAAGCGGTTTAGTGACCGATAGCACTGTGGTCACACCCGGATATTGATGCCCATTAATCTCGTAAACGCGACGGCGATCAACCTGCACCGTCTTTGCCTGATATCGTTCCAACTTCAAGGATGTGTCATCGCTGTGGAGGTCTGTAACCATCAATCATAGGATGCCCCTCGACGTCTATAACCGCAGATCCACCACGACGGGCCGATGATCGGAACCCAGATTAGGCCCAACGCGGATATTTTCTACCGTCAAATCAGGACTCAGCAAACAGTGGTCGATCGGAATTGAGAACAGTAGCGGTGCCCAATGGGGAATTTGCCGATAAGTTCCCTGGGTCGGCCAGCTGGGGCGTAGCCCAAACCCTTTACGGCTGTTCTTCAGGCCCGTATTGCGAATCATCTGTTTGTAGTAAGGCGACCACATCGTGATGTTGAGATCGCCCATGACAATTACAGGCGTGGCTAAGGTCTGCACGTATTGCCCCATTGTGTGGAGCTGACGATTGCGCGAATGAAAAGCGAAAGGCTTTACAGGCGGTAGAGGATGAGTACCCACTAAGGAAATTGTTCGTCCATCAACAGTCACCTCACCGATGAGGCTGGGCGTACTCTCTTCGGCAAACCCTTTGATCTGAACGTCGCTAAGCGGATGTCGACTGTAGAGCAAAATGCCGAAATTGTCTGAACGGGTCTGTCCTGACGAATAGGGCATGTCTGCCAGTAGTTTATCTAGCCGAGTGCGCCATGTATCATTCACTTCCATGAAGAGGGCTAAGTCAGGTTCCACTTGGTTCGCATACGCTAGAGCTGCCTCATACTGGGTGTTTTGGGTATTGAGATTCACGATGAGAATGCGGAAGTTGCCGTCGTTAGGCATGGCAAAGCTCGGGGGCAGATACCAGGGCAGAATTTGAGCTGATAAGGCTGCCACACAGAGCAATCCGACCAAGACAGGGATTTTACAGCGGGTGAGCCCGATGATGACCACCGTGATCGCACTCAACACCCAATACTGCAGTTGAAAGTGCGAGAGCAATTCGAGATAAATCGGCCAGCCATAACGACTCGTGAGCAACGAGATCGCGGTCACCGCCAAGATGCCGATCAGCAAAGTCCAAGCGAAGCAGCGGGCCAAGCTCGACGGGCGCTGAGCCATAAAATCAAAAACCCCACTCATTACGAGTAGGGTACAAAATTTCTCAGTTGCTAGCGGTTTTAGGCAACACCCGCCACGGCGATCGCCTGTTGACGGATAGCTCGTAGATTTTGGCTCAGGTCGTGCCGCAAGTGGCGCTCAATCAGCAGAGCGGGAATCGCCCGGGGCGGACAGACGGTGATTTCGTAAAGCAGACGAGTCGTATCCTTATCTGCCGACTCTGCCTCTAATTGCCAAGCACCCTCAAAGGACTTGAAATCGCCCTCAACCATAGTGAAGCCGATGCGATGGGGAAACTGCTCAGCCATGTTGAGCACGACTCGCGCACAAAACTGAATGTTGAGAAAACACTGAGTACCTACTTGTTCCAGTAGGGTGACGGGTTCAGCGCTTTCTAAGCGGCGGCTCACCGTCAGATTCGGAATGAAGTCTGACAAATGGTCATAATCAGTGAGCACCTGCCAGACTTGATCAACTGAACAGGGAATTGAAATGGACGCCAAAATTCGCCGATGCCGACCGGGTAGCTTCTCGGCTGAGACCTGTAGTGAGTCCTCAGCAGCCTCCACAGCTGGTAAGGATGCGTTCAGTGGGG
>JBHJJI010000161.1:0-19197 GCA_050042805.1 Leptolyngbyaceae cyanobacterium
CATAACAGAGCAATAAAAAAACTGGTGACAGCTCCGTCTAGCATGGCTAAGCGGCCATGGCGCACTACCGGTAAGCAGGTCAGATAGATGCCTGCCCCCAACCCCGCATAGGTGCGCGTGGGAAAGATTTCTCGCCCGAGGAGATAGAGCAGCGGTATAGAGGTGGCGGTCAACACGGCTCCGGGTAGTCGAGCCACCCAAGTATGGATGCCGAAGTTTTGAAATGCGGCGGCGATGAGGCTGTGCAAGAGGGGGGGCTTATTCAGGTAGGGGGCCCCCCATAGCTGTGGATGTAGCCAAGCTGTCCAGGTATCTCCTTGACTGATTTCACGAGCAACTTGAGCCACGGTGCCTTCATCCCAATCGCGTAGTGGGACGCCACCTAAATCCAGGCAAAATAAGCCCAGTGCTGCCAGCCACAAGAGCGCGAAACACAGAAGGTCGCTGCGCGGAATGGTTCGCTGAAAAATCATGGTGCCTCTGCAGCGGTCGCTCTCAAAAGGTTACTGCGGATGCCTGCGTCTTGGGGACAAAAGCAGTGTTTTAAGCGAGTTCGTAAGATGCGTCGTCAACGGCAAGAGAAAGTCGAGGTGCCGCTGTCACTGACTATAGTCCGTCTTGACTACAGGGGTTTGGTTAACCAGAGGGAATGGGTTTGATAGCCCAATTTTTGATAGCGCGCGATCGCCCCAGGATTGTCGGCAAAGACCTGTAGCCCAATTTGATAATCTCCTCTTGCTCTAGCCCAAGCCTGGGCCTGATGGAGTAAGGCCGTGGCAATGCCGCGGCGGCGGTGTGCTGGCGAGACATACAGCACCAGCACATAGCTATGGCGATCGCCGCGCTGCTGATCAACCGCATTACCTAACCATAAACAACCGACCGGACTCTGAGACGCGGGCTCAGTTTCGACCCACCATAACGGGGTCTGCTCAGATAAATGGCGATCGACCGTTTGCGTTAAGTGATGGAATGTTTGCGTGCCAGCAATTTCTTGATAAGTCTGGCTGAGAAATTTGACTAACAGCGATCGCTCTGACCGTGAACCGCGTCGCAAACCATAGCCAGCAACCGAGAAAGCCATTTAGTCGACTAAGCTCGACTGACGACTGAGTCGGTCAGCCCTGGCAACAAGGCAGAAATTTCAGGGGTTTCACCGCTGTTGGCTATGGGTGTGACGGGTGAAATCTTACCCTGGCCGACGGGTTCCTCAATGGGGGCGGGAGCCATCATGTCACTGGGCAAAAAGATCCGAGCACTGACCGCGAGCATGGCTACTAAAAAGGTAAGCACAATCAGGAAGGGAGCAATGTAAGACCGGAAAAAAGCCATGATAATTGTTACCGAGGATAAAATGTGGGCAAAACTTTCGACCGAATTTCTGATCGAATTAGAAGCCGGCTTTCAAAGTCTAAAGTATGGATGCGGACAAAAACATGAGCCTATTTTAAGTTGATGGCAGTGGTAGAACGGCAATACCTCCTCTGGGTTGAAACGAAAAACGAGGAAGGGGCTGACCCATCGTCTAACACACGGTCAGATATTGCGTATCATTTGGAGATAGGTGGTTCCCTGGCAGATCTAATTTCTCGCCAGAATGGGAATGCTGACCAGGGTTGGCCGAGCGGATTAGGCAGCGAACTCATAATTCGCCTTAGACAGGTTCGACTCCTGTACCCTGGATTAACGGCAACTTTGACTGTACAGACTGATCTGGCGATGACCGCTCGCGATCGCCCTCAATTTTCCTTACCATAGGGGAAACTGAAAGATCGGTTGCTCCGAAACGGTCTACCCTATTATCTGCCCACGATGCTGTCATTTTTAAGCCGTTTGATTGATCGTCATTCTGATGACGTCGTCGCTCAAGTCGAAATCTATACCTGGCAAACTTGCCCCTACTGCATTCGGGCCAAATTGCTGTTGTGGTGGAAAGGCGTCGAATTTACCGAATACAAAATTGATGGTGATGGCGGCGCTCGTGTTCGCATGGCAGAACGCGCTAATGGTCGCAAAAGCGTGCCGCAGATTTTTATCAATAATGCGCATATCGGCGGTTGTGACGAACTATACGCCCTCGATGCCAGGGGGCAGCTGGCACCCTTGTTGACTGAACCGGCTCCGCTCTAACCGACAACTTCCCTCATCCGGTTGAGCGCATAGTTTGGAACGCATTTGCGAAAAGGCCTACCTGAAATCTGTGACCTGATCCCTGAGCCAGCAGACTTGAACTTGATTGGCGGCTCATTTCAGCTATCGCGCTGGCCAATAAATCGATGTGGCTAGTCTGCTCAACCTGCCACGCTGGAAAACGATGAGGTGAGATCGGGGGTGTTTTATAGCAACGGCTCATGACGCAGGCGCGCCACTCCAAACGATGAAAAGGCGGTTGTCCGTTGCGGGTTGGAGGTGGTGGGCCAGACAGCTGACTGGTGGGGAGTTTTGAGTGAACAGGGAGGGAATTGACCCACCCTACGCGGGTCTATTTTCAGAGCAAGCCGCAGTTTGATCAGGTTGATCCAGATAGCTGAAATCACCACCTGACAAGCTTTTTGACTCCGACTTCCGAGTTCTGCATTCCGAGTTCTGCTATGGCAGCCGCGACCTTGATCAGTGCCATCCATCATGAGAAGTCTTTTCCTCAAATCGCGGGATCGGGCTGAAGATGGCTTTTGCTATCACGGTAGAGATTTCTGCTCAAGGAAGAGAAATCTATATCATTGACATTTGCATTTCTTAAGAGAATTGTTAAGTTAAGTGTATATTGATGAATTTCATAATCGGTACCTTTCAATCATGCAACTCACCGCCACTGCCGCCAAGCTTTTTAGGCCCAATGTCTCTGCCAATACGTTGTCTCAAACGACCCTCGCGATTTTGCGCGTGACGTTGGGGATCATGATGATTCACAACGGACTTGATAAGTTGGCAGATATCGAAAATTTTGCCCACGCTTATGTCGAGTATCTGGGCCTACCCTTTCCGATCTTTCTCAGTTACGTTGCTGCGTTCACAGAACTGATTGGTGCGCCTTTGCTGGCCATCGGGCTGCTGAGCCGGTTCGCTTCGCTGGGCCTGTTCGGCACCATGTGTGTAGCGATGTATCACCATATTTCGGTAGCTGGCTTGAGCTTGCCCTATCTTGAGCTTTCCGCGATTTATGCGGCTTCTTTCCTGTACTTCTTGGTCAATGGCGCTGGGCTCTATTCCTTCGACGCGCTAATCGCCAACTTCCTAGACAACACCGTCTTGTCGCTTAAAGAGAAGCAGATTATGCGTCTCGAAAAGTCTTATGAGGCGTCTGAGTCGGTGCAGGACAAAACCACGATTTCATAGTCAAGATTGACCCTGGATACAGCGCTTCGTTACTAAATTCAGGCTGGTGATTTTGAACAGTGAGCGGGAGAGCTAAGACAGCCTCCCGCTCACTGTTTTTTAGGCGGTGAACATTGCTGGCTCCGCTGAGCATACTTTTCTAGCACTGTTGGCAGACTCTAATGACTCAGCATTAGCTAATGGAATGCTGAGAGATGGCTGTCTTGCTGGGGAGCGAGGCAACCTCAGAACTGCATACGTTGACCCTCGAGTTGTGTTTGTGGCCGCTGCAGAAAGCTCATAGAAGTGATTTTGCCCCCGCAGTCAGCAAATCTTAAGTCATAATAAAGTCACACTTCTTAACGATGACTCATTCTCGAGCCCGGTTCGTCAAAAAATACAGTTCGTCAGAAAAATATTGTGACATCACTTCAAGATCAGGATCCAATTGCTTTGACGGGAGATGAGACATCTTCAAGGAAAGGTTTCACTGAGGCGTCGAGCGGCTATGGCAAATTGTTGGTAGGGGTCGGCCTCGGCTTGGCGATCGCCCTGGTGGGGGCTCGCTTTGTCGGCGGCGATTCGTCCTCGAGTTCAGTCCCGGTGAGTGAGTCGAGTAGCCAAGTGAGTGCGCAAACGGTGACGGTCGTCCCGGTGCAGGCGGGTCAAGTCACTGAGCAACTGACGGTAACGGGCACGGTGCAGGCAAGCGATTTGTTGGCGGTGACTCCGCAGATTGGCGGCTTACAAATTCGCCAGGTGTTAGTGGAAGAGGGCGATCGCGTCAGTGCGGGGCAGCCTTTAGTCATTCTCGACGATACCGAACTGCGCAATCAGATTGAGCAGGCGCGGGCGCAAATTGACGTGGCGCAAGCGCAGCTCCAGCAACAACAAGCTAATTTGTCGCAGTCTAAGGCGCTATTGATTGAAGCAGAAGCGAATCGACAGCGCTACCAATCACTGGCCGACCAAGGCGCCGTCAGTGGCGAAGAACTTGACAGCCGAGCAACGCAGGCGCTCACGGCACGGGAGTCCGTGGGGGTGGCTGAGGCCAACGTGGCTAGCGCCGAAGCGACGATTCGCAGTGAGCAGTCAGAGTTGGCTCGCCTGCAAACCCAACTGACCCGCACTGTCGTTAACGCACCGCTGGCTGGTATCGTGGCCGAGCGACCGGTGAGTGTCGGGGATGTGTCATCGACCTCGAACCAGGTTGTGTCGCTGATTCAGGGAAATCAGCTGGAGCTGGCGGGAGAGGTGCCCCAGGCCCAGTTGCCGAAAGTGCAAGTGGGCGTGCCCGCCATCGTGACGTCGAGTACTGACCCCGAGCTGCGGACGCAGGGTACGGTGCAAGAGATTCAGCCGCTGATCGATCCGCAAACGCGCACGGCTGAGGTCGTGATTCAGCTGCCTGCGAGCGATCGCTTGCGAGCGGGGATGTTTTTGCAGGCTGACATTCAGGTGGGGCAACGAACGGGGCTAACGGTGCCCGCGACAGCACTGTTGCCGCAACCAGATGGCTCGGTTCGCGTCTATGTGCTGGAAGCTGATCAAACGGCGGTGGCGCGCAACATTGAGATTGGCGCTCGCGTCGCCGGTGTCGGGGAGGCAACCGATCAGGTCGAGATCTTGCAGGGACTCGCTGCTGGGGAACAGGTCATCGTCGCGGGCGCGGGCTATGTCCAAGACGGTGATGCTGTGACCGTGGCGGAATGAAGGTGATGTCTGATACCGAGTTTCTGGCACCAGACAACATAGCTGGCCTCTTTACCCAGCGACTCCCCGGCGTTTCTCAGATAGCCTGGGGCGTTCGAGCTCTGAGAATGGATATTACCGACCCGATTCGCACAAGGAACGACCCGGTTTCAGAGCTGTCGATAAAAATTGACTGTCGATCCAACCTCTCTCGCGATTGCCATGGCTCGCCTCGCCGCTGCCCCCGCTTGACGCCTTAATCCTGTCTACCCACTGACGACTCATCTTCTTATGTCCTTCAATCTCTCCGGCTGGTCGATTCGCCGCCCGATTCCCACCCTTGTTCTGTTCTTGGTGCTGACGCTGGCCGGGCTGGTTTCCTTTGGCCGCCTTGGGGTGGATTTGAACCCGAATATCGACTTTCCGGCAGTGCTCGTCACCGTTAATCAAACCGGGGCAGGCCCTGAAGAACTCGAAACTCAGATCACCAAAAAGGTTGAGGATGCGGTGGCCGGACTGGGCAACATCGATGATATTCGCTCAACGATCACCGATGGCAGTTCCCAAACGTTTATCAACTTCGCGCTGGGCACTGACTCCGATCGCGCCACTAACGATGTGCGCGATGCGATCGCCCGAATCCGTTCCGACCTGCCCGGTAGCGCCCAAGATCCGATTGTGCGCCGGTTGAACTTTGAAGGGGGGTCGATTCTGACCTATGCGGTGATCTCCGATCAGCGATCGGTGGAGGAGCTGAGCGATCTGGTGGATCGCGAAATCAGTCGCAGTCTCCTCTCTGTGCCGGGTGTCGCGCAGGTTAATCGAGTCGGGGGCGTCGATCCCGAAATTCGGATTGATCTTGACCCTAATCAGCTTGATGCATTGGGCATTACCGCGTCTCAGGTGAATGCCCAGATTCGTGCGCTCAACGTCAATTTACCCAGTGGTCGGGCGACGGTCGGTCAGCAAGAGCAAGGCTTGCGCACCCTGGGCAGTGCCCCGACGGTGGAAGCCTTTGCCACGTATCAGATTCAGTTGCCCAACGGCACCGCAGCGCCATTGAGAAGTTTGGGCACCGTCGAACGGGGCGTCGCTGAAACTCGGCAGGCGGCCTATTTCAATAACCAACCGGTGGTGGCTTTTTCGGTGTTGCGGAGTACCGGCAGCGTGCTGGTTGCGGTCGAAGAAGGGGTGACGGCTCAGGTCGCAGCCTTAGAAGAAACCCTCCCCGAAGATATCGATTTTCAGCTCATCTTCACCCGCGCTACCGATATCCGCGACTCCTATCAGGCTTCGATTGAAGCGTTGGTCATCGGCTGTCTTTTGGCGGTGGTTGTGGTCGGCGTGTTTCTGCGAGACTGGCGCGCCACCTTGATTACTGCGACCGCGTTACCGCTGTCGATCATTCCCACTTTTTTAGTGATTGAATGGTTTGGCTATACCCTCAACAGCATGTCGCTGCTGGGGCTGACCCTGGCCGTCGGGAATTTGGTCGATGACGCGATCGTCGAGATCGAAAACGTTGAACGCCACATTCGCATGGGTAAACCGCCCATCAAGGCTGCCACCGACTCGACCGCTGAAGTGGGCCTAGCCGTGGTGACAACGACCGCCACTATCGTGGCCGTATTTATTCCCGTCGCCTTTATGGGGGGCATTCCCGGACAGTTTTTCAAGCCCTTTGGCGTCACGGTGGCCACGGCCACCATGTTTTCGACCCTGGTGGCCCGGCTGATGACCCCGGTGATGGCCGCTTACTTGCTGAAATCAAAGCCGCTTCAAGGGGAGCCGGAGCCGGCTTTAAACGGCCATCCGCCGTCGGCCCGCCGTCGCCTGCACCCCTATCAAACGCTGCTCAAGGCTGGACTCCGCCATCGGTTGCTGACGGTGACGTTGGCTCTCGTCTTTTTTGTGGGGAGTTTGATGCTGGTGCCCTATATTCCCACCAGCCTGTTTGAATCCGGTGACACGGGCCTGTCTACCGTTGTGGTTGAACTGCCCCCCGGTAATACCCTGGCTGATACTCATCAAATTACGGAACGGTTGACCGATGATTTGCTGTCTCAGTCAGCGGTGCAAACGGTACTGGCTTCGGAAGGCGGGGATGGGGTCAACACGGCAACCCTATTTGTGCGGCTGAAACCTGAGGAGGAGCGCGCGATTACCCAAAAAGAGTTTGAAAAATCGGCCCGCCAGCTGTTTCAAGCCGTGCCGGGGGCTCGCATCAGTTTTGAAAGCCAGGGCGCGGGGGGCGAGAGTAAAGATCTGACGATCATCCTCAAAGGCGAAAATCCGACGACGTTACTAGAGGCTTCTAATGCCTTGACTCGGCAAATGCGAGAAGTGCCTGGATTGGTCGAAGTCACGTCGAGTGCCAGTTTGGTGAAGCCGGAAATCCTCATCACGCCTAATCCCTTACGGGCGGCTGACTTAGGGGTCTCAGTGCAGGCGATCGCCAATACGGCCTTCCTCGCGACGCTGGGCGATACGGAATCGAACCTGGCAGAATTCACGTTGGGCGATCGCCAGATTCCCATTCGCATTCAGCTGGCTCCTGTCTATCGCGACCAGATTGAGACCCTGCGTCAGCTCAAAGTACCGGGCGACAATGGCAATCTTGTGCCGCTAGTGGCGGTCGCTGATGTGGCTTTTGGCAGTGGGCCAGCGCAGATCGATCGCTTTGCTCGCTCCCGCCAGGTCACCATTGGCGGCAACCTGCAAGGGATTACTCTGGGGCAGGGACTCGCTGCTGTCAATCCGCTGCCCGCCTTGCAAAACCTGCCCCCCGATGTGCAGCAACAGCCCGCCGGTGATGCAGAGATTATGCAGGAAATTTTCAGCCGATTTTTGTTGGCTCTGGGCACCGCCGTCTTGATGATTTACGCGGTACTGGTGCTGCTGTATAACAGCTTCTTGTATCCCTTCGCCGTGATGGCAGCGCTACCGCTTTCGGTGGGGGGGGCGCTGATGGGCCTGCTGGTGACGCAAAAACCCCTGGGTCTGTTTGCGCTGATTGGCGTGGTCTTACTTATGGGACTGGTGACCAAAAACGCGATTCTCCTGGTGGACTACGCGCTGATTGCCAAGGCTGAGGGCAAGTCTCGTCGCCAAGCCGTTATCGAAGCAGGCACCACTCGCTTGCGCCCCATTTTGATGACGTCGATTTCGACGATGGCGGGGATGGTACCCATTGCCCTAGAGTGGGGAGCCGGGAGTGAAACGCGCAGTCCGATGGCGATCGCGGTGATTGGCGGATTCACAACGTCAACGCTGTTGACGCTGGTGGTCGTCCCCGTTTTCTTTACGTACATCGATGGCTTTCAAAGTGCGATCGGTCGGTTCTTCCGTCGCTTTCGTCCCGCTACCCCGCAGCCCCTTTACAAAGAGTTGGAAGCTTACACCGCACCGACCCAAAAATAGCCCTATAATTCGAGAGCTAATAAGTTTCTGATGATGAGCGCTGAGTGGTGTATACAACACTTAAAGCTCAACTCCATTAACTTCCTTGCGGGTGTAGTTCAGTGGTAGAACGTCAGCTTCCCAAGCTGAATGTCGACGGTTCGAGTCCGTTCACCCGCTTTCCAGCTGTACTTTACCCCCAATCCGAACTATGGCTAAAGGACAAGTTAAGGTCGAAGTTTATTCCGAGCGCTTGTGACTGCCGCGAGCAAACCCACAAGTCCCATAGTTTCTGCGGTGGGTGTAGCCCGGTTACAAATTGATAAATGGCACGGGTAAAGACGGCGATCGCAAACCCAAACATAATCACGCCCTTCAACAGGGCTGCTCCCGCCTGAGCTTTGGCACTGCGATGAATCACATAGAGGCTGGTGCCATAGACCAGGGCATCTCCCAACATATCCAGCGAGTCCCCGGTCAGTGACAGGGACGCCGCCCGCACTCCCGCCCCGAACTCGACGACAAACATCACGAGATTAATCCCCAACACCACCCAAAGCACCCGAGCCTGGCGTTCCTTGAGTTGAGTCAAGGCTTCAGTCTTGTGTTGACAGCAGCGATCGGCCATTGCTTTCACCCAAACGTTCAAATGAGTATTTGAATAGAGGATAAGTCATTGTGACGTTCATTTGAATGTTCTCAGGAAATCTTGCGAGACTCGGTTACGGTGAGTGTAGGGTGGCGCTTCAGATATTGATACTTGTCTCTAGGGAGGCGATTGGATGGGTTGCAGCGCGGAGTCAATCCTCAGGAACACAAGTTTATGATCCGTAAGAGCGTCACATTCTGCCTAAACACCTAACCTGAGATGTGATTAGATCCATTGAAAGCTTTATGACATAGACGTTTTGGTGGGTTTGAGAGCCTATCGCATTAGGTAGAATGTGACGCTCTAATAAGTCTAATCAGTCTTTAGCTTGCCTCCAAAGGTATTGCCCATTTTTTGCCCCGTACTAGAAGATAAGCACCTACAACTACTCATCAACTTCTGAAAAAAGATTTTTAAGAGTTAACCCTTCCTTCAAAAGCTCATTAAGCTTTGGCAGAGTATTTATTTGATCTGGATTTCTCCAGCCTTTACCATACAGTAAAAAATGTTCATGCCCTCTTAAGGTCAGGCAGCGAGGTTGGCTATTTAGAAAACTGATCAAACTCGAACTGAACAATGCCTCAACAGATTGCCTAGGCTCTCCCGTGATTTTATTTCTTTTAGAAAATTGAGGGTATCTCGCCAATTTAATAGAGCTAGAAAATGGTAATTGAATTGTAGGTCGCAGATAAAAAGCAGGCAGATGAAGTGACTCTGATCGAATCAGTACGTAAATCCAGCCTTGAGAAAGAACTTCAACGGGCTCAGGCATATCGACGAATTCTTGTGCGCCAAAATCTAGAATCCAGACATCAGTTTCGTCGATCCGACCAACAAGAGAATATGGAATAGATGATCTTGTCTGGCTTAGTTGAAGTTGAGGAAGCTTGTTGAGTATCGGCTGTAGGTCACTAATTTCCTTCTGAAACGTCAAGCCTAGTTGCCGACCAGTAGCAGCAATTTCTTCCCATTTTTGATTGCGATTTTTGTTGATATTTTGTTTGGCAGATTTCCATAAATGATCCCTTGAAACAAATAACAACGTAACTAGCAATCCTGGTATGAGTGCAAGAAGGACCGTAACGATCAGAAAGACTGTGAAGTCAGACATTCTAAAGTTTGGTATCTGGTTAGTACTCGTATGAAATTGTTACAGATTTTCTCAATTTCCAAAACCCCTAATCCACCAACTGCTTCAGCGAGTAGTTGAGAATTTCGGATACCCTTTGATCGCGCAGTGAATAGTAAGCCAGTTTGCCATCATTGCGATATTTGAGAATCTTCAAATCTCGCAGCTTGCGGAGATGGTGGGAGGCCGTCGCGACTGTCACCTCTAGCAGGGTGGCGATATCGCAGACGCAGAGTTCCTGGTCGTGGCTGAGGGCGTAGAGAATTTTCAGTCGTGAGCGATCGCCCAATGCGCTAAAGATGATTTGGGCTGTTTCCAGAGTGTCTGCGCTAGGCAGCGTATTTTGGACATGGTTCACCAACTCAAGGTTGAAGCACCGAACCTGGCAAATGTCCTTGGGCTTAGAGTTGCTCACAAATGGCTCACGGGTTGCATGGGCTTATTATGGCGTATGGGCTGCGTGCCCAACGCTGATCGCTGGCTAAGCGAAGGACAAGCTGGCTTTGGTGAGGGCGGGCACGATGCGATCGCCGGCCAGCTTTCCCCCAAACAAATTCCGCGCCACGGGGCCAACGTGCAGCGCCGCCCACGGACCCATCACAAACAGTTCGCACCCTGGCCAGCGCAGGTGTTCATCCAATACGGGTAAGCCGTTGATGATTTCGATAGGGTGTTGCGCGAGTACGTCCATCAATAGGGGATGCGATCGGATATCCAGGGTTGTTCCCGTGGCGAGCCAGATGCGATGGATGGGTTGATGGGCGATGCAGTCATGCACTGAGTGGTTGTCGCAGCACACTTTCCAAGCGTCCCCTTGCCACTGAGCAGCCGCCACCTGGCAGTGCTCGTAAACAGTGATGTGCCCCTGGCGCTGGAATCGTCGCAGGCGCGTCATCATGGCGGGCGTGAGCGAACCGCCGTTGCGAGCCTGCTGGATCATCTGCAAACGGGTTTGCATATCGGGTTCGGCGTGGAACCCTTTCAGGTACTTTGGCCCTAGCCATCCCGGCTCAGCATCGAACAGCTTTTCTCGAAACGTGCGCCGCGCCATCATCACCACGTTCGCGCCTCGCTTCACAGCCCCGACCGCCAGGTGTCCACTGGTTAACCCACTGCCGACAATGAGCACTGTTTCACCTTTGAGGGCATTCAAGGCAGGTAACCGGATTTGGTTGGCATGACACAACCGCTCTGGGGGATAGATGTCATTAATTTGTTTAGCCCAATCGGGACAAGAGGGTTGCCCGCCACCCGTGGCTAGCACGACCCGCCGCGCCAGCACAGTGTCGCCTGTGGATAAGGTCAACCGAAATCGAGAAGGTCTTTTCTGCAAGGGTTCAAGTCGGGTGACTGCTGCTGGTACTACATGATTTTGCAACTGCCAGCGCTGCACTACCGTGTCGCAGAATTCTTGAAACAGGTGCGTGCCAGGACGGTCGTAGGGCGGATGCAGTTCGTTATAGCGCCCTTCGGCAAAGGTGCGCAATGCATGGGCATTAGGGTCGGGATGATGGACGGCAGGCGATCTCAATTCGGCAATTTCTTGGGCCGCAAACTGCTGCAGCCACTGGGTCATCCAAGTACCGCTCGGGTCAAATACCTGGATGCGATCGCGCAGTTTCGCTTTCTTTTGCAAGACATGGGTGATCAAGGTGAGGGCTTGCGGGCCGGCCCCAATGACGGCAATATCGGTCTGCGACTGAGCCATAACGATTGACTGTGGTTGCTCAAATAGGATCCGAGCAATATGATAATGATTATCGTTGTCATCCCGCAAGCCCATGATCACTGTCGTCGCTGGCCCCTGTGGCGCAGGCAAAACGACCTGGATTCTACAGGAACTCGCTCAGATACCCATGCCTGCTGTTTACGTCACGCCGGGAGTTGGTACAGTGCCCATTGACGCCACTCGGGTGGCGGCACGATTTCCTCAGGTCGAAATCTTCCATCATCAGCCCGAAACGGAATTGCTGAGACGCTTAACTGACGGGGTGCCTGCCTATTTTGAAATGGGCTGGCAACTAGAAATGGACATGCCGCTATTAGCAGCTCAGCCCCACCGCCGGATCGCGCTGGTAGCCGATGAGAATCGGGAGGCGGGCTGGCAATTGTGGGCTGACCAAGTAATTCACGGGAATCAATCGACCCTTGATGTGAAATCAGCGCAGTTGTGGCGGGCACCGTTGAGTGGTCAAGTGTTCGACCCGCCCAGCCTGGATACCTTCTGGCAAGAACTGACTCAAGGAGCCTATGGCGAAGTACATCGGGCCAAAGGCATTTTTGAACAGAGCGATGGTCAGGCCTTTCATCTCGATTTTATGAACAGCTTGCCCGGTAACGCCTACACCGAACTCAATCTGCCTCGCTGGGTACAGGGCCGCCCCAATCGCTTTAGCGGCCTTGAGGTGGTGGGGCAGGGACTTGATGAAGGGGCGATCGCCGCCACCCTTAAAGACTGCTACTTGTCTGACTCGCTGCTCGCCGCTCACCAAGCCACTTTAAGAGATTCACTTGCCCTGGAGGCGTCATGAATATTGCCGTTCTGTCCTGCATTCACGGCAACTTGGCAGCGTTGGAGGCTGTCCTACGAGAGATTGACCAGCAGTCCGTTGACCAAATCTACTGCCTCGGCGATTTGGTGGGTTATGGCCCCTATCCCAACGAAGTTGTTGCCCGCATTCGCGAACTTGACATTCCTACCTGTCAGGGCTGTTGGGATGAAGACATCGTTGACGGGCTAAATGCCTGCGACTGTAGCTATCCCTCGCTGCTGGCGGAAACCCGAGGTCGCCTAGCCCACGAATGGACCAACCAGGAAGTCACGCCCGAAACTCGCGCCTATTTAGCCAATCTGCCCCTAACCCTGCAGCAAGACAGTCTGTGCTTCGTTCACGGCAGTCCCCACAGCCAGCACGAATATTTGCTGCCTGATACCAGCGCCTTCATTGTTCTAGAACGAGTCCTTGCCACCGGAGCCGATACCCTTTTCTGCGGCCACACCCACGTTCCCTATGTGCGCCATCTGGAAGACAGCCATCTCACCCTCAAAGTCGATTACCCATCTACCCAGTCACCCATTCCCGCCGCCACTCCCTTACCCTCCCTCAAGCGCATCATCAATGCAGGTTCCGTTGGCGAGCCCCGCCATGGTCGGCCCAATGCCACTTACATTATCTACAACACGGATACCCAACAGGCCGAACTCCGCGAAGTTGAGTACGACTACACCCAAACCTGCGCCGCCATCCTCGAAAAGGGATTGCCTGCCATCTTCGCCTGGCGACTTTCTAAAGGGTTGGAGTACGCCGAAAAAGCCGATGACCCTACTCACGTCTGTGAACGCTAGAGGGGAGTAGGGAATAGGGAATAGGGAATAGGGAATAGGGAATAGAGAAGGCTCAATGCTCAGAACCCAAAACCCAGAACTTAATACCGACAAACCACTCCCCATCTCCCTTGCTTCTCACTCACTCATCTACCCCTCACCCATCCACCCTCCTACTCTTCACCCATGACCCACTGGGCTATTCTCTCTGGCATTAACGGCAATCTCTCTGCCTATGAAGCGGTGCTGGCTGACCTCAAGCGCCAGCGTTGTCAGGTCGAAGCGCTGTATATCTTGGGTGATCTGGTGGGGCCCCATCCGCAATGCGAGGCATTGGTGCAGCGGGTAAAGCAACTGCGCATGGGTGAGCTGGAACCCCAGGTCTGTATCGGCTGGTGGGAGGAGCAGTGCTTCAATCTGCACGGCATCGGCAGCGACCCCGAAGCCTCAGAGTTGCTGGAGCAGATGGGGGCGGATGGGGTTGAACAACTCTGGAAATCGGTGTCACGGGAGACAGTGCAGTGGCTCAGGTCGCTGGATTTTGGCTTCTTTGAGCTGGATTGTTTGCTGATTCACGGCAGTACGGTGGGGTGCCATGATGTGCTGACGCCGGAAACGCCGCCCATGCAACTGCTGGATCGCTTGCTGCGGGCAGATGCCAATACGCTGTTTTGTGGGCGATCCGGGTTAACGTTTCACCTGCAAATTCCGGCAGGGGCGGTGACCTCTACCGTGACGACTTTGGATGCCCCAGCGCAGACCATGACTCAGACGGTGAGCGATCGCCAAATTGTCGGCGTCGGTAGTGTCGGCAAAGAACCGGGGAAAGCCACTTACACGTTATACAGCCCTTACACCAATGCCGTTAGTTTCCGAACGGTACGCTACGGCAGCCAGGGCAAGGGATTTGGGGCGGTTTGACTCGATTCGCGTCAATCAGGATTGGGGTAGAAACGATGGCAATGCTTAACCAGCCCTTTGAAGCGTCAGCCCAGAAATTTGACTCGACCATGAGGCATCTTACCCCCGATTACGAATACTAGAGAGGGTATTCAGAATTTTCTCTCTGGTGAATTTAGGCGCTGCATCACCAGGGTTTGATCGACTTCGTCGGCATCGGTCAATTGCGATCGCTGGTGCTGCGTCCACAGGTTGACCAATAATCCCTCAGACGGACTCAAGAAGAACGCCAGGCAGAAAAAGCAAAACGCCACCAGGACAATCGTTGCTCCAGAGGGGGCATCTAAGTAATAGCTCAGATACATACCAATCACGCTGGAGAGGGCGCCAATGATCGAACCCACCCACATCATTTGATGCAGCTCTTTGACGAGCAGGAAGGCCGTGGCAGCTGGGGCCACCAGCAAGGCGACCACCAACAGCGCCCCCACCGTGGGTAAGCACACCACGATGGTCACCGTCATCGCCATAATGAGGGACGCGTTGTACCAATGCACCGGCATACCGCTGGCCTGGGCCCCTTTTGGATCAAAGGTATAAAACAACAGCTCTTTGAAAAACAATCGCACCAAGACGATAGCGATGACGGTAACGGCCAGGCTCCACCACACTTCCTTCAGGGTGACCCCAAGAATGTTGCCAAACAGGACATGCAATAAATCAATGCGATTAGCACCGGGAATCACGCTGACTAACGTGACGCCAATGGCAACAAATGACGTCAAAATCAGGGCCATGGCGGCATCCGTTTTCACCCGCGATCGCGATTCAATTAAATAGAGCACCAGGGCACTGATCACCCCAGCGATCAAGGCCCCAAACGACAGAGCAACGCCCACCACATAGGCGATCGGCAGGCCTGCCATCACCGAGTGAGAAACCGCATGGGCCAACATCCCCATTTGCTGCACAATCATGTAGCTGCCGACAATGGCACAGAGAATTCCGAGCAGAATGCCCAGCATGAGGGCACGTTGCATAAAGGCCAATGACAGTGGCTCAATAATCCAATCCAACATAGAAGGCTTCCGTATCGTCTAAAGTTGATGAGTTTAAATAGAGGCGCTGAGGCATTGCTCAATCGCGGGATGATGCCGCCCAGCCTTGGGAGATTGCGGGGGCACACCAGTGTTTGCTGGCAGTGTCGATTCATCCCTAGAGGCCGCCATGCCAGGGTTCCAGCGGAGGCAGCTTAAGCGAAAACTCGGGTCAGGCCCCGACCGTAAGCCCGTTCTAAATTGTCGGAGGTCACGACTTCATGCCGTTTTCCTTGGGCAATCAACCGCTTGTTGAGCAGGAGTAGCTGATCATAAATCGCCAGCGAATCACCCAAATCGTGGTTAATGACAAGTAAGGTTTTACCCTCTGCCCGCAGCTCCTGAAAAATATCAAAAATGATGTCTTCGGTTTTGCGGTCAACCGCCGTAAAGGGCTCGTCAAAAATTAATAGCTCCGCTTCTTTAGCCAGGGCACGGGCCAGAAACACTCGCTGTTGCTGCCCTCCCGACAATTCGCCAATGGGGCGATCTCGCAAATCATACATATCCACCCGTTCCAGGGCGGTGCGGGCCAGATGTCGCGCCTGCCGACTAAACCCCTTAAAGAGGCCAGCCTGCACGGTTTGCGCCATCATCACCACATTCCAAACGGTAACGGGGTAATCCCAATCAATGCGAGAGCGCTGGGGAACGTAGGCGGTTTGCAGGAGCTGACGCTTCAAAGACATGCCCTTAAACCGAATAACCCCCTGAGTCACGGGCACCAAATTCAAAATGGCTTCGACCAGCGTACTTTTGCCCGCCCCATTGGGGCCAATAATGCCGACCAATTGCCCAGCAGGCACAAAAAAGCTGACGTTATGAAGCGCACGGGTGCCTCGGTAGTCAATCGACAAATTCTGAATTTCTAGCATCGGCGGGAACCTAGGACAGGGGCGGGAACAAAGTACCCTCTCAACCAGCTTGCAGAAAAGCCGCACGCTTCACGAGAGGGGGCAAGCGCGACGACTTGATCGGGAGTGACTTAGGGCATTGCCAACAAGAGAATCTGCACAGGTGTCGTAGCGTCTCCTCAATGCCACTTTTGATAAGTCAGCCTAAAGATTGACATTAGTGTATAGGTTAGTTATATAAATGTCTACGCTTGATAATGTGCCGCCAACTTCTGCCCCGATGCAGGATGAGCGTAGGGCAATATCAGCCGTCTCAACGTATATAAGCGCACAGAAAAGAATGGTCGAAATTAGAATCCACCAAACTTTTCAGGTGAGTGTTAACCATCGTTGGATTCACTAACGCAGTCGTTAGCAATCGGTGGTGCTCTATCGCCCTTGCTTGCGACCGTTCTTTGTAGAGAATTAGGCATAGAGGAACCGTCCATGCAGCGATATTTTGCCCCCCACCACGGGCTGTTTGGAGTGGCGATCGCCCTCCTGATCGGTCTTGCTGGTTGCAGCAGTGCGCCCCCCACCAGCTCAGAAAGCGACTCATCCGAGGCCACCCCAGACTCCGAAACCGCAGCCGATACAGCCGACGAGTCCGGCGTTAATGTCGTCGCGTCTTACAGCGTTATCTGTGACATCACTGCTCAAATTGTCGATGGTGGAGCAGGGCTGAACTGTTTAATTCCGGCCGATCAAGATCCGCATACCTACCAGGCCAAACCCTCCGATCGTGAAGCGATCGATACGGCTGACTTAGTCTTTTATGCGGGGCTCAACTTTGAACCCGCGATCATTGACATGGCCACCGCATCTGAATCAGCAGCGCCCAAAATTGCCTTGCATGATGAAGCAGTACTGCAAGTGATTGAAGTGGAAGAAGAGGGAGAAGTGAATCCGGATCCTCACATCTGGCATGATGTCGAAAACGGACTCGTGATGGTGACCTTGATTCGGGATAACTTGATCGCCATTGATCCCGACAATGCCGACGTATACACCCAAAATGCTGAACAACTGACCGCTGAGTTAGAGGCTTTGGATACTTGGATCCCTGAGCAAATTGCAACTATTCCTGAGTCCCAACGTCGCTTGGTCACGACCCACGACGCCATGGGATATTACGCCCAGGCCTATGGCTTAACGGTTGAAGGCACGTTATTAGGTGCCTCTACAGAAGAAGAGCCCACAGCCACTGAGGTCAAAGATCTGTCCACAGCGATTCAAGACAAAGGCATTCCCACGATTTTTGCTGAACTCACGGCAGGCGATCGCGTCTTGAAAACGGTGGCGGACGAGGCTGGGGTCTCCATTTCTGAAAACGTCTTGCTGGCAGACGGTTTGGGGGCAGAAGGTACGCCTGGGGAGAGTTATACCGGGATGTTGGTTTACAACACCTGTGCCATTGTTGGCGGTTTGGGCGGAGAATGTGCGCCTGCTCCGTAGGACGTGCTAATCCTAAATTCCATAAGGTTTCTAAAATTAATGGGATGATGCACTCTAGTCCTTGAAAAGTGCTAGCGTCCACCTTGATATTCACAAGAATTTCAAGGTGGACGTTTTTGGTTCAAGCTAAGCCGCAGTTAACTGATTGAAGCCATGGGTGGCTAGGTAGACCTTCCAACTGCAAATTCAGGCAGGGGCGGTGACTTCAACCTTGACGACCTTGGATACCCCAGCGCAGACAGTGATCCAAGCTGTGAGCGATCGCCAGGTCGTCGGCGTCGGTAGTGTCGGTAAAGAACCGGGGAAGGCCACTTACACCTTGTACAGCCCCTACACCAATGCAGTGAGTTTTCGGATGGTACGCTATGGCCCTCAAGGCAAGAGATTTGGGCCGGTGTAAGTTTGTAGAGGATAGGCGGGAACTGCTCCCTTCTAATGCTGAGATGGCAGCATAATAGTGTGAGTGCTCCTTATTGGCGTGTGTACCTATTCACCGTTGCCCATTTCAGATGCAAGCCCAAGAACTTTTCCCACAAGTGCAAAAATTGCCACTGTCTGAGCAAATGGCGCTGCTGAGTTATTTGGTGCAGCTTATTCAACGGGAAGTAGATAATACAGACCCTCCGCAGACTGTTTTAGAACGGATGGGAGGAATGCCTCAGCATTTACTTTCGGAAGGTGGGCTATCTGACAGAGACACTCGTCGGCAAATTATTGGTAAACGGATTCACGCTCGGCATCAATCTGAATCATGACGTTACCTCCTGACGTTTTGGTGGATACTGGATTGCTCGTAGCGTTCTACGACACCGCTGATCGTCATCACGACGCTGTTGTTGAATTTTTCAAGGTCTGCGCCTCTCGCCTTGTCACGACAGTAGGATGCGTTACTGAAGTGATGTGGTTACTTTCGTCGAGCTGGCAGGTGCAGAATGAATTTCTGAAGCATCTGGCACGAGGTGTTTATGTCTGCGAACCTTTACTAGCAGAAGACTTTGTCCGGATAGCAGAACTCAATGAACAATATGCAGATTTGCCGGGCGACTTTCCGGATTTGGCGTTGATTGCAATCTCTGAGCGTTTGAATATTGCGGCGATCGCCACCCTGGACAAAGACTTTGATATCTATCGTCGCTACCGTAAAGAATTTTTCAACCGGGTATTTCGTCCTTAGTGAGAAACCTGTTTTCTATTGGCTACTTCAGCCTAGTACTTCCTGGCGGGAATGCCCCAACCATTTTCAAGCCTTCAAAGCCTTCCCCTGGTAAGTCCACTTGAAGGGCTTGGCCATCGTGTCGTTGAAGTAGGCAATAAAGTCTAAAATCCTCGCCTTCAGGTCAGCA
>JBHJJI010000162.1:0-6393 GCA_050042805.1 Leptolyngbyaceae cyanobacterium
CTTCTTCAGGTGTGAGCTGATAAAACCGTCTGCCTTCAAACTGCTCTGCAATGTATTGCGTGAGCTGCGGATGCCCCCACTTCAACTGAAAGAGGCACCGGCGCAAGGCCTCCTGGTTGCGATGACGCTCTTGTTCCTCCAGAGAAGCTGAGGATGAGGGCGGTGGCAACGAGCGGTAGTGTTCATCACGACTCATATCACCAGCTAACTTTACGGGCTGTGGAAAACGATTTGTCCTCTCCCCCCTAACCCCCCACTCAAGAGGATTTTTTTTGTGGGAAGGGGCAGATTTACACTTCATAGATCTCTCTTGGGTCGGTAACAGTCCGGCTGGTAAGGGGTCTGGCGGATCAGGCGGTGGAGATGGTGGGATGGCTGGACAGACCTCAACCGCTTTAGCCAGAGGGGATACGGCTTCTACTGGGGCTGTTACCGGCCTTTCTTCAGGCTTTTGAGTCTGGGTCGGGTGCCAGAGCGCTGTGTGCTTATAGATAGTTCTCAGGCTGCAACGGGCGATTTCGGCCAGCTGCTGAGTCAGGTCGCGAATCTTGCTGGGTAATTCGCCCAGTTGCTGGAGCGTGGCGATCGCTTGCTCAATGCGCTCGCGGGCATTCTCTGCTCGCTGTTGATTCACACTCGGCTGGGGAGGCCGATCAACGCTGGTATCGCGCTGGGGATTGTCACTCAGTGGCCAGTAGTAGCCCTCGACGGATTTGCACCAGCCTCGGACTTTAAGCTCGATCTCATGCTGGTGGCGGCAGTGCTGTCGGTAGCCGGGCAGCTGAAGGACTGTCTCCAGGGTGTGTGTCGTCAACGCGTCACCGGACAGCTCTAGGAAGACGCGACCATAGCAGGCCACGGTTTTTAGCAGGTGATTAGTTTGGCCGTGACCGCTCCAGCCCGCTTCCAGTTCGCTCTCTAAGTCCTGCCGCCAGATGGCGAGGGTGCTGTTGCTGGGATAGAGAGAACGCCTGGGTCGCTTACGCCGGTTGTCGCGTCCGACTTTCAGCGCGTGGCGCAGCGCGGCCATATCTTGGTGGCTGGCCGCGCCGTCCCACTGCCAGAAGAAGCGATCAAGCTGGTCGCTAATCGGGTTCAGGTCGTCATCGAGCAGGTAGGAGCCGGTGCCCGGTTGCAACGGCAGCCGGTGACCGTTGTAGTGAATGATCTGCTTAACGCCGTAGGGTTTAGGGTTGGGGAAGATCTCTAGGGTGCCGTTGGCCAGTTGAAAGTCTTGAGCTTTCAGGCAGGCTTCAAGGGCAACGGCCAGGTCGAAGGTTTTGACGGGTTCCGGCAGCGGGATATACAGGTGCAGGCCGTTACTGTGGCTGGAACGCAGCAGCATTGTGCGGGTAATGCCGACGGTTTCGAGACCGGCGCGGAGCTGGGCGATCGCTGCGGCGGTGCAGTAGCGACTCCAGAAATCGACGTCGATGAGGGCGTAGTAGGTTTCGCTTTCAAAGCGGACGCCAATCAGGGTGTCGGGGTCTTGCCAGCGCTGCCAGAAGATGCGAGGCCCGAGTTTGTACTCTTTAGTCGTGCGCCACTTCGGTTTCTTGCCTGGTTTCGGGGCGGCGGCTTCGAGGAAGTCCCACAGGTTACGCCCGAAGATTTCGTGCAGGCGTTGACCGAGAGGGTCAGCCGGGAGAGCTTTCGGTGGGTGGAAGTTGGCTACCATGCCGCACCGCCTTGCCCAAGCTCAACCCAATTTGTCCTTGAATATCCTGTGCTCTGATGTGCCTGCGCGAGGCACCCAACCCTGAACGTCATAATCCTTGCTCTCTAAAGGGGGCGGCGATAGAGAGCCCTCAAAAAGCTCTCTACCGAATGAAGCGCGGGATAGAGAGCGATGCGTAAAAAATTTGCCCGTTACTTTCCGAAAGAGTTGACCCTTTTTGGAAAGCATTGGTAATATAGACGCATTGCTCTATGAGCTGCCTAACTGCCACGCCGTCCAAAGCATGAGTTAGGCACCCGCATAAAAGTGGAAACGAAATAAGAAAGCTTAAAGCCCTGACTGCTACCAACAGTTGGGGTTTTTAACTTTCTGGCTACCTATCACATCATCCTCACCTCCTTTAAGGCCTGTAGTGCCGGGATCTTAGCGGACGTTCGCGAGATCCGAGCAGGGAAAACTTTTTTCTTACTCACTATCTAGTAACTGATCTTTTGTACTGGTGCAACTGTTCGTATTGAATGATCGCACTAGCCGGTCAGCCGCTGCCAGATCCGAGTAATTTCAAGAAACATCGTCCGCATGTTCTCGACGAAAGCGCTGTGCTCCTGCTCATTACGTCGTCGGTCTTCACGGGCTTCTTCCAGCAAGATATTGAAGCGCTGATCAGTCTCCGCTTGCTGCTGGCGTAGCGCATCAATCCGCTGGCGAGTTCTCTCTTCTCGCTCATCCGCCCGTTGACGATCTGCTCTGGCGTCCTGCAGGAAGGTGTTGAAGCGCTGATCGGTCTCCGCTTGCTGCTGGCACAGCGCATCAATCCGCTGATCGGTGGCCTGCTGCTGCTCGGCCAAACCGCCGACGATTCCGATCACGTCCGAGATTGACTCTCGAAGATCGCTGTCAGCCTGCTCTTGGCGCTCCCTCATTGCAGAGATCGCGGTGGTGTTCACCTCCTGCTGCTGTTGGGTGCGCTGCTGAGATTCCGTTACCGACGCAAGGATCGCTTCAATGCGGTCTAGGCGGCTAGTTCCGTTTGTCATGATTGAGCTTGCTTCTTTTGACGTTCACGAGCTTCTAGCGTGACGATCGCCGCCGCAAGATTAGCAACCGTGCGAACCTCTTCGTTTGCCCACTTTTCAAGGATTTCGTGGACATCGTCATCTACTGATATTGTCAGGCGTTTAGTCATGCTTTCGCTTGGATTCTGCATGAATTGTAGATCCTCATCTCAACTCTGACGCATTTATGCTAACGCCTTAAGCGTCTTTATATGTTTATCGCATAGAATTATGCTATCACTGTTTCAGCGAAACAATTTGGAATCGTTTCGGAAACATTTCAGAACTTAAGCCTATGTACTCAACCACCGATATCGCCAAGCGTCTGGGCTGCACCGCTCAGGCTGTCAACAAATACCGTCGCAAGATTGAGAAACGAGATCAGAAACAGTTAGGCAGACCTGACCCGGCTGACGGTCGCCGCACACTCTTTTCTGAAGATGAAGTGTCGCTCATCGCTGAGTTGGCTCCTCGAATCCCCGTGACGCCACCGGCAGAAGATGACGTGTGGGAGGGAGAACTGCTCGACGGTGAAGACACCACAGAGGTGCTCACCCCGCAAACGACTTCGCTCGCCCTGCGGCATTCCACCTTTTCAGCTCGACAAAGACAGCGCTTCGATCTGGCCGCTGCTCAGGACAACCTGAACGCACTTGAGCAACACACCAACGCGACTGCTGCCCGAGCGGATTCGCTGCTGAGTGACTTAGCAATAGCTGAGATGGCGGCGGCGGTCGCTGACATCAAACAGACCGTCGCCACGATCAAGGCCAATGCGTTGGGGGATGCCACGGCGCAGTTGGGAAAGCCCGCTGGCGGGAGCATCTGACGTTAGCGTTAGCGATCACGCTAGCCATTCTGCTGATTTGAACCCCGGTGAAGTTTGGACGCCTAACCGGGGCTGTCCATTAACCAACAGACACCACCATTATGAAACCGAAACGCTTTACTTTCTGGGTCGCTGGGGTGATTGTCGCCCTGACTTCCAGTCCCGCAGTCGCCAATGACGTCAACTATGGCGGGGTCACCATTCCCTCGCAACAAACGCTGCCGCCCGCAACAGCTAAACACATTGCCTTTCGTCCGGCCTGCACTCAATTGGTGCCGATTCAGCAGGGGAATCGCATTTTCTGGACGGTCACCATGGCCGACAACCATCGCATCGAACTCGCCGCCTATACGCCCATGAGTGTTCAAGCGGCGCACTTTTGGCTCGATGCCGAGGGGATTTGCAAGATTGGCGGGGTGGACGTGCCTTTGGTCTACGCCGATCAGGTGCCCCAGCGCCAGGTCGCTCAGGTGACGACGACTCCGCAGCTGACGACCGGCAATTCACCAGGCCAAGCCGGGCAACCGGCTCCAACAGTTACGCCTCAACTGACTAGCACTGGCCCCAGTTGGCGATTGATCGCGATCGGCGCTCCGATGTTGCTCGTCATCGCCGGGCTGTTTTTCAAGGCGGTGCGCAGTGGCGATCGCCGTCAGTCGTCGTCCTCATCAGCCTCTCAGGCGAAACCGGGCAACGAGCATACCTCGGCCCTAAACGACATCTTTGGCGAGGGGGAGTGATGAAGAATCCGATGATGCTCCTCGCTTTTCCCGCTGTCGTGATGGCAATTGGCGCGGTCACCACGTCGCTTGACCCCAGTCGGGCAGAACGGCAGGACTGGCAGCGCTTTTCGGCCAATGCGGAAGTCAATGCCCAGATTCAAGCCACGCGGTTACAGGCGGAGTCTCAACTGGCGGAGACGCGCTACCGCAGCGGTGCTTGTGTACTCTCTGAGGTGCCTTTGCAGCCAGGGATGACGGTGGCCAATCTCACGCCGGGTTCGGCGGTCTGTGACCACCAGGGGACGACGGCCATCGTCGCCCAAGACGGCACTTTAGACGGCTTTGCCCGTACGAACAACACGGACGTGATTAGGAGGTTTTTGGGATGGTAGCGAACAAACAGAAACGCAACGATCCGAAGCGGGTGGATAGTCTCATCGGCTGGGCGATTCTCATCGGGTTTGGCGGCGTCACGTTCTTCGCCCTCTGTCAGAACATTGGCCCCTACACCAGCCTCTTCACCTCGCTGGTGAGGCAGATTCCGATGATGCGCTGGCTGCCGTGGGTGCCCGCTGCCCTGGGCTTCATCGTCGGGATTGGCTGTTTAGCCGCGGTGCAGTCGGCGGAGATGTGGCCTTTGCTGATGCTGGATACGCCGTCAGAAGCGCGGGATGAGGACTGGAATCGCCGCATTCGGACGGCCTGCACGATTGCCTGTGGGGGCTATGCCATTGATGCGGCGGCCTGTGCCAAGTTTTGGCCGCCCTTGACAGTAGATTTTGCGGTGTTTCGCTATGCCCCGACGCTGAGCGCGATCGCCTGGGGCAACATCGCGATTGCCATCTTCACGCTGTTTGGCTTAGCCGCCTATGTCTGTCTCTGGCGCTATGTCCGCCAGGTGATGTGAATCAGTCCTTGCCGCCCCCATTCCGGGGGCGTTGTTGTCTTTCAGGTAAACACTCATGACGGAAGCACAAGCCGCATTATTGCTGGCGACCAAGAATCGAGCGATTACCCGCTGCTGGTTATCGCACACCTCCTATGGACAAATTGCAGCGGCAACGGCAAGCTTGCTCTGGCCGATTGGCACGGTCATTGCCGGGCCGTGGGGCATCGTGGCAATGGGAGGCTTTGCCGGGGTAATTCTCATCGGGTCGGTGATGGGGGCGACGAAGGAATCAGAAGCCATTGAGCTGGCGGTGAGTCGGGGCAGTTTTGCCAAGCTGGGCGAATATCTGACTCAGGATGATGTGTTGGAGCTGAAGCGCCAGGCGATCGCCGCCGGGATTGTCTCGGGAAAAAAGATGAGCCCCGAAATGGGGCAGCCACGGACAACGACATCTGGGAATGGGACGTCAATGCCCAGCAGTGGCGACGCTGTTCTCCTTCCTAGAGCGGTGGCCCGGTTGGATGAGGCGGCACCGCACTTATTCATGGTGGGCCGGACCCGAGAGGGCAAGTCGGAGACGTTGAAGCATCTGATTGGGGCGGAGCAGCGGGTTTGGTATGTCACCTCGAAGGCGACTGACCAGGTGCCGTCGCACTGGCAAGGGTACCGGGTCGGTGGCCCCCACTTAGGGGCACAGATGACCTGGCTACTGGATCAGTGGGAAGCTTCTTTGCTCAATCACCTTGAGGGCAGCGACAAAGGCCGGGAATGGTTTGTCATTGATGAGGCGGTGGGCATCTTACAAAGCCTCAAGACGAAAGGGTTTAAGGAGGTGTCAGATCGGCTGCGGGGCTTCATTGTGGAGTTGCTGACGGCGGGTGCAGCGGTCAATGCGATGGGGGGCATTCTCTCCCAGACGGGCAACAGCGGGCCGCTCGGGATTGACCTTGATCTGTTGCAGAATTTCTCGATTGTCGCCTGTGGCAAGCGCAAGAAGGCACAGATGATTGCGGCGTTCGGCAAGCTCACTGGCATTCGTCTATCGAGTGAGCAGGAGGCGGAGATTTTGCACCTCCAGGGCTATTGGCAGCTCTGGGAGAACAATGGCCCGACGTTATCGCAAGTGCCGTTATCGGAACTACCCCTCAAAGATGTGGTGGCCTGTCCGTTTGATGAGGGGGAAACGGAGCCCGGTCAGCCGCCCCCAAAGGCTCGCAAGC
>JBHJJI010000163.1:0-8050 GCA_050042805.1 Leptolyngbyaceae cyanobacterium
CCCGTCGGACTCTTCGGCACTGAGGATCAAGATGTCGTATTCCCCCGCCGAAAACGCCGCCTCAATTGTGATCCCTAAGGCTTCTGCTGGACTCTGAAAAGCGCCCCCTGATTCTTCGGTGAGGCGATCGATAGTCGCCGAGGGCTCCGCATCTATGCATTCAGCACAAGGCAGATAGCAGGGATCTTCGTCAAAATATTCCACTAGGCGCGGGGCGCTGAAGGCATCTAGGCGATCAATAATGGTCGACTCAGCGACATTTACCTGTTCCTGCTGAATCACCGTGGGTACCGGCACCACTAGGGCAAAGTCTTGAACCTCGCCCTGATAGTCATTGGCCATGGTGAGCACGGTGCGATCGCCGTCGCGCGCAATAATCACCTGCGAGGCTTCGTTATATAAACTGGTGTCGGCTTGGGCGACGTAGAATCCGCAAAAGGCCCAGGCTGAGGGCGCAAAGATCAGACAGGAGATCGCGGCAACTAACCCCGCCGCCAGGGGACGCAAACGTTTCATAGATTTTGGATGGGAAATCAGTAAGTGGACGGGAAATCAGCTCCAGATCTGCCAGCGGTGCCCCGGCGGCCCAATCTTCGCAGCCTCGGGAGGCGAGGGCGATTAGCCCACTACCGTCTGGCGGGGAGCAAATACCTTCCAGTTAAAGCGCTCTGATTGCCACAGTCGGTCGAGGACGATCGTTAATGGCGACAGCAAGAACAGCGCCCAAAAGACCGCCGTTGAGAGATAAAAATAGTTGCGCAAGATGAAGGTGAGTCCCGCCAAGCTCAGCGCCCAAATCAACCGCGCCGGTCGAGCATTGGGAATCGAGCGCGGATCGGTCACCATAAACAGGGCAAACAGCAGCAGCGCCCCGCTTGACAGGCGATGCAGCCACACATCCCAGGTCCAACCCAGGTAAAGATTGCGGCAGGCTTCTAAAAGGGCATAGCTGCCTAAGAACGCGGCCGTGGTATCCCAGCGGCCTACGCGCTTCAGCACCATGCCGCCTGCGCCGATAAAAATCAGGGCATACCAGACTTCTTCGCCCCACTGGCCCGGCGAAACCCAGGCGTCGTGTGTCAGGGTCAGCGCGGCGATAATGCCCAAGTTGGCGGGGTTAAAAAAGTGCTTGCCTTCCACCTTGCAAATAAACTTGCTGGCGATCGCCACAAAGGCCGCCAGCGCCATGGTGGGCGGATGATCGACCCGCAGTAGCAGGCTTAACCCCAAGGCTGAAATCAAGGGGCTGCGCCAGTTCAGCGGCTGGCTCAGAGACTGGTGCACTAAGGCCCGTAGGCCTGTATTGGCAGGTAATAAACGGGGCGGGCTAGAGATCGCTGCTGGTAACTGTAAGGCTGAAGTCGCCGGAGTGGCAGTGCCCCAGCGACTGTAGATAATGGAAAAAATAAATTGTGTCAGTAAACAAGTCGCGATCGCGACGCCAATCACCGCTGGCTTCAGCGTCCAGTCGCGGGTGGCTAATCCCAGCAACAAAAACAACGATAAAAATAAAATTTGATAATCACGGGCATCTCGTAACATCGGCTAGCGCTCCAGTCAGTACACAACTTGGTTGCTAGTATGACGAGGGTTTCAGGCCAGCAGTTGCCCGGTTACAGCTTTCGTAACAGCTATATTCAGTATTTGTACCAGTTGCTGTATTCAGGCGATCGCCTGCATCGTCCACAGGGGCTGGTCGAGCCACGGCAAGGGCGGCTTGGCCAAAGGTTGATTTGCCAGCTCCTCAACGTGCCAATTTTGCGGATTCCAGTTAGTCGTAATCCACAGTTCGTTCACCGCATCATAAATGCAGGCTTCACCATCGCGATAGTTAAAGCTAAAGAACGAGGCATCAGTCGAGTGCGATCCCGAAAACAGCACCTCAGCCTGAGCCAATTCAAATTGGCCAAAGACATCGTCAAAGCCCATCATCAGACTGCCTTCGGGGCTGAGGCAGAGGGCGGTGAGCGATCGCAGATTAAAGGCAAAATCGGGCTGATTCGCGTAAACATCACCCGCGACCGTGCCGACTAGCTTATGCCCAGACTCAAAGGTGTAGGCAAAGCGAAAATGTTTTGTTCTTAGACGCAATATCATTGATGGATGCTCGGTAAAGAACGCGCAGTTTGACATCTTGACAGCGACCTCAAGGAACTTTTTGGGGGCAGATTGCCCAGCGGCTGCCGATCCATGCCAACTGAGACTTTTCGGTTTTGAACCATTGCGGACGTAACCGTTTGAGTAATTACGCGGTAACTCTGCACCCCTGCTTTCTAGAACTATAGTTTTGAGTCGGTAGAACTCAGTATTTATTCCGATGCATTTCACAGAGGCTTGAAGAAACGCCGGCTAAAACTAAAGGAAATATGAAAGCTTCACAAAGTTAGGCTCATAAAACCTCGCAAATTAGGCTTCAGGCCCTTGCTTCAGTTCTCTGATCTCATTCTCTAAACAGCCGCAAACATCCGGAAACCGATGTTCACTGCCATGGGCGCTAATTGAAGTCGCCAACTGAAATACCCGACCTAGAACCGATCAGCGGTAGCTGCATGTTTATACGACTTAATCCCACTGTTCAGCGATCGCACTCCCCATGCACCTCGAAATGCTGGACGTAGAGGGCACCAAATTTGTTGCATCGCTGCGGAGAATCGGACTCCTCAAAGTGAGGTGAAACGGATGTGGCATATCGATTCGGTCGAGTCGGTAGCGCTTATGCGCGACCAGCGCTAGGCGGTTCGCTAGTTTTTGAGTGTTCTGCATCAGCCTTGCCGTTACAGCGTTTAATATTTGGGGTGGCCTCGATCTCCGGCAAGATCGGGGCATTTGGCAAATTGAGGTCAAGCATGTATCGAGTGGTTGTCAACGGGTTTGGCGATGTTGATCAGCTCACTATCGTAGAAAGCCCTGATCCGACGCCCGGCCCAGGTGAAGTGGTGGTGCGGTTGACCAGCATTGGCATGAACCATGCTGAATTGATGGCGCGGCGCGGTGAATATCGCTTGGTTTCAGGCAATCCGCCGTTTACGCCAGGATTAGAAGGGGGTGGTGTGATCGTGGCAATTGGGGATGGCGTTAGCGATCGCGATTTGGACCAGCGCGTGATCCTGGCTTTAGATGCCCCCGCCAGTCGCGGCCTGGGACAGGGGACCTACCAATCGCACTATGTCGTCGCCGCGAGCAAAACTATCCTTGTTCCAGACGGCATTGACGACACCCTGCTGGGCGCACTTTGGCTGCCCTTTCTGACCGCCTGGGGCTGTTTAGTGTGGAAACAAAATATGCAAATTGGCGATCGCGTGTTGATTCCTGCCGCTAGCAGCAGTGTGGCGATCGCCGCCGCTCAAGTGGTGAAATATTACGGCGGCACCGCCATTGGTACCACGACCCGTCCCGAAAAAGTGGAGCGCCTAGCGGCCCTGTCCGCCGCCCGCTTTGACCACGTGATCGTCACCCAAGACAAAAACTGGTGGCGAGAAGCCAAGCAGCTGGCTCAGGACAAAGGCTATGACATCATTTTTGACCCCGTTGCTGCCGGTGAATTTTTGAACCAGGAAATTCGTCTGCTGGCCCCTCAAGGCTCCCTGTGGATTTATGGCCTATTGGGCCAGCCGGATACCGTCGATGTCACGCCGTTGATTCGCAAGATGGCCTCAATGCGCGGCTGGCTACTCAATGAAATCGCCGCCAGCGGCTCTGAGCAGGCCGCCTACCGCCACGTGCTCGATCGCGTCGCTGACGGCACCTACGTGTTGCCGGTGGCCGAGACTTTTGCCCTGAGAGATGTGCAAAAAGCTCACACCGTGATGGCCGCTGGCGACCATATTGGCAAACTCATTTTGCTCCCATAGTCGCGGCCCCGCGATCGGTAGCGGACTCCAGTGAGAGACTTGATTGCCGCCACCCAAAGGCTGCCCGGCACCAGCCTCATGAGGATTGGTAACTCGCCTCAAGCCTGGTCGGCGCAATTCACATACCGATACATCCTGCAAAATGTGCCTCTGGTTACAGTATTGTGCATACAGCCCCCGCTAGACATAGGGCTGCACTGCTTTATTGCAGTGGTTGTGTGGAGGTTAAGGAAACTGATGAAAAAGATTGAAGCGATCATTCGCCCTTTCAAGCTTGACGAAGTGAAAATTGCGCTGGTCAATGCTGGCATTGTCGGTATGACCGTTTCTGAAGTGCGCGGGTTTGGTCGGCAAAAGGGGCAGACTGAGCGCTATCGCGGTTCTGAATATACCGTTGAGTTTTTGCAAAAACTGAAGCTCGAGATCGTGGTGGACGAAGACCAAGTTGACATGGTGACGGAAAAAATCATCGCCGCTGCTCGCACCGGAGAAATTGGCGACGGTAAGATTTTTGTCTCGCCCGTGGATGAAATTATTCGCATTCGCACCGGCGAAAAAAATACCGAAGCGGTCTAATCGGCAGCGCGCATAGCATGATTCCTGGTGGTCAATTTCACCGCACTCTGACCGCTAGGATAGAGACGAGATCGCTTGGGCGCGGGTTGTCATTGTTCTCTGAATCACTTCCGTCAGCGGCGATGGTCGCCTGGTTGTGGCGATCGTTCATGCACCCGCCTGTGCTTGGGCGAATCGGCCTCCGATTGGATTAATTTGTCTGGTCTGATATCGCTGCTCGATGTCTCTACCTCTATCTGATGATGCCATTACCCAGCGCCTCGCCGTCTACGGACGGTTTGGGGTACATCTCGGACTGGAACGGATTCAACGGCTGCTGACAGCGCTGGAGCATCCCGAGCAGCAGGTGCCGATTGTGCATGTCGCTGGCACCAACGGTAAGGGATCGGTCTGTGCTTATCTCTCATCGGTATTGACCCAGGCGGGCTATCGGGTCGGGCGCTATACGTCGCCGCATTTGGTCAGCTGGTGTGAGCGCATTAGCCTCAACGGCGAGCCCATTGCGGTTGCCGACCTCGATCGCGTCTTAACCCAGGTTGAAGCAGCCATTGCCCCCGATCATGAGACGCCGACTCAGTTTGAAGTTTTCACCGCCGCCGCCTGGCTCTACTTTGCCCAACAAACGGTTGATATCGCCGTGATTGAAGTCGGCCTGGGCGGGCGGTTAGATGCCACCAATGTGATTGACGAACCGCTAGTGACCGTCATTACGTCCCTCAGCCGAGAGCACTGGCAGCGGTTAGGCCCGACCTTGGCCGACATCGCTGGGGAAAAAGCGGGTATTTTGAAGCCCCAGCGTCCGGCGGTGATTGGCCCGTTGCCCCCGGAGGCAGAGACCGTCGTTTTAGCCCGTGCTGCCGCTGTGAATTGTCCGGTGATCCGTCCCCAGCCGGCTCAAGTCAACGAACAGGGGCTGGCAACCTACAGTTTTTCAGTCACTAGCCGAGGCCGCATTCAGTATCGCGTGCCATTTGCTGGTGCCCATCAGCTCACCAACTCCGCGATCGCGATCGCGGCTCTCCAATCCTTGCGCGAGCAGGGCTGGCAGATCACCGATCAGGCGATCCAAACGGGGATGGCGCAGGCCCGCTGGCCCGGACGGCTGCAGTGGTTAACCTGGCCCGCCCAGGGGGCGCGATCGCAGCCGTGGTTGATTGATGGTGCTCACAATACCGCCGCTGCAACGGTTCTCAGAGCCTACGTTGATGACATCTCACAGCCGCATCCTGCCCCCGCGATCGCTGCCGAACTGAAGCAGCAGGGGCTAACGCTGCCGCTAGCGCGTGAGGTGACCTGGGTGATGGGCATGCTTACTACGAAGGATCATGCCGATGTTTTCACCGCGCTGCTGCGACCCGGCGATCGGCTGCACCTAGTCCCCGTGCCCGACCATTCCTCAATGACCCCAACGGCCCTCCAAGAGATTGCTCTGGCGGTCTGTCCCGAGTTGGCCGACTGTACTCCCTATGAAAACTTGGAGCAGGGTTTGACCGGGGCGATCGCTGACCCGACGACGCTCAAAATTCTGTGCGGCTCACTCTATCTGGTCGGCTACTTTTTTCAGACTCAGTTACCGGAGCGATGACTCGACCTATTCATCGGCTGGGCTCCCAGCTTGCCACAACGCCTCAACCCTGTTGACCAGGCGACAGGCATGTATAGCAGAATACTCTGCGGGAAGGGCAAAGTCCTACGGCATTAATGAAGTTGGAAGTCAGAATTAAAAAGCTGATCTGAGGGTGGTTTCAGGCATTTGAGGTGACCTGAACAAACTGCGGCTTGCTATACAAATCCGCCTATTCTGCGCCCTCAATCACTTCCCGACTCTGACTGGAAAGAACTCATCTGCATGGGAATTTTTCACTCAGTTCACCCAGCTAGGCCGCTCTATTTAGCCTGGCGCAACGGCAGTTTGATCTTAAAGTGAGTGCCCACTTCGGGCTGGCTTTCGACACTGATATGGCCGCCGCACTGCAGTAACAGCTGCTGCACGATTGATAATCCTAAACCCGCACCTTCGTCTTCGGAAGTGTTCTGGCGACCGCGATAAAAATGGTTGAACACGTGAGGCAGCTCATTTTGCGGAATGCCAATGCCCGTATCTTTAACATTGATCAGCAAGGTGTCGTCTCCACTCGCTTGAGCCGTGACCCAAACCTCGCCGCCTGGATCCGTGAAGCGAATGCTGTTGCTCAATAGGTGAATCACAATTTGTCGCACCCAATTCTCAGGACAGTCGATCGCCGGTAGGGTATTCGGCACGGTATAGGCCAGACGAATGCCTTTTTCTTGGGCCAGGGGTTGATAAGTACTCACCACCCCCGGCAAAATGTCGAACAGCATCACCGGAACGGATGGCTCAGTCGTCAGCGTGCGCTCGATTTGCAACAGTTCTAATACTCCCTTGATCAAGTTCACCTGGCGATCGCACTCGCGACTAATCATCTCTAAATAACGCTGCCGCTGCGGGGGTTTGAGATTGGGTGACGACAGTAGGGGCAACGCGGTTTTAATCGTGGAGAGGGGCGTGCGCAGCTCTTGTCCCACTGTATTGAGGAAGTCATCCTTGAGCCGCAGCGTATTCAACAGCGATTCATTCTGCGTGGAGAGACTCGAAGCGTTCATCGCTTGCTGACGATACATCCGTGCCTTTTGCTGCATCTGATCTTGGTAGCTACCGCCCTGCAGCAAAATGGCATCGACTAACGCCGCATGGCAATGCTCTGGCAAAACGGCGCGAGTCCCCCACTCAGCGACCAGCTTTGCTAAAGCGGGTTGATCGGGATACTCCTCCAGGCTGGCCTGCAACACCAGCGCCAAGGCCTCAACTTTTTTTTGGATTAAAGGCCGCTGAAAGGTGATGTTGTAATTGACCTTGGGTAGCGTACCGGGGCTACCAGCAGAATCTTCTGACGCTGGTTTCGAGTCCCCTTCAGCCGTTGTCACAGCGACGCTTTCGCGCTGTCCTTCCAGAAAAAAACTGACCGTCTCTGAGATCACCCACACAAAATAATGGCCCTGCATCGGGTAATCGTCGGGAATTCTCACCGGATGCCCCCAATCAAGGGCCGCGCCTGACTCACGGCTGAATAAATAGATCTCAGGAGTGGGATGAATTGCCTGGCTGTATTGCTGGAGATCGGTTGACCAGCTGCTACCTCGGGGCAGCTTGGCGATCACAGTCACCCGCAGCCGCTGCTGCGCTATGGCTCCTATAACTGTCTCCAGCTGACTCTTGAAGCTTCTCGGTGAAACCTGAATCGGCTTGAGAAGCAAGGTTGAGGGCTGCTCAGTCTGATGAGCCATAACAACAGAGACCTGTGACGAGTGTGTGCAAGTGAGCCCTAGGGCGTGTCATCAAGAAACGGCCAAAAGCTTTGAGGCTAGGCCTGACTGCGCCCGCACCTACGCCATCAACTAGGGGCTGGAAACGAGATGCTAAAAGCCATACACAATCTAAATGATGACAGCCCCTAGAACTCAAGGTGAAATACAAAGCAACCTGAGGAGAATGCGTAAAATTCTGTCACTTCCTCAGATTATCTCGCTTGTCACCCGTCCCAACACGCACTGGTCGTAAACTTATGTGATGGCTTCCCCACAAAGTGTGCGTCCAGCCCCTG
>JBHJJI010000164.1:0-4232 GCA_050042805.1 Leptolyngbyaceae cyanobacterium
AAAGGGGATTTTAGGCTGGGTACTGGGTGACCATAGTGCCGAAACCTTTGCCCCGCTCTGGCATATCGTGGCTTCCTGGAACTGCTATTTCTACGTTACTGATGGGTGGCCCGTGTATCCCGGCTTCATTCCGGAGGGCGAGCAGATTGTCTGCAAGACCTATATGACTCGGGTGGAAGGCGAAAACACTCGGCTACGTCACTATCTTGCTCGGCTGCATCGCAAAACGCTCTGCTATTCCAAGTCCGTAGACATGCTGGCTCACTCCGTTCGATTGTTACTTCATTCCCTCAAGTTCGACGATGTTCCGGTTCCTGCCAGGTTCATCTTTTAATTCAGCAACGCCGAAACTTGCTTCCTGAGTTTTTTCGTCGGTCTCTACTCAGCCAGAGGGGTCGCCCGCCGCCTAAAAGCACCTTTCCCTGGCGCGACGCCCCAAAAATCTAGATATTCGTGCCCCTGCCTTGCTGAGACTAATCGCTGACCGTTCATACCGGCGCGCGGTTTGGGGACACGTTTCCTAAACTGGCATTTTTTTAGGACAATATTGTCACTACTGACCGATATTTAGAGACGACCGATGCCCCAGTTTCTACCGATCGCCTATTTTCAAAAGCAATTTTGTCCCTTTGCAGAAGCCACTCTCTCGGTGGCCACCCATGCCTTGCACTATGGCACCGGTGCATTTGGGGGCATGCGGGGATTGCCTAACCCGACCGATCCGAGTCAAATTCTGCTCTTTCGGTTAGAAAGGCACTGCCAGCGGCTGAGTCAAAGCGCCCGCTTTTTGCACTTTGATTTACCCGCCAGCGAGATCAAGCAGGTTTTGATTGAGTTTATTCAGCAAAATCGTCCACAAGAGCCGTTTTATATTCGCCCATTGGTTTACACCTCTGATCTAGGCATTGCGCCGCGCCTGCATGATGTCGATCATGACTTTGCTGTCTATGGCCTGCCGCTCGGCGACTACCTTTCGCCCCACGGCATTACCTGTCGCATTAGCTCTTGGCAGCGTCCGTCAGACTTGAATCTGCCACTGCGAGGCAAGATCACTGGCTGTTACATCAACTCATCATTGGCAAAAACTGAGGCCCGGCAGTCGGGTTTTGACGAAGCAATCATGCTCAACGCCCAGGGCAAGGTGAGCGAGGCATCGGGGATGAACATTTTCCTAGTGCGGCAGGGGCAGTTAATCACACCAGGGACTGATCAGGACATTTTGGAAGGGATTACCCGCGATAGCGTGATGCAGATTGCCCGCAACCTGGACATTCCGGTGGTCGAACGGGCGGTTGATCGCTCCGAACTACTGATTGCTGACGAAGTATTTTTGTGCGGCACCGCCGCGCGGATTGCCCCCGTCCAGCAGATTGAAAATTATGTGTTACCGGCAGAGCGGCCCCTGACGCAACAGTTGCAGGCAAAACTGACCGCTATTGTCGAAAATCGCGATGCCGCCTATCGCGACTGGGTCGATGTGATTACGCTCGACTAATAGACTGCGGCGTTATTTGCCCAAGCATCGCCAATGGCTGGGGAGCAATGGGGGCAAGGGAGCAGACAAACTGAAAAGGTCAGGCAACTTCTGCTGTGGAGCACGCTCTACAGTTGCTCGGCTTGGTAGCCCTGCTGGGCCAATAGCTCTAGCACATTGTCAGGGCCGACGAGGTGCAGCGCCCCGACCACGATGAGGTAATCGTCGTCCGCTTGCAGCCAAGGTTGAATCTGGGTGGCCCAGTCGCGGTTGCGATCGCTCAAAAAGATAGCCTGCATTTCAGGATAGTCAGCGAAACCTGCCAATAAAGTGGCTTCCAGTCCCTCGCGATCGCCGGTTGACCAGGCGGTCAGGATTTCGTTAAATGACTCCTCCAGCAGATCCATCTCGGCCAGAGTCTGCTCAGTGAACTGACGCTGTTCGTCAATTGAGAGCTGCTCAAAAAGATCAAACTGCTGCTCAATCGTCTCTAAGAACAACACGGGTTTGTCGGCAGCTTCGGCACGCCCGTGAAAATATTGGTCGATACCATATTCTGGCTCAAACCCAATATCGATCAATTGAAAGGAGGTCAGCGAAACCGCTAAAAACCAGGGCTCAAAACTCTTGAACAACTCAAAGGGAAGTCCTAGTTCCGCAACTTTTTGCTGGGCCAGACCATAGGTTTCTGAGGTGAGCACCTCCGCTAACGCTTCGCCCGGCTCGGGCAGAGCCGCATCAATCATCACGGTAGCGGCGTCTGTCGCCGCGGCGGAACTGATGTCAGCCTCTAACACCAGCACTTCGGCATCATCAAAGGCGGCTTCCATAACGGCGGGCAGAGGGTACTGGTCAGCACTGAGAAAGTGGACTGATCCCAGCAGGTAAACCGTGTTGGTCGGCGTTTCGATCTGCCACAAAAAGTTTTCTCCCGATTCCACAGCGACGTCTGCGTCAGTTGACTGTGCCGAGCTTGAGCCCGCCCCCAACAATAGAGCCGCCGCCAGCCCTAGACCCATGAGAGGGCAAGCCGCGATCACGCGTAATCGATTCAACTCGAACCAGTATGTAGTACAAATCAACGCCTAATCTCCCTGAGCCTGGTGGATCATTACTCTGACGATGGTTTGGGGGCGAAGTGTCTCGTCCTCAATAGCGGATGACTTGAAGCTAGAGGAGATACCCGGCTATCGACCCAGTACGGCAGTGCCTTCATAGAACCAGAAACCAGCGATGCAACCAGTCATCAAGGTCGCCAAGGTGCCTGCCCATAGGGCCTTCCAGCCCAGTTCACTAATATCTTTGCTGCGGGAAGGCACTAAGCCCGCTAGGCCACCGACAAAAATGCCAACGGAAGGCACATGGGCAAAGCCGCACAATACATAGCTCACAATTACCAGGGCGCGATCGCTCAGGGCCCCCTCTGCCGACAAATCAGCCAAGGCAATGTAGGGCGGAATTGCTGTTTTGAGCAATCGCTGACCAATCAGTACTGAAGAGGTCCACAGCTCGTTCCATTCCAGGGAAACGCCCGTAAAAAAGGTCAGCGGCAAAAATAATGCCCCCATCAGGTTATCTAAGGTAATGACGCTAAAGATTTGGCCAATCCAAGCGAAGGGTGCGAAGCCGCTGGTTTGTAAGGATGCGAGAGACGCAAAAATCAAGTTCAATAAGGCCACCAAGCCCAAAATGGCAATCAGCGAAGCGGCAATGCCCACAGCCATTTTGACGCCATCCAGCGCCCCGAGAATCAGCGCATCCATCGGACTTTTGCGCTCCGCTTCATCCTGCACCAGTTCTGGCACTTTACCGAGGGTTTCTGGGATGTCTTTTTCCGGCACGAGGATTTTAGCCATCACAAAGGCGGCTGGAATCGTTAGCACCGAGGCCGACATCAAGTGCCCTGAGATAGCCGGAAAGGTGCCCCGCAAATACCCGGCATAGAGTCCCAGTACTGTGGAGGCAATGGAGCCAAAGCAAGACGCCAGAATGGCACACAGCTCACTCCGGGTCATATTGACTAAAAAGGGTTTGATCGCAACGGCTGACTCAATCCCGACAAAAATGTTGGCCGCTCCCGCCAGTGACTCGGCACCACTAATATTCATCACTGAGCGAAAGAACTTGGCAAACACGCGCACCACTGGCTGCACCACGCCCAAGTTATAGAGAAGGCTAAAAATCGCGGAAAAGAAAATCACCTGCGGCAAAGCCCGAAACGCAAAAACGTAGCCTATGGCTAAATTGTCAGCGCCGAGGCGATCGCCCGGCACTGCAGCGAATGGCGGTGTTAAAGCCCGAGCTAGCCAGCGCCCTGCCCCTTGAGGCCCCACCGACGCCCCTAAGTCAGGCACCAAAATCGGGCCAAACAGAAACCGCGAACCCGCTTCAGAAGAATCGATTAAAGCGTTGAGCAGGCCGCTCAACCAGACGACAACTTGTCGCGTCAGCGGAAAGCGAAAAATAAAGAGCCCCAGCACTAACTGAATGCCAATCCCCCAGGCCATCAGCTTCCAGGGTACCTGCCGTCGATCTTCTGAGCCGAGCCAGGCTACAAAACACAGACCCGCAATCCCCACGAGTGACAGTAAGTTGAGCATGTGGTGCCGCCTTCTCCCACAGTTAACGCCACGATTCTACAAGTGTTAGTCAGTTCTGATCCGCCTGATAGCCAGTTTGTAAGTCATCGCAATGCACCTGGCTCTCATGACTCTGTGCGCTATCGGTATCCCCCATCCATAATGGGGGAAACTGTTGC
>JBHJJI010000165.1:0-20997 GCA_050042805.1 Leptolyngbyaceae cyanobacterium
GGCGTCAGCCAATCAGCACGGCGCTGCAGTTGGGGAGCCGGCAAAATTTCGAGTACCCGCTTGCTCTGCTTGCGCACATCGACGTCAGGATGCTTGGAGAGTTTTTCCCCCAGGGCGATCGCTTCTGGTTGTCGCCCTGCCGCCGAGTAGGCATTCATCAACCAGAGCTGAATGTTACCGCCTAATAGCGTCGCGCCCCCGGCTAGGCGGCTGCCAGTTTCAAACGCTAAAACGGCATCCCGGTAGTTGCCTCTTTCAAACGCCAGTTGGCCAGCAGTATAGAGAGATTCTGCTTGAGCAACTTTCTCAGATGGCTGTGATGTCATGACTGCGCTGTGTCTTGTCTAAGCTTGGAGGGTTTCTCCTTTATTAGCGTATTCATTGGTGAGACGATTTTCCACCATCCAATCGGTATTGCTTTCATCTCGAGGTGCCTGATTTCTATGAAGACGAATGCCTGGTGGGGGCTGGTGGCAGCGGGGCGCGATCGCGGATGCTCATGACCGCTGTTTCAGCCGCCCACTTTCCGCACCCAGTATTAAGCTTCGTGAATTTGACAAAGTACATTGGTAGGATCATCTAACGGTAGGTAAGCTTGGGCGTCTCAGCGCTTTTGTCTAAAAGCCTCGACGTTAGGCGTGCTCGCCGCTTGCTAACATCCGAACTCATATCATTTAGACGTTTTATCTTATGGATATCAAGGCGATTTTGTTAGTGCTGACCGGCATTTTTGTCGTCGCAACGCTCTTTTTCGGGACTCGCAACGGTTTCTACGATAGTGATGACTACCATGGCAATGGCTCTGCTCATTAGGCTGAGGGCGATAAAGCTGCCATAGCGTCCGCGCTCTCGTCACTGACTCAACGAGCGCATCGTGCTGACTTGTGACGGGGGCTCAGATTGATGCACCTGAGGCTGGGCGGCTGAGGGTGGGGGCATTAGATAGGAAACCGGTGAGCGAATTATCTTGTTTACCCTACGGCGTCGGTCACGCTGAAGAGGGCGTCTGCCTGCTGGTGCAGATGGGGCCTTATCGCGTGATGTTGGACTGTGGCTTGACGTCTCTCGAAGCCCTATCGTCAGAGACGACCCAGCTGGCCCCGGTTGATTTCGTCTTTTGCACCCACGCTCATCCTGACCATGGGCGATCGCTGCTACAGCTCCATCAACAGTGGCCCGATCTGCCCATTTACTGTAGCGAAGCGACCGCCGAGCTACTGCCGCTCAACTGGCCGCTGGAAAAGCTGCCTGCTGGGGCTGATTTTTGTCAGCGCTTGCCCTGGCGACAATCGCTTGAACTCGCCGAGGGCCTGACGGTGCAACTCTGGCCTGCCGGGCATCTGCCGGGAGCCGCCTGCATTCTGCTCACTTATACATCGCCGGAACGCCGCTACAGCGTTTTTTATACCGGCGACTGCTTTCTCTCGAACTCGCGGCTAGTGGAGGGGTTACCGTTAGACGAGCTGCGCGGGCTAAAGCCCGACGTGCTGATTGTCGAAGGGAGTCAGGGCACGGCCCGATATCCCCATCGTCGCCAGCAAGAAAATCGCTTGGCTGATCAGATCAATCAGGCGATCGCCACGGGCCATAACGTACTCTTGCCGGTGCCCCGCATGGGGTTGGGACAAGAGCTGCTGATGCTATTACGCAGCCACCATCACTTCACCGGGCGCGATTTAACCGTGTGGGTCGATGCCTGGGTCGCTCAAGCCTGTGACGTTTATCTCAATCTCTTGCCGCACCTGCCGACCAATGTGCAAAACTTTGCCCGGCATCAGCCGCTCTTTTGGGATGATCGCGTGCTGCCGCACCTGCAGCGCCTGCCTGCTACCTTGCCTGACGACCCTGGGCACCCCGCAATCTTGGTGGGGTATCAAAACGCCAACTTGGCTGAATTAGTGCGATGGGGAGCGCTGCCCTGGCGGATCTTTTTGCCGGATGGCCTGGCCAACAGTGTCGTCAACGCCGGTTTAGAAACTGACTCGACGCATCCTCAGCCAACGCTAGATTGGTTGCAAGACCTGGGCCCCGAATTAGGTCAGGGTCAGGCTCATTTAGATACTTATTTATTGACGACCCATAGTGATGGTGCGGGCACCACGCAGCTGATTCACAATTTGCGCCCGCACCACGTGGTGTTTGTCCATGGCTCCCCGGGTTTCCTCGCCGACTTGGCCAGTTTAGAAGATCTCCAAAGCCGCTATAAGCTGCATTTGCCGTCGGCTAACCAGGTGGTTGAGCTGCCCATTGGGGACACCTTTTTACAGCCCGTTGCCCCGGATATGGTGTTTGAAGGGGAAATCGCCGCTACTGAGGCGGGCGTGACCTTGACCCTGCCACTTGAGGTGCAAGAAGACCCCCGGTGGAATCGGTTGGCTGATACCGGTGTGGTGCAGATTCGCTGGCAGGGCAATGACCTGGTGATTCGGGGGTTGACTCAACAAGCGCTGTTGCGACAGGCCAACTCGCCCGCCACCCTCAATCCATCGGTGCAGTGCTGTTTTAACTGCGTTCACTGGCAGCAACCGCGCTGCAATAACTCAGCTTCACCGATGTACGGCTTTCCAGTCGCTGCTGAAGGATATTGTCCCCAGTTTGCGGCCCGACAAGATACCCAGGCAAATGCTGACTGAGGTCAATTAGTTATCGGGTTCAGGGCAAGAATTTGCTCAAAAATGATTGCTGTGCCCGACATGTGATGCGGGTACAGCAATCATTATCAATGCGGTGGGCAACGACCCGTTAGTCGGGATTCGATTCGTGGCGATGTGGGTCAGAGAGTTGCTCGGTCTCCGGGCAGTCTTCCGTCAAGGGGAAGTCGAACTCGCCGCGGGGTACCGTGGCTAACCGCTGCATGATAGAGCCGATGCTTTCTAGGCGAATCAGCTCTTCCCAAGAGCTAATCTCATCTTCTTCATCGGTTTCGTAGCGAACGGTGACGAGATCGCCTTCAATATCTAAAATTGTGGCGCGTTCGAGCCAGCGCTGCTGATCCCGTAAGAAAATCCAGACCTCTTTACCCTCACAGCAAAGTTGATAGATCTTGCGGTGAAGCATAAAACGTAACTCCTCAGTAGTGATATTCAAACGGGTTCGGTTTTTAGGGGCTTAAGATTTACAGTTGTGGCCGGTATCGCCGCGATCGCCGCCTGAACGGCGACTAGCGAATAGACCTTTGCCAGGGAGCCCTAGCCTGATTGACCATCACATCGTCAAAATGACTTCTTATAGTTTATCCCTCCCTTCGACGAACGAGATCATTTACCCCGTCAAACACTTAAAAAAGTGACGGTATGCTCTCTCGCAGGTTCCCCAGTTCGGTTTCGCTAGCTGCCTGCTCAATGGCTGATCCCCTTCGTGGATAATGGTTTGGCCGGGCAGCGGCAGCACCGTGCGATCGCCAAACACCGATTTTTGTGATGTATCAAGTTGTTGCCCTTTAAGATGTAAAAAATCATACGAGGACAGGATCTGCCCTGCCAACCAGCCGTCAACGGAGCCTACCGAGCTGTGTGTCGCAGCGATTGCCAGGCATATTAGGCAACCTGGATGACGCTGTTGCCGATTCATTCCGAATTCAGAAACGGCCAGAACTGACGCCGTTGAACCCGAATTTTGGCCCCTAACCCCCCAGTCTGAGGGGAATCGGATTCAATCTCCCCCAGGTTTAGGGGATCTAGGGCGCTTGCGAAAGTCCTAACGGCCCTGTTTTTCGCACACCTTAAAGATGAGCAAACGGCGGTTTATTGGCGATGACCTATCCCCACTATCAATGGTGTCTCTCAGAGGCGTCGCCGCCCTCCGCTGAATGGTTGCAAGCCTTTGAGCAATGGCTACCAACGACTGGGGTGGCCGCTGCCTTCGCGCCGCTGCTGGGCCAATTGCTCTGGCAGCGGGGCTGGCATCGCCTCGCAGACATTCAAACCTTCATCCAAGCCGAAGCCTATCAACCGACCTCGCCCTGGGCTTTTGGGGACGAAATGGAGTGGGCGATCGCGCGCCTGCAACAGGCCTACGAGCAGCCAGAAAAGGTGGCGATTTGGGGCGATTTTGATGCGGATGGTCTGACTGCGACTGCCGTTTTGTGGGAAGGGTTGGGGCAGTTTTGGGCGCAGCACAGCCACCTGCGCTACTACGTGCCCAACCGGTTTACCGAATCCCACGGATTGTCAAAATCGGGGCTCGATGACCTGGCCGATTGGGGCTGCACGCTGATCGTCACCTGTGATACGGGCAGCACCGCTGACGCTGAGCTGACCTATGCCCAAAGCCTGGGTATGGCGGTGATCGTGACGGATCACCATACGCTGCCAGAGACGCGTCCACCCGTTGTCGCGCTGATCAATCCGCGGCAGCTCGCTGCCGCCCATCCCCTCCACAATTTGTCGGGGGTGGCGGTGGCCTACAAGCTACTTGAAGCGCTCTATGACCGGTTACCCACCATCCCCCAGCAGCCCTTAGAGACCGTGTTGGATTTGGTGGCGATTGGCCTGATTGCTGACCTGGTAGCGCTGCGGGGAGACTGTCGTTATCTCACGCAGATGGGACTCAAGCAGCTCGAAGCTCAGGCCAAGCAAGGGCTGCGACCAGGACTCACCAAGCTGCTGCAGTTTTGCAAACGCACGGGCGATCGCCCCTCGGATGTGGCCTTTGGCATTGGCCCTCGGATCAACGCCGTCAGTCGCATTCACGGCGACGCGCGCTTTGGGGTCGAGCTGTTGACCAGTCGCGATCTCCCCCACGCCGAAGCCCTCGCCCTGGAAGCCGAACTGGCCAACACTCGCCGCAAAGATCTGCAGGCCTCGGTCATGGCCCAAGCTGAAGCCCAGTTGGCCCAGCTCGATTTGAGTACGACTCAAGTGATTTTGCTGAGCGATCCGCAATGGTCACCGGGCGTGTTAGGACTCGTGGCTAGTCAAATTGCTCAAGCCTACGGTCGCCCCACGATTTTGTTTCAAACTGAGACGACGGCGATCGCGGGCCAACCTTTGATGGCGCGTGGTTCGGCGCGATCGGTGCGGCAGATTGATCTCTATGAACTGGTCAAGGCGCAATCTCATTTACTCACGAGCTTTGGTGGCCATCCCTTTGCGGCGGGCATGAGCCTACCGGTCGAAAATCTTCCCCTGTTTGCGGCCGGGCTGAATCGGGCCGTGCGATCGCAACTACCGATGGCCGATCTGACTCAGCCACCCCCCTTAACTCTGGATTTAGAAGTCACGCTGGCTGACTTGGGCAAGGATCTCTTCCGCGCCCTTAAGTTGTTGGAACCCTATGGCATGGGTAATCCTACCCCTCGTCTTTTGCTCAAGCAGGTGCAGATCGAGCACCTGCGAGAAGAGCGGATTAAAGACCGTCGCGGCGGTAAACAGCGCTATTTCAAAGTGACCTTTGACATGACAGATCCGGCGACCCAAACGACCTTTCCCGGTCACTGGTGGGGGCATCGCCGTCAAGACTTACCCGAGGGAACCCATGACGTCGTCATTGAACTGGACTTTAATGCCTATCAGAAACGCTATGAAGCGCGTCTGATCGATCATCGAGCATTGACCACAGCGGCGGCCCCAACGACGACGGCAGCGGCCACCGACTGGCTAGTCGATCAGCGCCAAACTGCCCCCCCGGAAGCATCCCCCCCAGCATTATTGACCTGTCCGCTCGACTGGTCAGCCTTTGCCCACTCTGCCGATGACGCTCAAACCTTGACCCTCGCCTATCCCCCACCTCCCGCTGTGCCTCCCGTCCAGCGCTGGCAGCAACTGCTGGGCGTGGCCAAATACCTGGCTCGCACGGGGGAATGGCGTCCCCGATCGCGCGTGGCGGAGAAATTGGGCGTCAGCGATCGCACGCTGCAAATTGGCCTGTTGGCCCTCCAATCCCTCGGCTTCACCGTCCAGCAGACGGAGACTGAGTTGGCGATATCGGCCCCGGCCCGCCAGCCGGAACCCGATCAATCCGAACTCGCGGCGGCGGACTTTTTAGTGGCTGTTCAAGAAGAGTCCTTTCGGCAGCGGTATTTCTACGAGGTGCCGGTAGCGACCCTACAACAGGTATTGAATCGTGCCACTCCGGCAGCGCCGCCGCTTAGTCTGGCAGCTGCGGAACTGCCAGATCAGTCCAACAAGGTGGAAAGCGACGTTGTGTAGCAATTGCGGATTTTGTGACGGCTACTTAGAATAGCGGCGCTCTAGCCACAGTCGCACTTCTCGCTCTGACCAGCAGATTTCGCGGTGCTGAGTGAGCGGGTCATAGACGCGCCAGAAAATGCGCCCGTGCACATCAGAATCCTGAGAAATTTGGGGCTCAGTGCGATCACGCGTCAGTTCTCGCAGGAGCCACTGACCGACTTGCTGAGCAAGCTGGCGCAGCCGGACATGTGCGGGGATAACTGGCGATCGCTGATACAGCGACTCTAACTGCTGACGGACTTGAACGTTATTAGGACAAACCACCCTAAACCTCGCTTGCGCGCTTGGCGCTGTAAGTTTTGGTTGTCTGTACCCTACGCGGTGCGGCCCCTAACCTTCAAAGCACAAAGCAGATTGCTACTATGCACAAAATCGATGGTGCGGCCTGTGACAGGAATTTTTGGATATTACGCTCAATTGGCCGAAACTGACCTGAACCCCCGAGACCTCAATGGTTTAACTGCCCAGCAGAGGCGAGCCAGCGAAGACCGATAGCCTTTAGGCTAGGGCAGCTTCAAGCTTGAATTTGTAGGTTGGGTTAGCGTCAGCGTCACCCCATAAAACCCTCGCCACTGAAACAAAGCCACAGAGCTCGCTTCCCTGCTCCTCGGCTCCCCTGCATTTCCAGGATTGCATCAGGAGTCCGACCACTGAGAACTGGATATTACCCCTCTGGCTTCTTTCCAGGTCATCCTTCAGATAACGAGGGCAAGTCTGAAGCCAGCCCAGCGGCCCTGAATTCATCAACCCGATAATGGGGGCTCACGAGTTGAGGGCCTCACCGTTGCGGCAGGCCAGGAACCGCCGCCCAAAAAGTATCGTCACACTTCAAAAAGTTGCTGTCAGTCTGGGCTAAGAAATTTTGTGGCGCGCGGAAATCTCTGGCGACAAGGGGTACAGCGGTTACTGCTGATTGAGGGAGGCTTCGAATCGTCAGTCTTGGGCAGCGGCGGGGCAAATTATGGCCCCAGTTCAATCAAATGGCCCATGACTCTCTAAAATTGGAATGCCTGTTGGGGCAGATGTCTTTTTGGCCGAGGCGATCTCCAACAGGACTATTCGCACTACCATAGAGTGCCTTAGTAGCGTCCTTCGCCCAGATTCAGGAGGTGCCTTTTGAATATCACAGAACTGTTTGCCCGAGGCGGCATTGCCATGTGGCCGTTGCTGTTCCTCTCGGTTCTGGCATTGGGTACCATCGTTGACCGCATTTGGTTTTGGTCTCGCATTTTGACTAAAGAGCGCGAGGTCGCGGGGCGAGTGCTCGAAGCCGCCCGCCGCGAATGGGCCGCCGCCAAAGACATTGCCCAACGCGCGAATAAGCTGCCGATGGGGCGGTTTTTGCAATCAGCGCTGTCGTTAGAGACGCCTGATCCCGAAGTGTTTCGGCTCGCGCTAGAAACCTCTGCGGATGAAGAACTGACCGTCATGCGCAAGGGTGAGAAAGCCCTGGAAGCCGTGATTGCGCTAGCCCCGATGCTGGGATTGTTAGGGACGGTGTTGGGCCTGATTAATTCCCTTGGCTCGATTCGCCTGTCGGACTTGGCCAGTGACAGCACCTCAGGCACGGTCTTAGGCATTGGTGAAGCGTTGATTAGCACCGCCGCGGGGCTGGTGATCGCGATCGTCAGCTTAGCCTTCTATCGCATGTTTCAAGGCTTTGTGTTTGGCCAAGCTAAAGTATTTCGGCAATCGGGGAGTGAGCTAGAGCTGCTCTATCGCCAGGCTTGGTCCGCGAACGAGCGGGCGCAAGCGCAGCCTGATTCCAACATCGTCGAAAAGAAGATGCCCACTGCCCATGAAAGTTGATCTCCTCGATACCCCTTCAGAAGACGTCAGAATCGAGATCATTCCCCTCATCGACGTCATTTTCTGTATTCTGACGTTCTTTATTTTGGCGGCTGTGGGGCTGACACGCCAGCAGGCCATTGATTTAGACTTACCCAACGCCAGCACGGGCAATCCGTTGCCACCCCAAGGGCTGGGGGCAGAAGCGATCCAGCGAGAGCGGCTCTATGTGAGTGTCGATGCGATTGGTCAGGTTTATCTTGATCAGCAGCCGGTGACGCTGGATCTGTTGTACGACGTGCTGCTGCAGCATCAGCAGGTGTCTCCAGAGGGGCTGATTGTGCTGTATGCCTCTCGCGATGCTCGCTACGAAGATGTGATTCAAGTGCTCGATTTGTTGCGAGCGGTGGGGGGAGATCGCGTGGCCCTGGCCACCTTGCCGGGCGAATCCCTGGAGGCTCCTGCACCGGGTATTGAAGGGCTACCAGAAAATGGTGGCTTGGATGATGGTGGACTGTTGGACTTGACGCCATTGCCCACCAATCCTCAGCAGGAGCTAGACGATTCGGGCTTGATCAATCCCTTTGAGCCGCTGCCCACGGAGCCCACTGATCCTGCGGACGCGGCCCCGCAGCACCCCACTACCGCCGAATCAGAATGACTTCGATCTCTAGATCGTCATAGTCATCGAGTAAATTGAGATCTTCAAAGCTGATCTCATACAGGTCGCCGTTGCTATAAATCGTTTTGCGGACGCGCACCGCTTTGGAATGATCCCAGCCCGCATCGCCATTAGGTCGATTGTCCCCATCAAAATAGTAGGTAAAGAAGTTGCCCTCAGTGCCTAAAAAGAACCATTCTGATGAGCTGCTGTTGGCCACCTCGTAAATAATGTTCGAGTCGGGGGGCAGCATATCGGGCGATCGCGGCGGGGCTTGCTCTTTATACACCCGCAGGCGCTGCTGAAAATCAGCTTCGCCGCCTAAGATGCGAAACCAAACTTCATGACGTTGCTCTTGGCCCGCGTTCCAGAGCGAGTAGGCCGTGGCTTCGGGTTGCTCAATATCAAAGGAATGAATCACCTGTTGCAACGGGGGCGGACTGCTTTGTGCCCACAGCGATCGCTGCGGCACTAAGGCCGTCATGAATGCCGCCGCCAATAAACATTGACCCATTTTGCCAGGCCTAACGCGATCGCCCATCTCCCCAAGACCTCAAGTGACGTTTTTCTGCCCTAAACGATACCTCGCTTAGCGATTTTTGGAAGCATCACGCTCAAAAAAGCTAAATTCATCAAAAGTTACATGCCGTTCTCCAAGGGCTCAAAGGCGACTTGAAAGAAGCTCTCTGCTGATCTTGAACCCTTTCTGTCGAGGGCACTGGTGATCGAGATTGCCTGCCGCACTCAATTAATCGGCTAGTTTTAAGGATGATTTAGGTGATTGGTTGGGGTGATCGAGCGCTGGCGGCGATCGATCTGGCGGCAGTGATGCTTCTGGATAATAGAAATCTTCGGGGAAATTTATTGGCAGTTCTACCGCTTTTAATCGTCATAGAAAAAACTGATGCATTCCAAGGGGTGGGGCAAGGCACCGGACTGGGATTGGCGATCGCCCGCCAAATCGTGGTTGAAAAACACCAGGGCACCCTCGAAGTGAACTCAACCCTGGGACAAGGCAGCGAATTTGTCTTGAAAATTCCCGCAACAATACCCTAATTCATCGTCCCTCAATTGCCCTTGTTGTCATGGCTCCTCCGGCAGAAATTCCCCTTTGGCTGCTCATTGGCCTGCCCGGCAGCGGTAAATCTACCTGGGCCAACCAGTTTCATCAATCTGCACCGTCGTTAGTTGTGATTTCGACCGATCAGATTCGCGCCCAGCTCTTTGGCCACGCCGCTACCCAAGGCCCCTGGCTGCAGGTCTGGCATCGCGTCACCGAGCAGCTGCAGGAGACGGTTGAGCACACTCGACAGGGCCATGTCACCGGGGCCATTTACGATGCCACAAACATGCAGCGACAAGGTCGCCGCACCGTCATTCAGGCGGCGCGAGCAGCAGGCTTTACGCGCCTGTTAGCGGTGTGGTTTGACCTGCCTACCCCCCTTTGCCTGCACAGAAACGAGCAGCGATCGCGCCAGGTTCCTCCTGACGTGATTGAGACCATGGCCCGACAGCTAGCCGGAGCGCCTCCCCACTGCGACGAAGGGTTTGATGCCCTCTATCGCCTCCAGTTTCCCGATTCGGAGATCGTTGCTGCAGCGGTGCAATCTACGACTATCAACGCTCGACGTTGAATGGACTAAGTCGCCGCAACCACGGCCTTCATCGCCTGCTCAACCGTGGGATATTGATAGGCAAAATTCTCGGCCTGTAGATGTTTGGGCAAAACCTGTTGGCCCTCCAGCACGACCACAGCCCCATCGCCGAGCAGCGCCTCAATCACAAAATCAGGCACGGGCAACCACGAGGGTCGGTTGAGGGCTTGCCCCAAGGCCTCACACACAGTGGCCATGCGAACGGGAGTGGGGGCTGTGGCGTTGTAAACCCCTGACATGGTGTGGTCGGTCAGCGCCCGCAGCAACACCGCCACCAAGTCATCAATGTGAATCCAGGAAAACCACTGGCGGCCACTGCCGATTGGTCCCCCGGCAAACAACCGAAAAGGAGTGAGCATGCGTTCTAGCGCCCCGCCCTGGCCCAACACGATGCCAATGCGGGGAATCACTAAGCGCACGCCCTCAATCTCTTTCACTTGGGTGGCTGCGGTTTCCCAGGCCTGGCACACTTGCGATAAAAAGTCCTGATCGTCGGGCGCACTGGTTTCATCAAATGTTTTGGTTTCACTCGTGCCGTAATACCCGATCGCCGAAGCGCTCACGAGGACTTGGGGTTTAGCGTCAGCCTGGGCGATCGCCTCAACGATTTTGGCGGTGCCCACTTGGCGACTGTCCAGGATGGCTTGTTTGTGAGCGGCGCTCCAGCGTTCGGAAATCGCCGCTCCGGCCAAGTTGACAACGCCATCACAGCCAGAAATTGCAGTTTGCCAATCACCGGATTGCTGAGGTGTGTAAGCCACCAGGGTGACCTGAGGAAAGGTGGCAGCCGGAAACACGCGACGGGCGTGGGTGACATCACGGGTCAACACCACGACTTCATGCCCTGCCTGCTGTAGGGCGGCGGTGAGTGTGCTCCCGACAAATCCGGTGCCTCCGGTAATGGCAACTTTCATGAACCCCGACTCCTTCGCTTTGCTGTGATATGAACTGACTAATCTGGCCCAGTGGAGGACTTGCAGCGCACTGGCTTGATGCTAGTGACCGATGAGATCGCCCGGCTGTAGCCTTGTCCACTGCCGATGAACCTTTGGGATTACTGTAGAACAGGCTTCAGCCCGTTTGAGAAAATTCCGTTTTTGGGGCGCTGTGTTCATGGCCCAGCTTTTCGATCGCGAGTGCTCAATGTCGCTAGGATGGGCATCGTTGCGATCTCCTGTGGGCAAGGCTTTCCGAGCGCGGTGACTACTCTGTCGCCGCCGGTTCACCATAGGCCATCCCATTGGCCTCGGCATAGCGGTGCATAAATCGCATAAACCGTTCCCAGTGGTCAGGGCGATCAATGGCGAGGGTGCATTCAACCTGCTTCAGGTCATCGCCTTCTGGCCCACTGAAGATAAACTTGACGCCCGAAGGTTCGATCTCAATCACCCCTTCGCTGTCGGTGAGCTTGAGCGCTTTCGAAAAGCGACTGCGAAAGCTTCTAAACTGTTCGATCGCCTGCAGCCGTTCAAACAATAGCAACACGATGCGATCGCCCGTGTTGCTATCTTGCCGCAGACTCACATTACTAATTTCTTCGGGAATGCCGTCAAAAAACTCGACGGTGGGGGTTTCAGAGGCCATAACCACATGGACTAACTCAGGTGTTTAGTATAGCGACTGCCGGTTCACCCCCCGGTTAACTCCCGAGTCGATAGCCTTTGCCATACACCGTATGAATTAAGGGCAGCGTGCCTTTGGGCTCAATTTAGCGCCGCAGTAGTCGCATCTGCGCTGCCAAGACATTGCTAGCGGGTTCTTCGGCATCGGCCCACACCGCTTGGTGGATCTGGCTGCGGGTCAGCACCTGATCAGGATGCCGCAGCAAATAGCTCAGCAACTGCGTTTCCTTGTCTGACAGCTCGATCGTTTCGCCTTGACGATAGGCCAGCTGATTTGCTTCGTCTAGGGCCAGATCTTCATACTGCAGTCGCGTGACGCGGGGCGGCGCATCCAGCGTGGGGGGACGTCGCAGCAAGGCTCGCACCCGTGCCAGCAGCTCTCGCAGTTCAAAAGGCTTCACCAGATAATCGTCAGCACCCGCATCTAACCCTTCGACCCGATCATTCAACGTATCTTTTGCCGTTAAGAATAAGACGGGGGTGGCATCCCCGCGCGATCGCACCTGCTGACAAATTTCTAACCCGCTGTAGTGGGGCAGCATCCAATCTAAAATCAGCAGATCATAGCTAGCGCTAGCCGCGAGTTGCCTACCCGCCTGTCCATCCGTGGCAATATCCACCTGTTAGCCCTGCCGGGTGAGCACTCGCCTGAGGGGCTCGGCTAATTCTGCCTCGTCATCTACCAGCAAAATTCTCATGGTCGGCCATTGGCAAGCGTCTCAGCATCTTAGAGCAGAAACTGATGACCATCAAATGTAGGCCTCAGCCAGATGAAGTTGTCAGGGTTGACTGTGGCTTTAAGAACGTGAAAACTTCAGCGAACTCATCTGGTATCGAAACATATGAGTGACCAACTGCAGCGTGAAATGCACTGAGTGTCTTAGCCAGTGTTCTGGATGCACCTGCCCTCGGAAACTATGATCCACAGCGCTATCTCATATTATTTTGATAGGGTACCTAACCATCAGTCAGTGGAGAGGACGATGTCGCCAGAAGCAAATTCTTCGTCGCCGGGTGGCGCTCACTACGAGCACACTGTCTTGAGACAGCAGATCCAACAAAGTTTGCAGAAAGTAGAAGCTCAAAAGCAGCGTCTTAAATCGACTGATCGTCGTTATACCATCATTAATATTGTGCTGGGTGTGGTCGCTACTTTTATCGCGGGTGAATCGGCTGTAACGGGTGAGCCGTTTTTGGGTAACTGGCGACTGACGACGATGGTCGCATCCGTTTGCACCTTGAGCGCCACCGCCATCACCGGCATTCAGAAGCAAATTGCTTCGCCTGAGCAACTTCTAGAGACCAGCGAATGTGCGGCTAAACTGAAGGCGCTCAAAGTCGAAACCATTTCTGCCAATTATGAGTTAGAGCCGGTCAGCGACATTTATCAGGGCATTATTTCCGAATTTCCCGGTGTGGATTGTTAGACATCGGTCATCGTTTGACTGTGTTGAGCCAGCAACGCCTCGGTGTAGTCCCTAGCTGATGAATTTGTGGAGAGATGAAATTATCTAATCTCAAAGCTTTGGACTGTTAAGGGCATGATGCGCTCTAGTGCAGCGTCAAGCTGGAATATGTAGGTTGGGTTAGCGTCAACATAACCCAACAAGCCCCTTGCTAATGTTGGGTTTCACTCTGTTCAACCCAACCTACAAAAACTACCAGCCTGTCCATCTGTGGCAATATCCACCTGATAGCTCTGCCGGGTGAGCACTCGACTGAGGGGCTCGGCTAATTCTGCTTCGTCATCTACCAGCAAAATTCTCATGATCGGCCATTGGCAAGCGTCTCAGCATCTTAGAGCAGAAACCGGCGGCCATCAAATGCGGCATTGAAATGCGGAGTGTGAGTGCAGAAGGCGGCATTGGGAGTGATGATCCACCCATCGGGATTGTGTGCTGTCGGATCGCAAAACCGCATCATGATCATTGTTTAAGCTGCGCTCGATGGGATGAAACGTCAGTGTGTTGATTAGAAGTATTGGCTACTTTTAGAATCATGAAGTCAATGAATGCTTGAATCCTCGGCGAAACTAGACGACGTTCTAGATACAGTGCTGTGATCGGCACTTCAGGGGGACGGTAACCGGGCAGGACTTCCTTTAACCGCCCCACTTTGAGATCTTCAGCGGCCATATAACCCGGCATTTGACTAATTCCGAGTCCTATAGTCGCGCTTCTCCCCACCGCTTCACCGTCGTTAATAGTGAGATTACCGCTGACTAATTTTCGCTCTACTTGACCATTGAGGGTAAACAACCAGGGCATCGGACGTCCGGTTTTGCGGTTGCGAAAGTTCAGGCAATTGTGACGCTCCAAATCGTTGGGATGGTTGGGATAGCCTGCTCGCTCAAGGTAGTCAGGTGTCGCACAGGTAATCAACGGGTCAGTGAATAATCGACGGGCGATGAGATTGGCACTATCCGGCAGTGGCCCAATACGGAGAGCGATGTCAATACTCTCTGCCGCCAGATCTACATTCCGGTCATCCAGCAGCAACTCAACCGATATTTGGGGATGCCGCTTCAAAAAATCTGGCATGAGCCGAGTGCCCCAGATTCTGCCATAAGCAGAGCCCATGCTGATTTTCAGTCGTCCTTTGGGCGCTTTGGCGCTGTCACTTAACTCAGTTGTCAGCGCATCCATCTCAGCGAGCAGCGGTTTGACACCTTCATAAAAGCGCTCACCTTCGGGGGTGAGGCTGACGCTGCGGGTGGTGCGGTGTAGAAGTTTTACACCCAACTCCTCTTCAAGTTTGGCGATCGCCTTACTCACCGCTGGTGGCGACAGACTGAGGACATTGGCGGCTTGGACAAAGCTTTGAGACGCCGCGACTTGAATAAAGGTGGCGATGTTACTCCAGCTTTTCATCGTTAGTAGACGTTATTGATAACTATAGGTAAATAGTAAAGTCACTTTAGCCCCATTTTTCCGCAGGTGAGTCCCGATTATTCTGATTTTAGAAAGAGCGGATGACATCGCTCATCAAGGAGACAGACCCTCATGAATGCACAAGATACGCTCGATGCAATCGCTCAGTCCAAGCACATCGGTCGTCAAATCTACCAAGGATTCAACGAGCGAAAACTGGAACTCTGGGACGAGGTCATTGCCCCCGATGTTGAGCTTCGCAGCACCGTGGGTTCTCAACCGATTCGGGGCATTGAACCGTTGAAGGCTTGGGCGGCTGCCTTTCAAACTGAATTCAAGCCCCGGCTCGACCTGGTCGATGAAATCTATGGGGTTAATCGAGCTGTGATTGCGGTCAATCTCGTCTGGCAACACGTTGGGGAGTTTTTCGGTTTAGCACCGACGGGACGCAAGGGCACCTCGATTGAGTACTTTATTCTGTCCCATGAGGCGGGAAAGGTTACTCGATTTTGGGTCGCTGACCATACACTCGATTTAACGACCTATCTCATTGCCGAACGGGGGATGCACTACCCGCAGAACTTTGAACCTGCACCGATCATTCGCGGGATCGAGGTCGAATAATCCGCCCTCGACGACAGTTCGCAATTCTTTGTCTATCAACTCAACCATCGAGGATAAAAACATGAAACGTCTCATGATGAATGCCGACGAGCCCGGCGGTATTGGAGTTTCCGAGACCGAGCGTCCGCAACCGCTGCCCCATCAGAGCCTAGTGAAGGTCACGGCCTTCTCTCTCAATCGGGGTGAAGTTGGTTTTGCTCAGTCTCCCGATTCAAAAGGGCGAACCATCGGCTGGGATTACGTCGGCACAATTGAAGTACCGGCTGCCGATGGCAGTGGGCCTCAGCAAGGAATCCGAGTGGTGGGCTGGCGACCGCAGATGGATGCGTTTGCGGAATACGTTATCGGCGATCGCGAGTATTTGGCTGTTATTCCCGATGGGGTCTGCGATCGCCAAGCGGTGACGCTCCCCGTCGCCGGACTGACCGCTCTAGCTGCCGTCGACAAGGGAGACAGAATTCTGGGTCACTCAGCCCTGGTCACGGGTGTCACCGGTGGCGTTGGTTTCTTCGCCTTGCAGCTAGCCAAACTCAGCGGGGCGAGAGCAGTCGCTCAGGTACGTCGTTCAGAGCAGGAGGCATTCGCTAGAGACATTGGGGCCGATGCCGTCGTGGTGACGGCAGACGGGCAGGGGTTTGAGGCCGAAGGCCCGTATCGACTCATTGTGGATGGTGTCGGCGGTGACTTGATTGGCCCGCTACTGCAGGTAACGGATAAGGGTGGCACTCTGGTGTCTTACGGAGTTTCGCAAAGTACAGAAACTTCGATCAATTTGATGACCCTGTTTGGTGGCGGTGGACAACGCCGAATTTATGGCCTCACCCTTTACAGTGAAGTTGAGGTTGAGCCGTCATCTGTTGGTCTGGGACGGTTACTCAGATTGCTGGAGAATGGGCGTCTTCAAGTCCCGGCCATCACTGAAGCCGATTGGTCAGAAACGCCGCAACTCGCCAGTGATTTGTTAGCGCGTAAGTTTAGTGGCAAGGCTGTGCTGACCATTCAATAGGGGTGGATCGGGCTGAGGGATGACGAACGAGCCCCTCTAGCAGGGCAGTGAATGAAACAATAGAGACCTCCGCTCAAACTCCTGGCATCTATTTGGGCGGGGGACACGGCAACAATTTAGAAAATCTGAGACATACAGTGCTGGTGACATTGAGGCCAATCTGGGGTCAGCAACGGACTGAGTGAGCGGCGATGACTCCGACCTTTGTGGGCTGACAATGCATAGAGGATGGGGGCCAGCGGTCGTCCGCAACGAGTCTAATCCACGAGTTCTTCAATCCGGTAGATGACTACCCCAGTTTGAGGATGGTTATCAACAGCGACGTATCCCGATTTGGCCATATCGCGCAGCAAACCTTCGACTTCGTCAAAGCCGAGGCCCGTTTCTAACACGGCTTGGGTGACGGACAACTGCCCTTGGTGCTGCTTAGCAGCTTTGAGCAGCTTCACCATTTTGGCTTCGCGGGTCGGCTGTTTCAAGGTCTGGCCCGTGGTGATGGGCTGGTTGAGCACATCATAGAGATCATTGCCGTATTGAGACTTCAGACGTCGGAGCTGATGGTCTTCCGCCATACCCGGCACCAAAAACACATCGACAAACTGACCGACGCCAAACAAGCCCAGCGTAAAAAACCAGATCAGACCGCTCGTAATTTTGCCGTTGTAGAGTCGGTGCAAGCCTGACAAACCAAAGAAACCGCCAAGCCAAAGCAAATAAGACAACGTAAGCCGTTCACTGCTTGCAGACGAAGCCATGTCGATGTTTCCTTTCAATAAGCTGATTGACTGATCTTAATCAATGGGCTCAGGGTAAGACGTCGTACTATCCGTCTGCCTCGGGTAGGGATCTTGCTCTACTCAGCCTTCAGGAAAGGGCTGACTGCTACCAAGAACTGTCGTGTGAATTGGGCAGAGGAACGTCAGAACACCCCAGCGAATCGGTTGAGACAGCTGAGGGGCGCAGCGAGAGGAGCAGCCTGGCTCACCGAGATTTTCTACAAATTTAGCGGCCGCCAATTGCGATCGCTGCCAAAAGTCGTTACATTAGTTAACATTAAAAGCGTTACAACCTGTCCTGAGGCAGTTGCCACTCAGGCAATTGCTCGGGTCGCTCTCATAAAATCCCCAAATTCATGCAAATTGTTCAGCTCTTAACCAGTTACGCAGCGGGTCGGCGAGATTTTGGCGGCGTTGATTTCCGAGAAGCTTGGATGCCTGGGCTGAAGTTAACTCATGCGGCCCTGCAGGGAGCTGACCTCACAGGCAGTAACTTGAGTCACAGCCTGCTGCAGGAGGTTGATTTCTCGCGGGCGATGCTGTGGCGAGCCAATCTCACCCATGCCCAACTGGGTCAAGCCCAGTTTAAGCGCGCGACGTTAATTCGCTGTCAATTGCAGAGCAGCGATATTCGTCAAGGGAATTTTACAGAAGCTGATCTCCGGTTGGTGGATCTACGCCATGCCAATCTGAGCGGCGCTAACTTGCAGAATGCGCAGCTGTGTTACGCCAACCTGGTGGGAGCCAACCTGAGGGGTATTGACTTCAGAACAGCCGATTTAACCGGGGCCGATTTAACCGAGGCTGATTTGACCAACTGTCACTTCACCCGCAGCCAACGCATCATGCTCAAGCTGACTGAGTCAGTCACGGCTGAACCGGGACAGACGGTGACCGTTTGAGCGGCATGGTCTCGTTGGCGATGAATTCCTTTCAGTTATTCCTTCAAATCAGCAGATCGCTACGCCAGAGCTGAGCTCGACAGATAAAGGCACTGAACCGTGAAATGAGCTGTTTTTGGTCTGGAGACGGGGGTTTGTCAAACAGCTCAAATTTTGCGATCGCGCTGGCAATTTTGCGGGCCTCATCCTTGGGCACGCCCTCTCTGACCAGCTTTTGCCAATAGGTAATGCCGCGAACTCTAAAGTCGCTGGCGATGTTCATGCGGGCTGCTAAGTGCTGGGGGAGTTCAGCGGCCGTCGGCGGGATATCGGGCGAGGAGGCGATTGCCATCATTGAAGTCATGATCTTTCACCAGGAACTCATACAAACTTGACAGTTTTAAGTATCGATGAAGATTGATGGTAATTCAGTGATTTCACGGGCGACGCTGTCGTGATATTGCCGCTAAGCGCCAGTGACTAACTGCTGCCTTTGAAGTGACCCAAACCCTGAGAATTTTGTGAGGTGCTCCCGGTTTTGGGTGTGATTGCGGTCACGTCGTGAAGCGGGGAACCGGATCTGGACTATCTGGGATGCAAGGGCACCACCCGATGCCGAGAACGGTCAAGGGGAACCACCTTTGGGCGTTGGCTGGTCTGCCAAAGGTGGTCAGCTAAGTTGCTGAAAGGGGGCAGCGCCATTAGCTGTAGCTGGCCAACGTGGCGGTTATCTTTGTCCGCGACCTGCACAACCTGCAGCCCGACGTCAGAACGGATCTTGACCCATTTCACTTCCCCATCGGCAACGATCAAGTGTTTATTGTGGAGCGTGCGATCGCCCTCGGTGCCTTCTAAAAACGCCAGTACTTTACGAATCATCTGGAGCGACGTCTGTCGCCGGAGATGGCGAATTGTCCTCAGTTCCAAAATCTGTTCCCACGAGTAACTCGCCGGTTGGGTGACATCATCTTCGTCAATCTCGGGGACGACGACACCAATGCGGGCCAAATAGGCCAACCGACTCGGACTCGTGCGGGTCAAAATCACGGTCTCGCGGCGCGTAAAATGCTGCATTAGTGAACCTCACCTCAATGAAATGGTCGGGAGGAAAATCACAAGGACAAGATCTACGCAGTTGAACCTTTTCCGTCCCCTGATCCCTAAGTTGGGGGAAGATGTCAAGTCCCTAGAAATCAGAGGCTTTCAGCCCTCTGGGCATACCCGAAAAGGGCGCTAATGCGTAAGTCCTGAGAAATAGTAGAAGAACACTTACTCAATGTAAGGCAGGTGACTCCGAAACTCATAGAGACAAATGTTCTATAAGCCCTAAATGTGGATTGATCAAGCAGCTCAAGCGCTATATCTTGTAAGGGCTCTCCCCAATTGCTAAGAAATATGCCATTTATCCGCAATGTCATCGCTTGGGGGAAAGTGCTCCCTGCGCCGTCTTTTGGCTTTGACCTCACACCGCCGTCAGAACTTTGTGTGTGGGCCAAAACAAACATGACAAGATGGAAAATGCGTCTGGGGGAGAGGACATGGCAGGGATGCGGGTGATTGTGATTGGCGGTGGGGCGGCGGGCTTTTTTGGGGCGATCACCTGTGCCGAAGCCGCCCCTCAAGCCCACGTGACGCTTCTAGAGGCCGCGCCAGAGCCCTTGGGTAAAGTGCGAAGTTCGGGCGGGGGGCGCTGCAATGTCACTCATCACTGCTTTGATCCGGCGCTGCTCGTCCAACACTATCCCCGTGGGGGCAAGGCGCTACGGGGAGCCTTTACCCGATTTCAGCCGCGCGATACGGTGGCCTGGTATCAGCGCCGAGGCGTGAGGCTGAAAACCGAGCCAGATGGTCGCATGTTTCCCACCACGGATGACTCGGCCACTATTGTGGACTGCCTGATGGCGGAGACGCGTCGCGTCGGCGTGACCGTGCGCCCGAAGTCCGCAGTGACCGGCGTGGAACGGACGACGTCAGGCTTTGTCGTCACGCTGCGATCGCGGGAGCAACTCCGGTGCGATCGCCTGCTGCTGGCGTCGGGCAGCAGTCCTCAGGGGTACCGCATCGCCAAGGCCTTGGGCCATACCATCGTGTCGCCAGTACCGTCTCTGTTTACCTTCAACATTCCTGACCGAGCGCTGCGGCAGTTAGCCGGGGTGGCGGTCGATCCGGTAGATGTCAAGTTGGTGGTGTCGGGGGCGAAACCCTTGCCCCAGACTGGCCCGCTGCTGATTACCCACTGGGGGCTGAGTGGGCCAGCGGTGCTGAAGCTCTCAGCCTGGGGGGCTCGCCTGCTGCATGAGGCCCGCTATCGAGGAGAACTGAAGGTGAATTGGCTCCCGGCAATGCCCCTAGAGCAGGTGCGAGCCGCACTGCTGGCGGCGAAGGGGGCGGTACCCAAACGGGCGATCGCCAACCACTGTCCGCTAGAAGTGCCCAAACGACTCTGGCGCTATTGGGTCGCCCAAGCGGGTTTGGATGACGCGGTGACCTGGGCGAACCTGCCGAAAAAAGCGCTTAATCAACTGGTCGAGGCCATCTGTCGCGGCACATTTGCCATTGAGGGGAAGGGTGTCTTTAAAGATGAGTTTGTTACCTGTGGCGGTATCAAACTGGCTGAAGTTGATTTTAAGACCATGGCTAGCCGTCGCTGTCCGGGGCTCTTTTTGGCGGGTGAAGTACTGGATATTGATGGCGTCACGGGGGGCTTCAATTTTCAGAGCGCGTGGACGACGGGGTGGCTGGCGGGGCAGGCGATCGCGCAATCTCCCTAACGATATTGATTGCCATCACAACATCTGTTGACTAAACATAAACAATTCGCCATAAACGGAAATTACGATCGCATTCCCGTTTAAAAAAGAGATTGGCGCTTACTATCGCAGCAACTAAGGCAATCTGGGTGAACCGATGGCGAAAAAAGACC
>JBHJJI010000166.1:0-8566 GCA_050042805.1 Leptolyngbyaceae cyanobacterium
TTCATCCCTTTGATGACCCGGATGTGATTGCGGGACAAGGCACCATCGGCATGGAGATTTTGCGCCAGCATCAGAAACCCATCCACGCTATTTTTGTCGCGATCGGGGGTGGGGGGCTGATTTCTGGGATTGCGGCCTATGTGAAGCGGCTGCGGCCTGATATTCGCATCATTGGCGTCGAGCCGGTGGATGCCGATGCCATGAATCAGTCACTAGAGGCCGGCCAGCGCATCAAACTCGATCGCGTGGGTCTATTTGCCGATGGGGTGGCGGTCAAGCAGGTTGGGGTAGAACCCTTTCGGCTGTGCCAGCAGTACGTCGATGAGATTATTCTGGTCAACACCGATGATACCTGTGCGGCGATCAAGGACGTGTTTGAAGATACCCGCTCAATTTTGGAACCGGCGGGGGCCTTAGCGATCGCGGGAGCCAAAGCCTATGTCGAACGAGAGCGGATCTCTGACCAGACGCTAGTGGCGGTGGCTTGTGGGGCCAACATGAATTTCGATCGCCTGCGCTTCGTGGCTGAGCGGGCCGAAATGGGGGAGCGGCGAGAGGCCATTTTTGCTGTCAACATTCCTGAAGGCGCGGGCAGTCTACGCCAATTTTGTAAATGTCTCGGCAAACGCAATCTGACGGAATTTAACTATCGCATTGCCGATCAGGCAGAGGCCCATATCTTTGTCGGTTTACAGGTTAAAGATCGTCAAGATGCCAACCAGATAGCGGCGACCTTTGAGAGTCATGGTTTCAAAACGCTTGATCTGACCGATGACGAACTGACGAAAATGCACCTGCGGCATATGGTGGGCGGGCGATCGCCCCTGGCCCATGATGAAGTTCTCTATCGCTTTGAGTTCCCGGAGAATCCCGGAGCACTGATGCGTTTTCTCAACTGCATGAGTCCCCATTGGAATATCAGCCTGTTTCACTATCGCAACCATGGGGCCGACTATGGCCGTATCGTCATTGGCATTCAGGTACCCCCGGCTGAGATCGCCCAATGGCAAGCCTTCTTAGAAACTGTGGGCTACCGCTACTGGAACGAGAGTGATAACCCGGCCTACCGATTGTTTCTGGCTTGAGTGAGTTCAGCGTAGGACTGCCTGGCCTCGGTTTGGCAGATTCTCTAGCCCGCCACTTAGGAGCGATATCAGGGGAGTCCCTGTAGCGGTCAGCAAGCTGTTCACTTGGGGCGATCGCTAGCGGCTACTATAGCGAACAAGCGTCTGGTTGCTGCCCATTCTCTAGAACGGAATTCCTCACAGACATCTATGCAGATTCTTTCCGTCACGCTCAAAAATTTTAAGACTCACCGCGATCGCCACTTCACCTTTGCTCCCGGCACGAACGCCATTTGTGGCGAAAACGGGGCGGGCAAGACCAGCATTTTGGAAGCGATCGCCTGGGTGCTGTTCAATTACCTGGGCGACTATGCCAAAGATGATCTAATCCGCAATGGCAGCGGCAGTGCCGAAGTCACGGTCGAGTTCATTTCTAATCAAGACGATCGCACCTACACTGTGCAGCGCCACACCAACAAGGGCTATACGCTGTTTGATCCCCAGCTCAATCAGCGACTGCCTTATACCCGCATTAAAGATGAGGTCTTGCCCTGGCTACGGGAGCACCTGGGGGTGGCCCCCGGCACTGATTTAGGCGAGCTGTTTGCCCGTACGGTGGGGGTGCCTCAGGGAACCTTTACCGCCGATTTTTTGCAGACGGCAGAGAATCGCAAAACCGTGTTTGACAAGGTACTCAAGGTAGAAGAGTACAAAACAGTTTATAAGGAGCTGAATAGCCTACGGCGCTATGCGGAAGCTAAGGCGGAAGCGGTGACGGCGGAAATCGCTCGCTTTGAGGAGCGCTTGGCGACTTGGGATGAGCTGCAGACGCGACAGCAGGTGATCGCGGCGGAAATCACCCAAAACGAGGGTCAGCTCGCCGCCTTTGATCAGCAACTTCAGACGCTGACGCAAGAACGAGACGTGCTGCAGGCCCAAGCTAACCAGATTCAACAGTTGCAAACCCAGCAGCAGCAGACCGAGGCTAATATCGCGGGGCGACAGCAGGCGATCGCGCTATTGACCCAATCTTTGGAGCAGGCACAGCAAGCGGTCACTATTTGTTCGACAGTGCGTCCTGCCTACGAGGCCTATCAAGCCGCTGAAATCGCCCTGAAAAACTTGGCTCAGCAGCAGACTGAGCGCCAGATCTGGCAAAAAAGTCAGCAAAAGCTGCGGAAGACGCTCGATCTGCGCGCTGCAGATATTACCCGGCTCAAAGTACAACTGGACGGATTTGAGGCCGCCACCGCAGAAATTGCTCAACTGCAGCCCCAGGTGCAGCAGCAGACCGAGTTAGAAGCGCGACTTCATGAACTGCAGCAGGCGCAAACGGCCGTGGCCCAGGTGCGAGGTGAACACCAGGCCGTGGCCAAACAAACCGCGCAGCAGGCGCGGCAGGTGACCAAAATTACCCAAGAGATCGACCACCTACAAGTTCTGGAACAGACAGTCGCTGCCGCGTCTGACTTCGCCCCCCAGCGCGATCGCCTGCAACAGCAGCTCAGTCGTCTAGAAGCGGCCCGGCAGTTTGAAACGGAGTTGCAACGGCTGGTCAGTCAAGGACGAGAGACGGGAGAGCGCTACCAATCTCAGGCCCACGAGGCGCTACAGACTTTAGCCGAGCTGCAGCAGACCCTGCCACTGTTGTCGATAGATGCGATTGCCGCCCTGAAGCGGACACTCGAAACTGGGGTGGACGTCCATCAGGACATGCTGTCGTCCGTGCAGCAAATTTTAGATGACCTCTCAGGGCAGACGGATGCTGAGGTGTTGCGATCGCAGCTGCAAACCTGTCAAAATCGCCTCGCCGAGCTGACCCAACAACAAAATCAAGTGACCGTTCTGCCCGAGCGGCGACAGCAATTGGCCCAGTTGCAAACCGACCAAACTGTTCTAAAACAACGGCTAGAACAGCTGCAAAAACAGCTCAGCGAGGGCGATGCCCTTAGCGATCGCCTGAAGGAAGTGCAGGCTGCCTTGCAAGCCCTTGAAGATCCCAAAGGTCGCTGCGCAGTGCTGACGCGATCGCAACAGCAGCAGCCGACTGTGCAAAAGCGCTATGGCGAAATGCAGGCTGCACAGGCGGGCATTCAACAGCAGATTGACGAACTTGAACAGCAGTTGCACGCCTTTGAAACCCTGGACGCTGACATGGCGACCCACACTCAAGCCAAACAAACCCACCAGGCAGGCTATCAACAATATTTGCAATATGAACGTGCTGCTCAAGATGAAGCACGCCTGGTTCAAGAGCTGACGACTGCCCGACAGGTGGTCGCTGAACTGCAAGCAGAAGCTGCCCAGATTCAGACCACATTGACCCAGGCCCAGGTCAATTTTGACCCACAGCTGGCGCAACAGGTGGCGCAAACCTATCAAACAGTGCGCTCAGAACGCGATCGCCTGGCCGGGAGTTTGCCTCAGCAGCAGCAGTTGCTCGCGGAATTGCAGCGACAAATCGATGACCTGAAGGCGCTGGCTGAACAGCGAGACACGGCGATTGAAGAACGTAAACAACGCGAGCGCATCAAACGCTTCGTTAACTTCGCCCGCAAAGCTTACAAAGAGGCGGGGCCGCGCATTACGGAACGCTATGTGCAGCAAATTTCTCGCGAGGGTGATCGCCTCTTTCGCGAATTGCTCAACCGCCCCAATGTCGCCCTCACATGGACGCGAGATTACGAGATCCTGGTGCAAGAAGGGCCGAACACCCGCCGTTTTGTGAATCTATCGGGAGGCGAGCAAATGTGTGCGGCGCTGGCAGTTCGGCTGGCTTTGCTAAAAGTCCTGGCGGACATCGACATTGCCTTTTTTGACGAACCGACAACCAATATGGATCGACCTCGCCGCGAAAGTTTAGCGGAGGCGATCGCCCGGATTCGCAGCTTTAACCAGTTGTTTGTGATTAGCCATGATGACACCTTTGAAAAGGTGACTGAAAATGTCATCGTTGTTGAGCGCGAGGGCTAATTGCCAAGATTGCCTCAGGAGTCTGCTCACTCCGACTGATGATCAGAGAGCCGTTCTGAAAATAACCCGGTACAGGCAGTCTCGTTGGGTGGTACCGTAAGCCGCCGTTCGATTAGGTTACCCCAGATGACTGAAATCACCATCGGATCAGCTTTTTAATTCCGACTTCCGACCTCTACATTCTGATCTTTGCGATATGGGCGATCGCTCACCAAAAGCAAAGAGGGCACCTCTCGGCACCCTCTCGACAATACAGTCTATTCGCGGCTACTAAGAAACAGCGTCAGCGACTGAGCTATCTACAGACTGAGACCTTCAGCTGCTTGTACCCGCTCGACTTGCTTCTTCTTCAAGACCAGCATGATCTGCGTCAGCATCACCGCCGCGATAAAGGCAATCAGGCCTTTAATCCGACCGGGGCTCTGTAGCACGATCTCCGCATCGACCTGACCGAAGCCGCCCATGTTGGGGTCGCCAGTCAAAGGAACACCCGTCGTCACCGCATCTCCTTCTGACACGATGAGTTCAGGGCCAGCGGGCACCGCAATCGTTTCAGCGGCGCCTGCGTCAGACTGTACGGTGACTTCATAACCACCTGCATCCAGCGCTGAAATACCGGTTACAGTACCTGTCGTCGTCGATTTCACTGCAGTATTGTTAGTGTTGGCACCGGTAGGATAAACTTGGCCGCGGCCCCGGTTACCGCCCACATGGACGGCATACTTGCCGAATTTGATGTTTTTGTCTTGAGCCGGATCGGGCGACAAAATCGGGAAAACGATCTCTTGATACTGTTCACCCGGCAGCGGCCCAACCAAGAGAATGTTATCTTGCGTTTCAGAATAGGGCAGGAAGTAGGTGTTACCGACCTCTTCTTTCAACTCTTCAGAAATGCGATCAGGGGGGGCTACCTTGAAGCCTTCGGGCAGCATGAGCACCGCACCGACATTCAGCCCGCCCTTGCTGCCATCACCCAACACCTGCTGTGTGTCGAGATCATAGGGCACCTTAACCACAGCCTTAAAGACCGAGTCAGGCTTAACGGATTGAGGAACTTCTACGTAGGTCGGTTTTTCGGCCAAGTGACAGTTAGCGCAGACAATGCGGCCAGTGGCCTCACGAGGCACTTCGTATTTTTCCTGAGCCCAAAACGGATAGGCTTGGGCCGACTCTGGTAGCACGACGATGCCAGAAAGCAAGATAAAAGCCGCCGCGATCGCAACAGACAGACGTTTAGCAACGGGTGCCCAAGACAGGGTGCCAGCGCGAAGACGGCTGCTCAATAATGGGGTCTTCATCGGAAGTTTTAGGTATCCAAACTTGAAAAACAACACAGCAAACGAATCTAGGGATGCGTCACCCGATTTACGCCCACCAAGGCGACTCATCGGTGCGAAAGTCAGTTTCAGTCCATGGCGACAGGGAAACCTTGCCGTCTTCGGTCACATCGGCATGGGCCAGTGCTAGGGAGAGGGGCGCCGGGCCACGGACAACCTTGCCAGCAAAGTCGTATTGGGAGCCATGGCAAGGACAGATAAATTTGTTCTCGCTGGCATTCCAGGGCACGACACAGCCGAGGTGAGTACACACCGAGTTGATGCCGTACTTTTCGAGGTTGCCATCGTCAGTCACGACTAGATAAGTCGGATCACCCTTGAGGCCTTGTGCCAGCACCCGAGCCTCTGGAGCATTGTTAGCCAAAAATTCGCTGGCGACCACGTCGTTACCCAGAGAATCTTTGGCGATGGTGCCACCGCCTGCGCCCCCACTGGAAGGGGGAACGAAGTAGCTAATGACGGGATACAGCATCCCACCGACCGCCCCAGACGCTGCCACTAGAGTCAGCAGAATCATAAACTGACGTCGCCCAAGGCAGGGCACGTCAGACATTTCAGAAGCTTGAGTCATAGTCTAAAGACAAATATCGTTCAGTAAGAGACCAGAATGATTCGCTTAGAGTCAGGGCCATCAGCTGACCACCGTTTACCTCACTTGAGAGGAGAAAACTCGCCTCCACAACTGAGAACTCTGACGAAAGATAAGATGAGAATAAAGTCAGATTCTTGCTAAGTATTATTGCATTTCAGCGGTAGCAAGATGGCAGGAGGCCACGCCGAGACGGCTAATCGGACAAGTCATTTTACTTGCCTGCACACAAACCACGCTGCTGGGGCCGCATGATCATCGCCTCCAAGCTTCTAACTAAAGGGCTGTACCCCTCATATAATATAGGTTTGGTGTTTTAGGGGAATGCCTTTGTCCGGGCCCCAGCCGCTCCCAATCACTAGGGTAAAATCGTTGTTAAAAAATATTAATGCTGCACTGGGAGGCGAAGGCAATGACGGGGCTAGAACTACACGAAATCATTGTGTCTAAGTGGGGCTATTCGTTTGACGTGCAGTTTCGCCGTTTGCAGAACCAAATTTTCCTGCAGGTGATGTGGCGATATTTGGAGCAAGCCTCTTTTCCGCTATCGGAGGATGAGTATTTGGCGCATCTCAACGAGGTGGCGACCTATCTCGTCGGCTGGGGGCAGGCAGACTATATTCGGGGCGTGATTGCGGATACGCGCGATCGTCCGCGTTTGGGTAAGGCGGTCAGCATTCCCCTAGATTTGGGTGAACGGAGTTCGGAGTGGCTGCTGGAGTTTTGAATGGGCTTGCTGATCGTGCTCTCTATATAAGTAGGTCGCCGTCATTATCGTAGGGTGCGTCACGTTAAGCGATGACGCACCAAAATCAATCCAGGCGGTGCTGGATTTTAAGCCAGCTTGCCGGTCGCGCGCTCTATAATTTGCGCGACTGGGTTGGCTTGACGGTGATCGTTTGGATTGCGATCTCAGTCCTGTTTTTTGCCCTGTGAGTGATTAAGACCTCGCATAACATATAGAATTGCGTCGAAACGGCTGCTCTGTTGCGGGAATGCGAGTGTTCTCCAACTGGGGATTTGAGGGATGAGCGGCAGCATTCATCCCTCAACGACAGCCAGACGTCACATAACTGTTCACCGCTTTTACGGATACTAAGTCTCTGCTGGGGTATACGGCCTCCACTGATTTGCCTGAGTCGGGTCAGGCGCAAGACGCCAAACAGGCTCATACCTTCCACCATCGAGACCGAGTATTTTAGTGATGAAATCTCAAGAAAGATTGCATTTAGGTTGCGCTCAAAATAGTCTTATTTGAGCGATCTATCCTCCACTAGATAAAGACAATTGTGGGCTAGAAAGCGAGAACAGGGGTGTTAGCATTACCATGATGTTTTGGGAACTGGGGGCTTGCTGTGATTCGTTCTGCCACGTTGCCGCTTCAGACGACACTGCCATCCCTGAGCGATAACAGTCGACTCAAGCTATTTTCGGGGTCGGCTAACGTCAATCTCTCCCGTGAGGTGGCGCGCTACTTAGGGATCGATTTAGGACCAATGGTTCGCAAACGCTTTGCGGATGGTGAACTATACATTCAGATTCAAGAGTCCATTCGGGGCTGTGACGTTTACCTGGTGCAGCCAACCTGCTACCCCGTCAACGATCACTTGATGTAACTGTTAATCATGGTCGATGCCTGCCGTCGGGCTTCGGCCCGGCAGATTACTGCCGTGATTCCCTATTACGGCTATGCTAGGGCCGATCGCAAGACCGCTGGCCGAGAATCGATTACCGCTAAGCTAGCGGCTAATCTGATTACGACGGCAGGGGCCGATCGGGTGTTGGCGATGGATCTCCATTCCGCTCAGATTCAAGGCTATTTCGACATTCCCTGTGATCATGTTTATGGCTTGCCGGTGGCCGTCAACTACATCGCTGACAAAAACATTCAGGATTTAGTCGTCGTTTCTCCCGACGTGGGCGGGGTTGCGCGGGCACGAGCCTTTGCTAAAAAGTTGGACGATGCGCCGCTCGCCATCATTGATAAACGCCGCCAAGCGCACAATGTCGCTGAGGTGATGAATCTGATTGGCGATGTGCAAGGTAAAACGGCCGTCTTGGTCGACGATATGATCGACACGGCGGGTACCATTTGCGAAGGCGGGCGGCTATTGCGGCGGCAAGGTGCTGAACGCGTCTACGCCTGTGCTACCCACGCGGTCTTTTCGCCACCGGCGGCCGAGCGTCTCGCGAGTGGAATTTTTGAAGAGGTGATTGTGACTAACACCATCCCTATTTCGAATGAGCGTCGGTTTGATCAGTTGACCACATTGTCTGTAGCGAATCTGTTGGGCGAAGCGATTTGGCGCATCCATGAAGAAAGCTCGGTCAGCAGCATGTTTCGTTGAGGTGTAACGGCACCTCACAGCTCCTAATCATGAGGCCATCGGCGTTTTGCTGATGGCCTCATGCCGTTTCTAGCCTCAGCTTTTTTCTGGCTCAATTCTGCTCATCGCACTCACATCCCACTTTCCGCACTTTGAAGTGTCACACTCAGGTATTAATGCTGAGCTCCTTGAATAGCAACACTTTCAAGCCATTAAGTTCATTTGAACCACTGAAAGGAAATTCTCAATAAGATCCCTCTTTTGAGATTTATTCCT
>JBHJJI010000167.1:0-6375 GCA_050042805.1 Leptolyngbyaceae cyanobacterium
GCTTTCGCGGCGTAGAGCGCTATCGCCAAATGATTGGCTTTATTGCTCGCTGGTTTCGCGAACCTTGTCTGAAACTGCACAGACTTGAACCAGTGGATGAAACAACCTTTCACACCTACTGGACGTTGAGTTGGATTACCCCCCTTCCTTGGCGACCACCCGTTGCCATCTCGGGGTGGACCGAGTATCGCCTCAATGCCGCCGGTGAGATTACTTCCCACATTGATCATTGGAACTGCTCACGCCTGGCGGTCTTGGGGCAAGTTTTGCGCTTCAGCGACTGATACTCAATTCACTCAAACCGTATCGATCCAGATATCGATTTGCCTGATCGTAATAAATCCAAGGTGGGCTTTACGCCTGCAGTGCGCAGCCTCATTTCCAGTTGAGTTAGCTGTAGGACGGCGGCGATCATAAAGGCGCTTGCCAGCCCAGGGGCTCAGGCCAGACGTTAATCCTGCTTAACCTTAGGCAAAGGGGGGAAACTCGGCAGCTCAACCGCTGACAAAGATTTGCGTTTGCGCTGAGTCGGACGCAGCGGATGCACAATCGGCGAAGGCGAAGCCTGAGGACTATTCATGGCTTCTAAAGCCGGAATAGTCGTAGCAAATGGTGAGGGTTGGGGAGAGACTGAAGCCCGAGGTGCAGGCGCTGACGGTTGGCCTGCCGCTCCTGAGGAAAAAGACAATTCAGCGTTGCTGGCTGCCGAGGTGTTTTCGAGCGCCGCCTTTAAATTTTCAGCGACCTCGCGTGGCGTCAGGGTGGGAGTCGCTGGCTCAAGCTTTGCCGGAGTTTCTGTCGGTGCGGGACTCCCCCAGGGAATCGGCTCAGTAAACTGAACGGCTTTAGGAGGCGTCGGTGTAGCAGACGGCTGCGAATTTGCAGCGGCGGCGGCAGCAGTGTCTACAGTTGGCAATGTGTCCCCACCCATGCCCGGAGTGGGATTACTGATGACGCGCTCAACGTCCTGCCAGAGCTGATTTTCGGCATCGCTGGCAGTCGCGCTCGCCGGTTCTGAGGAGGGCGCTGGCTCAGATAATGTTTGCAACGGGGGCGAAAAATCGGTAACAGCAGGTGAAGCGTCAGTGTCAGCGGGCAGCGTTGGCTCAGTTGTGGGCGTCGATTTACCTCGCATTAAGGAGAGCAGTTGAGGATCAGCTTGGGCCGGAGTGGTACCTGCCGACCAAGGTTGAATGCGTTCAGAGCGCGGCATGATGGCGGGATCGAGAACCGCCGCTGACTGATTCGCCGCGATGTTCTCAGTGATGTTTTCCTGCTCGATACCGTGAGCCGTATGACCAAACGCTGAGGTGTCGAGACATTTTTCTAGAGCTGCTTTGAACTGCAGCGTGTAGCGCTGCTGACGCTGCAGGCGCGATCGCAAATCAGCACAGGTCGCTTCGGCGGTCTGCAACTGCTGCGCCCGCTCGGTCTTTTCTTGACGCAAGATGACACAGTCTTGTTCGAGTTGCTGACTGCGGGCCTGATGGGTTTGTAGCTGAGTACTCAAGGTCTCAGCCAAAATAGTTTGACGCTCTAACGCTCCGTGGGTCTGTTCCAACTCACTCAACAGCTGAGCCACCGACTGGGTTTGGGCGGCTGTTACTTTATCGTCAGGGGTGAGCCGCTGCGATCGCTCAACCTCTTGCTGCAGTGTTTGCTGCGATCGTTCGAGAGCCTCTTCTAATTGATTTACCCGCGCTAACAGCACCTCATTGCACTGATTGAGGTCGAGCACCCGCGACTGCAGCTCAGTGACTCGATCAGTTGAAATCTGCGCCGCTGAAGGGGAGGCTATAGCAGGATTCGCCGCTACGGGAGGAATACCGGAAAGGGGAACCACTTCCCAGTCATCAGATCTGGGTGGCGTTGACGCTTGGCGTGGAGTGGTCGGGGCCGAGGCGTCGATCGAGTTGGCGTCGTGGGAGTGGGATGGCACGTTTCCTTCACTCATATCCTTAAGGAACTGTTAGCAGTTTTCAAAGAGGGCGAACGGCATATATAGCGTACTGACTTGATTAATTCCTATGGTGTAACACAGAAAATCCAATCTCAAACCTAATTGTCAAGAAATTATCTCTAATGAGGGGGTAGAGCCCTCTTCCGTCGCCTATTGCTCTCAAGTTAATTTATTGACATAGAAATCGCTGTCCTCAGTGATTTCCCCTACCATCAGTGTGTTTTGAAAGCCTGAGAACGCCAGTGAGGCCAGCTTTGTTTGCTCTGCAAGCAGGATTGGCCAGCTGGGCACTCGGGTTTTCTGTTTTTAAAGGATTTCAGATAGAGCCGGTGGCAGCAGTGCTTGAACCATGACTTCTCTGTGACTCCTGCCACTTCTCAGCCTGGGGAGGATACTAAGGAAGCTAGATGTGCAGTTTAGGAAAACTGACATCACACCTCAATCCGATATTCCGCCATCTCAACTGACATCTTGGGGATTTAGATAGCAAGCAAGGGGATCGCAGAGATTTTCCCTCGTCGAATTTTCAATCAATTGCCTTGATTGAGCCAGGATGATGTCAGGTGAGCCCCCATTTTCCCCATCGGGCCGCAGTCGCCGAGTGCTTTTGCGGTGGGGCGCTGGCCGATTGAGGAGGGGCGATAGTCTTTTCCACCAGGCCCAAGGGGGATCGAAACCCGCATTGGGTAGGCTGCCTCGCCTGCTCAACCCCACCAGACTGCCGCAAGATCAGCTTCTCGTTGGCTGCAGCGCAGTGGACGGCCAGGATTGGCTATCAAACAAGAGGTGTTGAGAGGGCCGTAGCAGGGATATTTCTGAGTGGGTGAGGGCGAGGCAATATTACAGACGAGGTTAGGAATTACCCAAAAATTGATTGAGTAGTTCCCGATGCATCAAGGCTCGATCGACGCGCGATTGAATTTGATCAGGTGAGGCGGGTAAACCATCCGCGTATTGGCGTAATAGCGTTTGGGTCATTTGAGCCACCGTCTCTGGCCAGGGGGACAGGGCGAAGTCAGCATCAGTAGCCGTAGGAGACGGAGCCATCTCCCAGCCCGGAATATCGAGATCTTCAGCGACGTAGGTCACTTTGGGGTCATAACTCAGGGCAAAACACCGACACCCTTCCGCCGCCGCCATGATGAGCGCATGCAACCGCATGGCGATCGCCATTTCAACTCCACGAAAAACTCCCTTGAGCTGCTTCGGATCACTAATAGATAGAATTTGACTCGGCCCTTTGAGATAAGGCTGAATAGCTTCAGCCACGGGCAAATCCTTACTCGCTTGAAACGGGACTAACCAAATGCTGGCACCCGTCGCTGTTTGAAAGTTTGCCAACGCTTCGCCAAACTGGCTGAGCCGAGATGCCGTGAGCCACGGGTGCGATCTCAGGGCCACCGCTACTCGAGGCGCTGGAAAGTCGGCCAAGCCCTCTACTGGCGTTGAATCCAACGCCCACACTGGGTCAGGTGCTAACCAGGCCCGTACTCGCCAGTTTGCCGCTTGAGCCGCAGAGGCCCGATCTCTCAGGGTGACGCCGGTACACTGCAGCAACGTCTTGCGGGTCAGTCGCCGCGTCCAGCCGCGTTTAAGCGGGCCAATGCCCTGGGCCCAAGCCACCGTCTTCAGCCCCATCATCTGGGCTAACAACATGAGACCACCGTAGTAAACCGGATTCACGGCGCTGGTGGCATCTTGCATCAGGCTGCCTCCACCCCAGACAAATCCCTGTGCCCCTTGAAAGGCACTCCACACCCCGCTCAAAGACTTGCGAGAATGGGCCTCGACCTGGTAACGCTCCGCCGTCTCAGCGGGATTGCCCGAAAGCACAACCGGAACGGCATGAGCGGGCAGCATCTGCAAGAGCGCCGCCAGTAGGGCCTCATCGCCCCCGTTGCCCATGCCGTAATAGCCGCACAATACAACTCTCATCTTGGCCTCAATCAAACAATGCCCCTCACAATACTCAACAATAGGTCTCCAGCTGATCTTCTGACCCAGACTTTTGTAGACTGCAAAGACCCCACTGGGAAAATCCCTCTGCTTTCTGCGGGCTTTCTCCTGGCGGCTTGCCCCTTCTGAGCTGACCTCCGCCATGCACGCGCTTTCTATTCCACCCTGGGTTGTTCACATCACCAGCGTGGTGGAATGGATTGCGGCGATCTGGTTTATCTGGCGATATGCCGTCGTCAGTGGTCTGACCGCGTGGCGCACCTTGTCGTTTGCTATGTTGCCTGCCTTGGTCAGTGCCATGTGTGCCTGTACCTGGCACTTTTTTGACAATACTGACTCCCTGGCCTGGTTGGTGACGCTGCAAGCGGCGATGACGGTCGTCGGCAACTGCACGGTTTGCTTAGCGGCCTGGTGGATCTGGCGGCAAGCGCAGTTGTCAAAACCGTCTTAGAGAAAGCAATGCCTTTAACGCATCCGCTGAGAGAAAACAGGATATATAGCAGAATGCGGAATGAAGAAGTCGGAAGTCAGAATTAAAAAGCTTATCTGATGGTGATTTCAGGCATTGGAGGTGACCTGATCAGACTGCGGATTGCTATATCAGCCTGAAATTATCATCGTGAACTTCAACTTTTGAATCCAGAGAACTCAAAAGCTGTTTATCAGTCTGCGGCAGCCGTTGAAGTTTGGGCCAAGTGAGTGTGAACGCAGCCAAAGGCGTTGCTGAAATAAGGGATGAACAGAGTTAAGAAGCCATAATTTCACAAGAGCGTTCAAAAATTGATTCATCTCAGAAACCGGCAACGACCAGCCAACTACATTCTGAAAGTTCTGCTCAGGTATTTTGGTGGCTCGATTTGACTAGGGCAGCGATCGCTATCAATTTGAGCAAGTTGCAGTGTGGCCTCTAACCGGAGGCTAACAATATTCCATCAAGGGTTTGCATGGTCGCGCTGATCATGGTCAATGCCGGTAAAGTCAACCGCTTTCTGTCAGGGGTTGATATGCCCAACTTCTAAAATCACGAGGCTTTTGACCGCAACGCTCTAATCACTGTCTGATGGTGAACCCAACAGTCTACTCAGAGGGGTTCTCACCTGAGCCGATATTATCCAAATCGGCCAGATCAAACTTTTCCGCCGCTTCGACATCTAGCTCACCTTCGGCGAGGACTTGGGTGGAGACCGTTTCTGATGTTTCCGCTGGTAAGTCTGCTGCATAGGTAATGGCAGGAAGACCAGCCCCTTTGAGCCCTTTGGCAATCCGCTCAGGGCTGTCAGGAAAGACGACAAACAGGGGTCGTATGCGGTTAGCACTATCACTGATGAGATGTTGGTGGCGGGCCGGTAGTAACCATTCGTAGCCGCGATCGAGCAAGATCTGGGTTTGCCGCCAGCGCAAGAGCAGATCCGAAAAGTCTTCGCGGTGACGGGGAATGAAGACAAAAATTTCGACGCCGGTCTTGATTTTCCACTCGGGGTCGCACATCAGCAGCGCTACGTCGCAGGGCAGCAGCACTGATTCTCCGGCGGTGAGATGGATGCCCGCATGGCCGGTCGGTTCAACGGCGTGGTGAACCTTGATCACCGGTAGTGGAATGGTGACGACGCTGTCTTTAGGGCGTCGCATACTGGGAATCACTTCCAGATAAGGGCGATACTGCCTTAGCAGCGCGATCGCCCCGGCATAGTCACTGCAAGTGGCCAGCAAATTTTCGTACTGCACTTGCTGAATAGTCATCAATGTCTCCGTCAGCTGAGGTCATCTTGGCCTATCTTAACCAACTGCTTTGGCCACCTGTGTACACTTTGTCATCCATCACTGTCATCTCTCGAGCGGCATCCTGAGACGTTAAAGGAGTCGAGTACACGACTTGGAATGTTCTGAAGATAAGAATAAAATCGAGAGCTTTGTCGTGCTAGTAAATCAGCATGAGTAATGCGATGTGCAACTAAGCAAATTTTCTTTTTAGGGGACGACTAAATCCTCAAATTGCAGACAAGGCCTGCCGTTGAGGTGATTCAGGAAGGCCATTAGGGTATGAGCTAGCATTTTGCGTGCTAGCCGACTGGTCAAATGCCAAAGGTCACGGGTGCGGATGCGTTCGATGTCAAACCAGTGACACAAATGGCCAATGACGGTTTCGACTAACTGTCGATGACGGCTGATGGTGCGATTAAACGTTGGGTTGTATTGCTTCATGTCGCGGCGTAGCGGGGTCAACAAGGTTAACTCCTGGGCCGCTAGGTCCTGGGTGAGGGTCTGCCGAATATAGCCTTTGTCCCCCAGCAGCAGTCCCTTTAGCCCGACCACCAACTCGGGAACCACATCGCGCTCATCCACATTCGCAGCGGTGACTGCCAAGCCGACAACGAGGCCTTGAGTGTTGATGAGCAGGTGTCCCCGGAAGCCATAAAACGTTCCGAGTTTCGTCGCGGAGCTGCCAAAACTAGCCAGCC
>JBHJJI010000168.1:0-9854 GCA_050042805.1 Leptolyngbyaceae cyanobacterium
GCTCTTCGTAACGCGGTAAGTGAGTGGAAGAACAGGTGGGTGTGAACGCTCCCGGCAGAGAAAACAGCACGCCCCGCTGGCCACCAAAAAGCTCTTCGGTGGTCACATCTTGCCAACGGAAGGGATTGTCGCCGCCAATCGACTCGTCGCGAACCCGAGTTTTGAATACGACGCTAGGTGCACGCTCAATAACAGCCATAAAACCTCATTGTGTCTCAAGAACTACAGTCTTTTTTGAGAGCAGCCTTTATTAAGCAACTATTAATATTGACTAGCTCTTAAGTCAGAATAGTTCTAAAATACAAAACAAGCAACTATTTTTAACAATCATCTTGTCAAAAGTTGGGTGTGTGGCGATTCCGCCCAGCCATCAGTCAGGATAGAACAGACTCAAGAGAAGATAGCGACTGTGATGACGACCTTATCTGCCAATGAAATCGTTGATCGGCTGAAGCTGCAGGGGCTGCGCGTGACGCCGCAGCGCTTTGCGGTCTATGCCAATTTGCTCAACCGGATCGATCATCCCACAGTTGAGCAGTTGTTATTGGAACTCAACCAGTCTGGGCCAGTGTCTTCTCAAGCCACGATTTATAACTCTCTGCAGGCACTCCGCGAAGTGGGGCTAGTGCGTGAAGTGCTGCTGGAAGAAGGGGTGGTGAGATATGACGCCAATGTGGCTCCGCATCACCATTTTCGCTGCCATCACTGCGGCCACATCGAAGACATTCCGTGGGAGGCGTTTCAAGGGGTGGTGCAGTCGCCTCTGCGTCCGGGCCTGCGCCCCGATCGCTATGAAGTCACGGTGATGGGGATGTGCGATCGCTGCCAAGCCTCTGAGGTTTAGGACGCCGTCTAAGTTTTCAATTGTTCACGATCCTCGGCAGTTGATGCCAGATGTAGTAAACTCTGAGCGCATCTACGCTACATATAGAGTTTTCTTCGATTTTTTCTGGTATCAGTCGGCTAAGGTATCGCAGCGGAGCGTGCGAGTATGCAAGCGTTCCGAGATCGCCCCTTTGCGGCTAAAATGCCATGACCTTGGTAATTCTGACGAGCCGACGACATCCCTAACGATGACGGCGACAGCAGAGGTGGTGTGAGCATGACAGCTCGAATTCGACAAACTCGGCAACTGCGCTGGTGGCGCTGGTGGGTCAGTAGCCTCATCCTCGCATTGGCGATTGTGCTTTGCTACAGCGTGGTGTCGGCCGTTCCGGTGCAGGCCCGCGATCGCTCAATGCTGGTGGCTCAGTCAATCGAAGAGCTGCAGCAGCAAAAGAAAACCGTTGAGCAAAAGCAGCGAGAGCTGCAGCAGCAGACCGAGCAGCTAGAGCGCCAAACCAATCAGGCAGAGCAAAATCTCGACACGCTGCAAAACACCATTGTGGCCACCGAAGATCAAATTGCGGACACGGAATTTCGCCTAGAGAAGGCAGAGCGCGAACTTAAAGCATTTGAGGAAGATCTGCTCAAGGCCGAAGCGGCCTACGAAGAAGTTCGACGAGCCGCTGTGGGACGACTGCAGTTTTTGCAGCGGCAGCAAGGCGGTGAAGGGTGGGCCGTTTTGCTACAGAGCGAAAACTTTAATGAATTTCTGGAACGCCGCTATCAGCTGCGCCGGGTGTATGCGGCGGATCGCGACGTCCTGGGTGAGTTAAAGGCGCGGGCCGATGAGATTAAAAATCAACGTGGCGTGGTGGAATCGCAAAAAACTCGCGTCTCTTTGCTGCGGCAAGAATTGTTGGCGAAAAAGCAGCAGTACGAAGCTGAAGCCACCCAACAACAGCAGCTGATTGGTCGATTACAAACTGATAAAGCGGCGCTAGAGGCGGCCCAAGCTCAGCTGGTGCGTGATTCGGAAGAAATTGCCGCTTTGATTCGTGAACGTGTCGCGGCGGCGAGCGGTGCCGTGCGAGGCACGGGGATTTTTGTCTTTCCGGTGAATGGTCGCATCACCAGTGGTTTTGGCTATCGCCGCCACCCCATTTTGGGCACCTCACGACTCCATGCGGGAGTTGATTTTGGGGCTCCTCAAGGGACGACCATTTACGCAGCTGATTCTGGCAGTGTTATTTATGCTGGTTGGTATGGTGGCTACGGACGCACCGTCATTATTGACCACGGCGGTGGCATCACGACCCTCTATGCCCATAGCAGCCGCCTGTTTGTCAGTGTCGGGCAAGCGGTGACTCAGGGCCAAGCGATCGCTGCCGTGGGCTCTACCGGACTTTCCACCGGCCCGCACCTGCACTTTGAAGTGCGCCAAAACGGCAACCCCGTGAATCCGATGGCTTATCTCTGATTTTGGCTGCGCTGCAGGTGCTCCATAATGCGCGCTTTCCGGGCTGCCTGACCGGCTTTATCAGGGGTATTGGGAGTGAATTTGATATCCGAACTGAGCGACAAATGCTTTTGAATTTGTTCTTTGCGGGTCATAGGGCTTCGGGGTAACAACAAAAAAGCCAGGATAGTCTGCTGGTATAGAAGCCCATACTGGCAATCATCACTATGAGGAAATTCTCCCGCGGCAGCGGCAAAAGCTCTTCTTATTTCTTAATAAACTCTGATGAGGGCATAATCTGCCACGAAGATAAGGAGTTGGGGCCAGGAGAAATGCGGTATTGAGCAGTCAGTGTATGGCGTGCGGAATTCGGAATGAGTCGGTTTGGCAGTATCTCTCTAGCCCAATTCATCGCCCCAAATTTGGCTGGCCCCTTTGCCTAGTTCTGCTCTCATCGTGGTGCAATTTCATCGGATGGGGAGAGGTGAATGTCTATGAATGAAAGGGATGGAGAGTCAAAGCCTGCTTCGACGGCGGGGATAGAGGCGGTGCTGATTCCTGGCGGTGGCTTGGGATTGGGGGGTGAACTGCCGTCTTGGGTACAGGCCCGGTTGGATCGGGCGATCGCCCTGACGCCACCGCCGCCATATTTCATCCCGTTGAGCGCGGGTACGACTCACAAGCCACCGCCGCTTGATGCTGATGGGTTTCCGGTGTTGAAATCCGTGGCGGCGGGGCGCTATTTGGCCGCCCAGGGAATTGCTGGAGCCCAAATTTTGCCGGAGACCATTTCCCTCGACACCATTGGTAATGCTTACTTCGCCAGAGTGCAGCATACGGAGCCGTTGGGGTTAAGGCGGCTGCACGTCATTACGTCAGCTTTTCATCTGCCGCGAACGGCAGCGATTTTTCGCTGGATCTTCGCGCTATCGAGTCCAGCCGTGCCCTATTCTCTAACGTTTGAAGCGGTGCCGGATGTCGGCATGGCTGCTGATGTGCTGGCCGGACGCCGTGAACGAGAGCGCCACAGTTTGATGCGAGTTAACGAATTGAGGGCTCGCCTCACGACGCTCCCGGAGGTGCACCGCTGGCTGTCTGCCGAACATGCGGCCTATGCGATCGCCCACCAGCCCGAGCGGTTGAGCAGTGCTGCTCTCGGGAGCTATTGAGAAGGTTGAGGCGAGCGTCAGATGATTCCGATTATGCCGATGCCATCTTGGGAATTCAGGAGAGTTAGGGGGACAGGGGAGCCAGAATTGTTGTCTTAACGTCAGTACAGGATAAGAGAGAGCCTCTACGCTGCCTAGCCAATGTTCTCCTCTCGGGCTAACCTTGTAGGGGTTTTCTGTAAACCTTATGCGGCCATGCTTCTAGCCTCTCTAATGACGATAGTGATACTCTGAAGGAGTGGCTCCGCCATCGCCGTTTCTCGTTGGCTCAAGCCGGCTAGAAAACCGGTCGGGTAGGCTTCCTAGCCTGCCTCCATCACCCGCCTCCTCAAAGGTGATGAACGGTTCAGGACGGCCAGGATGGCCATCGAACCAGAGCACATTTGCCCCATCGATACCAGAGTAGAATTCAAACCCCTTGCAGGATTAGCTCTCGGGAGGAGCCAGGTTTCCTTAACCCGTACTCAGGTTGTCTTATTTCAGAGCATCGATTTAGTCGGGGGTGACATCGATCATCTCGACTGTGCCGTCGGGTTGAAACAGCAGCTCAACGGTTGTGGGATGTTCTATCGGTGACTCAGGGGCGCTGAGCAGCGGGAGGCCAGTGCGATCGCGGTATTGTTCGGCTAGGGCATTTTGGGGAATTACCTCAACCAGCGTGCCAGCGGCGTCAAATACCAGTGTGTAGGTCAGCGTTTGATCCAGCCCGTCCGGAGGCGTCCAGCGATCGCGCACCGTTGCTAGCAAGATATCTAACGAGCTGAGAGTGGGAGTAATCTCACCGCTGGGGGCAGTGGTGACAGCGGCTGAGCCCGCCTGGGGAGCTGTCAGTGCTTCCGGTTCACTGCTGTCGGTCAGCCCATCAACGACCCCAGGAAAGTCGTCAGCCTCTGATTGCGAGGGCGCTGCATCAGTAAACGATTCTGCGGCTTCACTGGGGGACGACTCGCGGGTCGTGGCGACCTCGGGAGCGCGGGCAGTCGAGCTTGGCGATAGGGGTGGGGCGGTGGGGGCCGGTTCTGGCTCTACGACGGTTGGAGCTGGATTGGCAGCGATGGCGGGTGAGTCAGGTTTTGGGGGAGCCTGTGCGTCCGTCGCTGGAGCCGGAGTGACTGGAATATTTTTGGGGGCATTGTCCGCAGAGCTTGCGGGCTGACTCGCCACTGATGGGGCCTCAGCGGGTGGTGCCACTGGCTCGGCGTCGGCAACGGCGGCAGGAGCGTCAGCTTCATCGGTGGGGGCGTCAGGGCGAGACGGCACCCGGTTCTCCGGCGTAGCAGGAGCTGTTTCGAAATCAGCGGGAGCTTGTAAGGCGGTATCGCCACCGGGCTGAGATTGATAAAGCGGCCACAGGGCGGTGGTAATGCCCACGGCTGCTACCATGCCTGCTGCCACGGTGCTCCACTGTCGCCAGGGTCGTCGCCGGGCTACCGCTGCTAGCGATACTGGCAAAGGACGCACCTGCGTATCGAGCTGATCGACGACATCGCTCAAATCCGCCAGCTGCAATGCCCCTAAGGAAACCGTTGCAGCACCTGTGGTGGTCTGGAGCGGGCCTAAATGTAGGGTGTGTCGCGTGAGCCCATCCGGCGCCAGGTAGGGCTGATCGGTGTCGCGATCGCCCATATCACTCGGCTCCCCGACCAACTGGGACTGAATATAAGTCTGAACCGCTTCTATGAGGCAGAGAAATGAGTCGCGATCGCCGCGAATTTCGACGGGCTGTCCGCTGTCCTCTAGGGAACGAATGTAAAGCTGATAGCGCAGCACCTGCACCACGGGTTTGTCTGACCATTGCGACACCGCAGCCTGTCGTGCCATCACCTCTAGGGTGACGGTGGGCGAGTCGTAGCGCAGGGGGGTGAGCTGAGTCGTTGAGGTCATAGATTGGGTTGCTGGACTTAGCGCGATCGCTCCAAAAGAGCCAGCCAGAGTCGCCGGGTGCCGCCAGCTTGGCTATAAAACAGCAGATCGACCAGCAGCTTTAAGGCCAGATCGCGGAGGGTTTCGGGGGTGGGCAGGTCATCGGGGGTCATGCGGTCTTCATAGAAGTTGGTGAAGGTGTCGAGATAATCGCCCAACAGTCCTACCCGATGGAGTGGTTGCTGCTGGGCGGTAGCCTGCTCCAAACGGGCAACGGCGTCACGAATTTTGGTCTGGTGCTGCTGGGCCAAATGCACGCTGACTAACACCAGACCTCTGGCCTCATCCACATCCAGCTTTTTGCGTCCTTGCCCCTTCCGTAAGGGACTGGCCTGCCGCAGCCGCCAAAGCGTGACGCGATCGCCCATGATCGCGGCCATGCCCAGTTGCTCAGCCGCCTCTAGCATGGCCTCAGATCCGAGACCCACCAAAGATTCCAGTGCCAGCAACACCAGATCCAGCTGCGCTTTAATGCTGTCGAGCTGCTCGGGTGCGGGGGAAGCACCGAGATTGGCTGCCGGATCGGGGGTTGGTTGAGACTTCACAATTGCGCCACCACTCTACGCTACAGATTAGCGGTAGATTGAGCTGTTGGGTTACCAGTCTTGAAACGACTTAACCCCCTCTAAAGGGTGTAAGCAAAGTTGTCGACTAACATGCCGGGCACCCAGGTGCCGCCCAAGTCGCGATAGCCATAGCTGCCCACTTCGGGGATGAATTGAACTGATTTAGTCAATGCCATCAGATGGGTGCCCCAAAAGTTATAGAGGCTTTCATCAAAGCGCAAATTTTCAATGGGCGCGATGATCTGGCCCTTTTCGACCCAAAAGCAGGCATAGCGGGTCATGCCGGTGATGCGTCCCTTGGGGCGATCGCTCCAGTTCAGGTAGTGCAGATTTGACACGTAAAGTCCCGTGTCAAGGGCCGTGAGGATCTCGGCGTCGGCCAGGGTGCCGGGGGCGAGGGCGGGCGATCGCAGGTACTCGCCGCCTTCGGCATAGGTTGAAGGAATGCCATATTCTTTAGCGGTTCGGGCGCTCACCAGCGTATTTACCAGCTCCCCAGCGGTAATCAAAGGCATGGTCAGCGGCGCTAACTCGCCGTACTGGTTAAACCGAGGCACCTGACCCAGGGTGAAGTCTTCGGTCAGGTGGAGGTGAGGTGAGAGGGGTTTTTCCTGCCGCTGCAGCGCCCCCAACGCACTGCCGCCTCGGCGGATGGAAGCTTCACCGATGCCGCCCCAAGACAGCATCGTCATGAGCTCGGCCACCGCCGCTGGGGCAAAATATGTGCGATATTGGCCCCGCTCGACGGTTTTAGGAGGCTGTGCCATCTGGTCGAGCAGCGTTTTCGATGTGGCGAGGGTGTCCGCATAGGCGGCATCTTCCCACTCACGTCCGGCATAGGTGCCCTTGACCGCCCGTCCGGCAGCGGTAAAGAGAGAGTAATCCACTGTGAAAGTTGAGGTCTCAAACCAGTGCCGCTGTCCGGCAGAATCGGCATAGGCCCGCACGGCACGGCCCCCGGCATATAGGCCCGCCGCATCTAACCCCTGCAGGGGTGGCATTAGCGTGGGGGCCACGCGATCGGGGGTGAGTAGCTGACTGTCATAGACCTCGCGGCTATGGGCATCACCTTTCGGCAGTACCAGATAAGGATCGGCGGGCAACTGCGGTAGCTCAGCCCGTAGGGTTTCTAAAGCCGTGAGCAGCAGCGGCCAATCCACTGTCTTGTTGCCGGTAAAGGTGACGGTTTCGGTGGCCGATCGCTCGTTGCCCATCAGGGTCAGCGTCAGGGCACCGTTTTCGATATTGCCCGTTTGACGCACCTTGGCCTGATTAAAGCGGGTGAACTGGCTCTCTTCTGCCACCAGCTCGACGGTCAGCGCTTCGTTGGCCTGCAACTGCGGTAAGAGCGCGTCGATGAGTTGATTAAAGGTCGTTTCCCACTGTTGCATCAGGCGGCCCCCCCAAACACTTCGATTTGGTCGAACGCACAAACGGGTGCGCCATGACCGACTCGGATAATCTGATTCGGTTCGCCTTTGCCACATAAGGGGGTGCCAAACATCTGCCAGGTATCGCGATCGCCCACCTGAGCCAAGCTGCCCCAAAACTGCGGTGTTGTGGCCCGATAGTTGGGATTGCGCACCGTTTCGGCCAGCTTGCCGTCCCGAATGCGGCGGCCATATTCACAGCCAAACTGAAACTTAAAGCGCTGGTCATCAATCGACCAAGACCGGTTGGCCTCCATATAAACGCCGTCTTCAATGGAGCCAATGATTTGTCCAAAGCTGCGATCGCCCGGTTCCACATTAATATTGGCCATGCGATCGATGGGGGGCCGATCCCACGAGGTGGCGCGGGCACAGGCCACCCCCGGTACGCCCAATCGTGCCTGACTTTCGGCGCTGCCTAAACCCCGCTGCAACAAACCCTCGCGAATCAGGTATTGCCGCTCCGCCACGACGCCCGTGTCATCAAAGGCATAGCTGGCAAACTCCTGCTCTACCGTGGGATCAAAGGTGACGTTGAGCTTTTCAGAGCCGTATTGCAAGGTGCCAAAATCTGCCGGTTTCACAAAGCTGCCACCGGCATAGTTGCGCTCATCGCCTAAGATGCGATCGAGTTCCAGAGGATGGCCGATGCTTTCGTGAATTTGCAGCATCATCTGGTCAGGAGCCAGCACCAAAGTCGTGGTCATGTCTGGACACTCGGCAGCGGTTAGCAGCTCGACCGCCTGTTCGCCAATGCGCTGCACCGAAGCCCACAGCTCGTCACCGACGTCAAAAAACTCCCACCCAGCCTGATAGCAATGGCCGCGACCGTTGTTGCTGCGCGTTTGTACGATCGCCCCATCCTGAGCGGTTGCGCCAAAGCTCGGGGTAAACAGAGAGAAGTGCTGATGTACCTGGGTGCCGCTGCTGCTCGCTAGCCAGGTATCCACTTCCTTAGCGGTGATGCTGGCACTGGCCTGCACGATCTGGTCGGAAACTTTGAGGCCCTGACAAATGCGCGACAGCAATTCGTGGGCGTGCCCGGTGGTCAAAGTTTTGAGGGGCTTTTCGACGGGCGATTGATAAACACCCATGACCGAGGGCCGCACATCGGGCTGAAAGGCGTGAATTTTCCACGGCGCGGCGGCTTTGGCCTGCTGAAAGGCTTGTTGAGCTGCCTGACGTAAGCCTTCTACGGTGAAGTTGGTGGTGGCGGCATAGCCAATTTGCCCGTCTACCAAGACTTCCACCATGGCCCCCTGGGCGAGCGATCGCCGGTTGCCCTCTGGCTTACCGTCGCGCTGCGATCGGTAGACGCTTGCTTCGCGGGTGGCACGAATGCCGACCCAGTCGGCGGGGAGATTGAAGTCAGAGATCGCGGCCTGCAAGACATCAGCAGGGTCAGCGATCGTGCGTAGGGGGGTAGCCGTCACGGTAGAGTCCACAGTTAAATAAGCTGTTCTCTATTCTAGAGAAGTTAATGGGGAAAGTGCGATCGCTTTAGCACAGTCTCTTGTGCTCTACGGCCATGGCTGTTGAAGGCAAAGTAAACCGAGCATGACTGTCTGTAATTGCTTAAAGTATGAGTCAGCAGGTCAACAGTTTTAAGTATGATCCTCCTACAACGCACGGCACCAGCAATTTGCTAGTTGGCAATTATGACTAAACTTCTACAGCAGGCGATTACAGAAGTTTGAAAGTTATCTGATGAGCAGCAAACGCGATCGCAGCCTTGATTATGAATGAGTTTAAGGATGAAACAAAATGGGATGCTGCATTTGCGAGTGCTCAAAGTTATTTAGCTGAAGTAATGGCTGAGTATAAAGCTGGCCAAACCGAAGGACTCAATCCTGAGACCTTGTGAAATCCAGAACGACGGCTAAGTTTTGCAAGACCTTTATATTCATTTTGCTCGATAAAAATGTCAGGAATTTAGCGTGGTGGCGGAGAGCGGTCTAACAATTACTCTGGATCTAAATACACAAACTGGTCTCGTTATAATCCCTTTGATCTAGAAATTTCGTCACTGTCCGAGGATCTAAAGCCCAGATTGAGTATTGAAATAGACTCAACGTCAATCTCTGTCTATGTTCGAAGCTTACATCCTGGGTTTGTTTACCCAGTCCAGATCAAGGATGTCAAAGAAGTCCTTGATCTGGTTCCTCCAGCTTTTTTGAGCAATTTATGTAGCGTGTATCTGCTTGGGGGTACATCGAAACAGCTCAAAGCTTCCAAAAAGTGTTTCAGATATGGGTGCTATGAATCTGGAATAATTTATCTCTATGCATTTCCTAAACGGATGCTGAAGGATCATTGGGGCAAACATCCAAAGCCAACCACTATTCAAGAATACGAGCGCATGGGAGCTAAATGGATACAAGACGAGTCGGGTTGGTATTTAGAGTTTGATCGGCTAAGTCTGAGACGGTTTTATTTGTATGACGTTCTCCTTCATGAACTCGGACATCATGTCGATCAGCGGCTC
>JBHJJI010000169.1:0-17889 GCA_050042805.1 Leptolyngbyaceae cyanobacterium
GCTAATGCGGAACTCCTAGCATCGCCAGGTCAGCGTTAGTGACCGAGCGTTCGGCATTCGCTAGGCCGATCGCTTGAGCCACACTCATCGCCGATGTCACCGCCCCTTCATGCAAGCCATCCCCCAAGTAAGCCCCGACATAATACGTATGATTTTCGCCATTGGTGGCAATCACTTCCGGTCGATACCGCAACGCTGCCACCGTGTAAAACGGCGTCTGGTGCTGCTGCACATGAATGATTTTTTCGGGGGCGATGCGGTCTTGCAGGTTAAACGCGAGGCTATAAGCCTGATTCGATGAGACGCCACACAGTTGATTCAGGCAGGCGTTGTAGCCCCAGCCCGTATCGGTTTGAAAGAAGTCAAACTCAGCGCCCCGCTGAATACCATAGGGCTCATAGAGGGTGCGATCGCAATGCATCGTCGTAGTTGCTGCGTATGGCTGCCAGTTGCGAAAACGGCGCACTTCATCCGGTTGCGGGTCGGCCAGTAAGGGCAACACCTGATCCGGTGGCGTGGCAAAAACCACCTTATCAAAGGCGTGATTGAAGCAATCATCGCCCTCACACCGCCCTTTAATTTGCACCCCCGCGGGCGATCGATGCACCCCAGCAAGAGTGGTATTCAAAAACACCTCACCGGAAAATCGCTCTAGAATTTTCTCGATATAGGAATAGACGCCCCCCTGAATGCGTACCCAATGGCTAAACACGTAGCGGCGCAAGGCGGGAATCGCCAGCTCTGCGGGAAAGTCATTGATCGTTTCATAGGGCATGGAATAGCTGTACATCGTCAGCAGCTTCACCCAGATTTTCGGCGCGGATTCAGGGGTGAGATAGGCCGACAAGGGCTGACCGCAAAGGCTCTCAAAACTTGCCAGATGGGTTTTGAGCCACAGGCCCAGCGATCGCGCATAGAGCGCATCCGTATGCAGCACCTCACGCCATTTCTTAAATCCCTGAAAGTTGTGCCCAATCATGCCAGGAGACATGAAATGCCGACCATCTTGAAAGAAGATGCCAGAACCCACTTCTACCGGTTCTAGGAGCATCTCTAAATCTTGCATCAGGCTCAGAAAATTAGTGAATGCGATCGGAAACTCCAAGACGCCCGCTTCTAAGAGTTCAGGACAGCTGGTGTCGCCGGAAATATTTTTGTTCAACGTCCGGATGTGGCCCCCTAATACAGATTGCCGTTCATACACCGTGACGCTATGGCCTTGGCGATCGAGCAAATAAGCCGAAATCATGCCGCTCGCGCCGCCGCCGATGATTGCGATTTTCATAGCTGGGCCTCCTGGAGGGGTGTGGATGGGGAATTGAGAGGTAAGAAAGGCGGAATTTGGAATTCGGAGTTCGGAGTACCTGTCAGGAAGGGCAGAGCCCTACGGAGTTCGGAGTTTGGCAGGCAAGGCGAGGAACCATTCGCTCCTCAGACCCTCGACCCTCTAATCTCATCTCTCCCTGGCCTCATGTCGTTGCCAATGACTCACCGGATAGCTGCTGATACAGCCGCGCCCCGGTCCAAAATGTGGGGGCAAACCCTGGATAGCCGGAGGAGGCATTGCAGAAGTAAAAGTGCTTAAGGGAGGTCTTGGCAGTGAGTCGACCGAGCCCCATGTTTTTCGGGGTGAGGCTGGAACCGTAGGAATTGCCTTGGGGACACCTGCAAAAGCGCTCGTTCGTCGTGGGGCTGCCGGTGATTTTGAAGACCAGATGCTCGCGAATATTGGGCACGTAGTGCTGTTCAACGACATCCAACATGGACTCCAGAATTTCCTCTTTTTTACGGCGATAGGCGGTGCGATCGCGATGATGCAGTTCGTTGAAATAGTCGTAATTCGCCACGGTGAGGAATTCGATAATCTGACAATCTTCTGGACAGTCGCGGCTGGCTGGGGTCAACAATGTGGGGGTGGTGATGGCAAAGCTAGGTTGAGAAAAATCATGGTGCTCATACATCCGCGCAAAAGCCCGATTGAGGTCAGTGTCTTCACTGTGGAACGTATTCCAGGGGCCGAAGCCGTAGTTCCGCAGGTCTAAATCTTTGACCACGCAATAGGCCACAAAGTTAGAGGCTGAATAGTCGTAATCCAATTGCCGTTGCACTGCCGGTGAAAATTTCTCTAGGCCAATCATTTTGGCGGCTCGCTTCGGATCAATATTGCAAATGACGTTCTCACCGAAGAATTCACGGGTCTCATGGGTGCTGAGGTTAATCGCCTTCACCCCCGTCACCGTTTTGCCATCCATCAAAAATTCGGTTACTTCCGTCTCCGTCAACACTTCGCCCCCTTGGGCCTCAATCACATCAACCAGAGCATTAATCACGTGTTCAAAATGCTGGGTGGGATAAAATGCCCCCGCTTGGTACCCGGTGAATAAAATCACCCAGGCATAAAAAGAAAGCTGATTGGGCGGCAGCAAAAAATCTGGCCACTGCAGCGCTAGCAAAGTCTGAGCCGCTAGCGGCAGCGAAAATTGGTCAAAAACATCCTGAAGCGTAGAGCGGTAATATCTGAGCGCCGTTAGGGCAGCGGGCAAATTTTTGCGGATCAGTCCCGGACGCAAAGGTGGGGAGAGACACTTGAGACCCTGGCTGACGTTTTGAACTTCGTGGATGAATCGGGTGATTTGGGGGGCGCGATCGGGCAAAAGGGTAGCCAGACGCTGAATCAACTGCTCTGAATCGGCAGGAATATCCAGGGCGTACCATGGCATCCGCATATGGTCAAAGCCATTGGGGTCGTAGCGCTCGAAAGTGATGGTGTCAGCCAAACCCAACTTTTTCAAGACCTGGTTCACCGTATGGCCCTCACCACAATCCCAAACGTAATGCAGTTGAGCATTGAAGTGATATTGCTGGGCCACCGTAAAGGTGTGGCCAAACCCACCGGGATATTCATGGGCTTCCAGCACCTGTACCGATCGCCCGGCCTTCGCCATCAGAGCTCCAAACACCAGTGCCGATAGGCCGCTGCCGACCACCAGGTAATCTGTTCGCATATTTTGCCTCTCACTCGATCCGTCTGAGTGAGCCTGAACGCTAACCCTGATTGAATCAAACGAACTTGAGGAACTTGTGAGCGGCCCGATCCTCGTAAGTTCCTCATTTTTTCGATTTAGGGTGGAAGTGGGAGAACGGCAAGGTCTGTCAATCTCCAAAAAGCCTGACTTGGGAGGTGTAGAGCAGATGAAAGTTAGCTATCCCTATCTCGAATATCTCTATGAAAAAAAGCGACTGCAGACTTTGAAAGAGCAGTCACAGCAACTGGCCCACCAAATTGATCAAACGACCCAAGACCTCAAGGAACTGGAACGTCTACAGTCCCTCGACGCTCTCAATGCCGGGTCGGGTTCTAGATCTCGGCAGGGACTCTTGATCGCAAAAGCACCTGAGCAACCTTGGGGGAATTATCTCTTTTTCCTTGTGCTCGTACTGCTGCTGATCGTCACAGGTGTGAGCCTGTAGAGAAAGCAGACAGAGTGAAGTGAGGGAGATCTTGAGTTTCTGAATTTTTAGAGTTTGCCCCCGAGGTCTCCTCGTTCGACAGTTTAGAGCAATCAAGAAAATGCACTTACCGATCAATACCGCTCAGATAGAAAGCCAGGACATCAACCGATGAGACAGCATCCACAGTCTCAATCGGTTGATACCAGCGTCCGGCGATTAGTGCTGATTAGCGCCTTTCGGCTCAGCATGGTTTGGGATGTGCTGACCACATTTCTGGGCAGTTTGATTATTTTGGGTAGCGCCAGCTTTATCGCTCTAGGGCTGAGTTTAGTCGGCAGCTTAACCGTTGGGGCCTTGAATTTCTCGACGAAATCTATTTGGGGTCATAGACGGGTGAAGCGAGCTGAGGTTGCCTTATTAAAGTTGATTTGGCTATTTGCGATCGCTTTTGATTTTTGGACGTCGTTAACTTGCAACACCACCTACGTCGCCCTTCAGCAATTCACCTTGGGGCAGTCAGCATCTTTATCTCAACTGTTTGCTCGACTCACGATGGGACAAATGCTCATTGTGTTATTCGTCACGACGCTGACCACCATTAGCCCCATGATGGTGGGCTACATCCGCGATCGCAATCTCGATTTTTTAACGTAGTAACCCCTAAAGATCATGCTCGTCAAAACCCAAATCATCTTCGAATCAAAGTGGAGGTAAGACCCATGACAGCAGTGGTTAATCAGAATGTCTCTGTCGCTCGCCCGATGGTTGTCGTCATCGGATACGGCAATCCTCAACGAGGCGATGATGCCATTGGCCAAACAGTTGTCTCTCATCTGCAGGCACGCAGTATGCCCAAGGTTGAGGCCTATGCTGTGCCCCAACTCACCCCAGAGCTCTCAAGCAAACTGGCAGCAGCAGACTGCGTCATCTTTGTGGACGCTTGCAAGTTAGCCAATCCGGATGTCAGAGTCAAGCCCTTAACCGCCTGTGGCTCTGAACCGGCTGGGTCGGTGGTTCCGGCTTTGGGACATTCTTGCGATCCTGCCTCACTGTTGGCCCTCACCTCTTCAGTCTATGGGCGTTGCCCACAAGCCTGGTGGGTTGAGGTGCCGGCCAGCGACTTTACGGTTGGCAATGCGCTCTCAGCATTAGCCGAACAGGGGGTCACCCAAGCATTGCAGGAAATTGAGGGGTTGATTGACGCGATCGTCGAAACGTCCATCAAAGTTCCTGCATGTCAATCCAATGCTAAATAACATGCTAAATAACATGCGAAAACTTCCTCTCTGACGAGAACATTCAGACGACAGCGAGAACCATTAGGATTTACGCACTGTACCAAGGCAATACGCGGCGCATCAACGAAAATGCGTTCCAGCCTTTTCCCAATTCGTCTAGCGGGGCTGGATAGCTGAGCAAACAGCTAGCGAGGTGCTGATCATCGCCACCTACTATCAAGTTCGTTGCCGAAATAGTCTGCACAGTAAGTTGGTTCCCTGAATCTAACAACAAGGATATTGAGCTTCAATCTTTGAGGGGCTGCGACCATAGGACTATCCCCATCGATCGATATTCAGGGGCATGTGAGCCCCGGCTTTGAGCCCGTGCACGAGGCTTTTGCGGAGAACTTCTCTCGACGGCATGAGCTAGGCGGTGCCTGCTGCGCATATCACCAAGGCGAAAAGGTGGTTGACCTGTGGGGCGGCGTGCGCAATAAGGGAACAGGAGACCCCTGGGAAGCAGACACCATGGGGCTGGTTTACTCAGCCACCAAGGGCCTGGCGGCGATGACATTGGCGCTCGCCCATTCTCGGGGCTGGCTCGACTATGACGAGCGGGTCTGCACCTATTGGCCCGAGTTTGCACAACAGGGAAAAGAAAGCATCACCGTCCGCCAACTCTTGGCTCACCAAGCGGGGTTGTTTGCCTTCGATGAACCGGTCGATAAGCGTGTGGTTGCCGACCTCGATCGCCTGGCAGAGGTACTGGCTCGCCAGAAACCGGCCTGGGAGCCCGGTACCCGGCAGGGCTATCATGCGCTCACCTTGGGTTTCTATGAAGGCGAGTTGCTGCGCCGAGTTGATCCTCAGCATCGCAGCCTGGGGCAGTTCTTTCAGGAAGAAATTGCTGCCCCGCTTGGCCTTGACTTCTATCTCCGGTTGCCTGAGGCTATCCCCAACTCGCGGTTGGCAACTCTGGCCGAACCCAGTCGGTTTGCCCTGCCGCGCGGATTTCCGATTTCGCTCTTGATCGCCATGTTTAGCCGTCGCTCAAATCTTTACCGTGCGCTGATTGTGAATCCCGGTTTTGCTGTGGCGCTCGATGAAGCGCGTATCTATGCCCGCAATCTGGAGGTACCTTCGGGTCTGGGCGTGGGCACAGCCCGCGCGATCGCCCACACCTACAGTGTTTTCGCGACTGGAGGTAAGGAACTCCAACTGCGGCCAGAGACCTTGCAAGCAGTGTTGGCCGCAGCTATCCCGGCAACACGCGGCTTTTACGACGAGTGCATGAAACTCGAATGGAAGTACGCACTGGGTTTTATGAAATCCAGCCGCTCATGGCCGTTCGGCAGCGAGGAATCTTTTGGCTCACCGGGGTCTGGTGGTTCCCTAGGCTTTGCTGATCCAAAGGCAGGCATTGGTTACGCTTACGTCACCAGTCAGATGGGGACAACCCTCTCTGGAGACCCCCGGGAGTTGGCACTACGCCAGGCGGTGTACTTGGCATTGCACCGCAGTCATGGGTCGTAAACTTGCCCGATGGTAGATAGATCGACAGAATCGGTCTAATAAGAGGTAAACGGAATTCATTATGAAAGAGACTGTTTCACAGATTGAGTTTTGGTGGCGTTGGCTTGTCCTAGTTTCACTAGGCGTACTGATATTTGGTCTGATACTCGTGCTCCTTCCTGATTTCACACTAAAGGGGTTTAGTCTGATGATTTATTCGTCGGCTGCACGAATAAGTGAGTTTGGAGAGCCTGCAGTTTCTTACATCAGGCTCGTTCATGCAGTTCTTGGCGCTGTAATGGTTGGATGGGGAGCGGCGTTGCTACTTGTTCTATTTGGAACGTTTCGAGAGAATCCAAGTATTGGCTGGGAAACAGTTACGGGCTCAGTCCTTGCTTGGTTCATTCCTGACACAACGTTTTCACTGCTCTCTGGGTTTTGGCAAAACGCCACTTTAAATGCGGTCTTTATAGTGCTTTTTGCAATCCCCCTAATAGTCATAAAGAGGTCACTGAATTCGGTCTAAAACTTTTTTCTCCCTGATCTAACCAGGGCTTTCAGCGGACAGACTCCATACTCTGACATTAATGCCAAAATACGTACTGCCGCTGAAGCCCAAGCCGTTCAATAGCTTGATAGCTTGCTCTGAATAGAGTTCCACGGCCACTTAAGATAATTTACTAACCTGCCAGGCCGTTTGTCCGCCCAGTTTACCGACCTTGGTAAAACACCAATTACCCCGCTCATAAACCGTTTCCTCTTTGTGGCAGTGCGGTTTCACCCCAATTAATTGCTCCACTTCTTCCGTGGTGAGCTGCCAGTCGCTGGTGCAGGCTTGTTCTAGCATTTCCAAATACCACAAGGGGTGAGGCGATTGCGGGCCAGACAACGTTTGGGTTAACTGCTGCAGTGCTGCCGCGATCGCATTGAGTCCCGTCGCGATCGCCTGATTGCCATCCGGCTGAGGCGGGGTCGTGGCAACATTCGATGGGGCGGGTGAAGCGGTTGCAGCCATCGGTGCTTCCGTAGAGGGGTTCCAGGGATCGCTGAGATCAGACGCCTCAATCGGGGGAGGCGTTGAGGGCGATTGATCGACGGCAGATGGCATCGGCATAGGCCGGTCTGGTTGAGCATCACCGGTAGCGGCAGCACTGGAGAGGAATGAATGGGCAGCGATCGCAGGGGATGTTGGAGGGTGATGAACAGACGCCTTTTGTAAATTTGCGGCTTCAAAGGCGTGGGCCTGCAACCATTGCTGCTTGAGTTGATAGGCTAGCCCTTCTAAAAATTGAGTCGTTTTGACGTCCCCTTGCAGAATGAACTGCCGCGCCACTTCGTGCATCTTGTGAACCAGACCGGGGCCAATCAAAGCTTGATGGGCCTGAAGAATGTCGTCCTCCCTGCCATCAGGACTGGTCAGTAGCTTTTGGATCAAGTCGAGGTAGGCTTCCGATCTATCCTCGTCAGGTGACGGGGGAGAAACCTCCTGCAGCAGAATGTGGTGCAGCTGGGTGGCCCAATGATGGAGAAAGATGGCTGACTCTTGATTCCCCTGCTGGGCCAACTGAGTCGCAACCTGTTCCATCACTTGCAAAAACTGAACATCGACCAAGTCTTCATGGTGCTTGAGACGAATCCATTCTTCTCCCTGGGGGCAGGTGAGTAATTCTTGAATTAAGTTCAGATAAGCGGTGAGTTGTTGCTGTTGCATCTGGGTTCTCCTGAAACGGTGAAACGGATTTTTCCAGAAACGTTTTTGGCTCTTTGCAATAATTTGAGCTTACAAAAATAGACTTGAGAAAGTTATGAGGATGGCCAAGTCGTCAGCCATTAGGAGCTGATTGTTTGCTCAAACCCGCCGTCACTGCCCCGTACTCGCTGTGATGGCAGCGATATTCCTAGATTTGCTCATAATTTCCTCAACCAGGGACTCTATCCTCAAAGTATGAGGACGGCACGAACGATTAAGCACCGAGCGGTTGATCTTCATCGCTGGCTGGCTGGCGTTGGGGTCATTGGCTTTGGCCTGAGCAGCATTTTAGGAGGGCTCCCCGCTCAAGCCGATGTCGATATCCTCGACTTGATTTTTCAGGGCATTCGGATTGTTCAAATCTCTAACCTTTCTGATCAGCAGGAGGTTGAATTAGGTCAGCAAGTTAATCAACAGATTCTGCAAGAGGTGCGCCTGTATAACCATGCTGGTATTACTCAGTATGTGAATGACATTGGCCAGCGGTTAGTGTTGGGCAGCGATCGCACCCAAATTGCCTACACCTTTCAAGTCGTCGAAGATGATCAAATCAATGCCTTTGCGACGCTGGGTGGGTTTGTGTATGTACACACCGGTCTGTTGCGAGCTGCCGATAACGAAGCTCAATTAGCCAGCGTGATCGCCCATGAAATTGGGCATGTCGATCGCCGCCATGCCATTCAGCAGATGCAACAGGCCGCGATCGCCGAGGGACTTTTAACCGCTGGGGGCTTAGATCAAAATGACGCGATCGCCCTCGGCGTTGACCTCGCTCTGCATCGCCCGAATAGCCGTGCCCATGAGCTAGAGGCTGATGCAGCCGGACTCGACCTATTGACTCAAGCCGATTACGCTCCCATCGCTGCGGTTGACTTTCTCCAAAAGTTGTTGGATCACCCCCAGACCACCCCAGATTTCCTCAGTACCCATCCCCATCCAGAAGCGCGTATCCAGGCCCTCAACGAGCAGTTAGATCCCGCCACCGCATCCATCGGACAAGGGCTCGATGGGGCAGCTTATCGCGATCGCATTCAGGCCCTACTTTAAAAAGCTCAGGAGAGACCCCATGAAAGTTGCTGACATCATGACCCCAGATGTGGTCACCATTCGCAATTCTGCGACCGTTGCGGAAGCCGTCAAACAGCTGCGACGCCATAACATTCAGGCTTTGATTGTCGATCGCAACCATGAGGAAGATGCCTATGGCATTGTCACGGTCACCGATATCGTCGGCAAAGTCATTGCCTTTGGCCAAGAAACCCGCCGTCGCCGGGTCTATGAAATTATGAACAAACCCTGCATTGTGCTCAATCCTGATTTGGGTATCGAGTACGCCGCGCGGTTATTAGCCAATGCGGGCATCCACAGTGAGCCGGTGGTTCAACAAAGCCTGCTGGGGATTGTGTCGATGACCGACATTCTGCAGCAGGGCGATTTCATCGAACGGCCTCAAACTTTGAGACTCACAGAGCGACTGCAACACTTGGAAGAAACTGCCCGCCAGATTTGTTATCAGAAGGGACCCGGTTCTCCAGAATGTCAGGATGCTTGGGCAACGGTGGATGCCCTAGAAGCTGAGTTGGCTCATCAAAGGGATGAGCCGATTGAAAAAACGATCTTTGAAAGCTACATGGACGATTATCCAGAAGCCTTTAAAGACAGAGAATATGAGGCTTGGTGCAGTGGCTGAGAAGAGACAAGATGAGGCAGATGGGGGATGAGGCCGCTTTATTCTCTAATTGCTCAAGCTATTCTGATAAATAGGACTCACGCAGTTGAATCCGATTTTGGCCCCCTACCCCCCAAATCTGAGGGAAATCGGATTCAACATCCCCCAGATCTGGGGGATACAGGGGGCGCTTGCGTAAGTCCTAACAGATGCTCCCTCATGCCGCAAATAAGCGATGCGAATCTTGCTGGTGGATGATGACGAAGCCTTGATGGAAACACTGGCGGAGAGTCTGATTAGACAACGCTATGCGGTAGACATCGCGGTGAATGGTGAAATCGCCCAAGAGTTTCAAGCGCTCTTTCTTTACGATCTGATTGTGTTGGATTGGCTGCTGCCCGATACCGAGGGCATTACTCTCTGTCGACAGTTTCGGCAGCAAGGGGTAACCTGCCCAATTTTGATGCTCACGGCCAAAGATGACAGTGCCGATAAAGTCATTGCGCTGGATGCTGGAGCCGATGACTATGTGGTAAAGCCGTTTGATTTTGAGGAGTTGTGCGCCCGGATTCGGGCTCTGTTGCGGCGTGACAGTCCAGGCGCAACTTCCATCCTGACGTGGGGTGATCTGAGCTTAAATCCCAGTACGTTTGAAGTGTTCTATGACGACCACCAGCTACACACCACGCCCAAAGAATATGCGCTGCTGGAGCTGTTTCTGCGCCATCCGACGCAAGTGTTTAGCTTGGACGCCATTATTGAAGATATTTGGTCATTTGAGGATCCCCCCAGTGGCGATGCCGTGAGAACTCACATTAAGGGGCTGCGTCAAAAACTCAAAGCAGGGGGAGCGCCTAAAAATTTCATCGAAACAGTTTATGGATTAGGGTATCGACTCCATGCTTTGGCACCGTCAGAAACTTTAGAACACTCAGCGGTGATTTCAGCCGTGCGGCAGCCAACGACAGCGGCCATGAAGGCAACCGTCGCGAAAGCCTGGGAAACCCATCAGGCAACAATGCAGGAGCGGTTGAGGATATTGGAAACAACGGCGACGGCGGCAAATGGCGGGCAACTCACCCATGATTTGCAGCAGCGAGGGCGATCGCAAGCCCATAAACTCGCTGGCTCGTTAGGCTGTTACGGTTTTGCCGAAGGGTCACGGCTGGCCCAAAAGCTGGAGCGGTTGCTAGAGCTGGCAGCGCCCCTGGATGACCAACAGACGTCTCAGGTCGCCCAACTCGTTCAAAGCTTACGCCAGAGTTTGGCTGAACCACCCCAGGCAACAGCGGCTGAGGCCGCGATCGCCCAGCCTTCTCACCTGTTGTTAGTCGTTGGCACCAGTAAATCCTTCAGTCAGCCGCTGGTGGCCGCCGCCGCTGCGATCGGCATCCGCAGTATGGTGGCGGCTACCCTTAACCAGGCCCATGCCATGCTGCAGGCCCAACCGCCCACGGTCGTATTGCTCTGGCTGACGGAAGTCGATTTTGAGGCCGCAATGGAGCTGCTAGCGGCGATTGCTCAATGCTCAGATCAAATTCCCGTACTGATTATGACTGACAGTCATGACTTTCAACAGCGGCTCCAGCTCGTGCGCCAAGAGGTTGAACGATTGCTGCCCACCTCGACCTCGCCCCAGCAGGTCATGGCGGCCGTCCAACAAACGTTACGGGCAGACGGTGAAGCGTTCAAGATTCTGGTCGTTGATGACGATCTCCAGGTTTTAGAGTTGCTCCGCACCCTCTTAACTGCCTGGGAGATGCAGCTAACGACGTTAGCCGAGCCGGCTCAGCTTTGGGACAGCTTAGAGCAAGTGCAGCCTGATCTGCTGGTACTAGATGTAGAAATGCCTGGAGCTAATGGTTTAGAACTGTGCCAGGCTTTACGCACGGATGCGCAATGGCGACATTTGCCAATTTTACTTTTGACAGTTCATGAGGATGCTCAAACCCTGCAGCAAGCATTCAACGTGGGGGCGGATGACTTTATCTATAAATCAACCATGGTGACCGAGCTACCTCAGCGAATTCTCAAGCGACTCCAGTGACGGAACGGATGAGATCGGAGCCAGTTGCTGGGTTGGACAGGGCATGGCATTACACCAGCCTTTGCCCAAATCCTCAACCGTCTTCACAGCACCATCACCAGCGAGAGCCGCGCCGTTAACATTAGGCCTCTTGCAGATTAAATCGAAATGTCTTAATCAAGCGGCCTGAGCATATTCCAGGTTATGGAGAACCGCCATCAGATTGCCGCGCAAGCCAAAGCGACGGCGGCGGTTCCAGGATTCGGAAGGTCTTTCTTCAACCGAGTGAGGATGCTTGTTGTGCGAGCGAGGCAGCTGACCAACGGCTACGCGAGTCCATTGTGTTTGGCAGCGGCTAGCGGTTTAAAAACAGGTCGATAACGTGCAAAGAATGAGCTTTACCAAACTGGACGCCGCTGAAAGGCTCTAGGCGAAACCGTATATGCCTGTTCATATGTCCTCGCAGGCATGCCTAGCGCAACATCTCAGCGCGAGACCCATTTGCTGCTGCTTCGGGAAGCGACGTTTGCCGACTGGGAATTTGAATTGTAAAAGTCGTCCCAGCGCCAGGAGCGGTATTGCACAGTAACTGCCCGCCATGACGTTCGGTGACAATCTGATAGCTGATGGACATGCCCATGCCCGTACCTTTGCCCACCGGCTTAGTCGTAAAGAACGGATTAAAAATCTGCTGCAGCATGGCCTCAGGCATACCGGGGCCGTTGTCTGCGATCGCAATCTCAACCCGCTGGGTATCTAGGATTGAGGTGCTGATAGTGATTTGCAGAGGTTGCCGTTCAAGGTTTTCCGCAATCTGTTGCTTTTGGTAGATATCTTCCAAAGCATCAATGGCATTAGCCAATATGTTCATAAACACTTGATTGAGCTGCTCAGGGTAGCATTCAACCAAGGGGAGAGTTTCATAATTTTTGACGACCTGAATTTCAGGTCGATCAGGACTTGCTTTGAGCCGACTGCCCAAAATCATCAGGGTGCTGTCCAGTCACTCATGAACGTTGACCGCCTTAAACGCGGCTTCATCTATCCGGGAAAAGTTACGCAGGGAGAGCACGATTTCACGAATGCGATCGGTGCCCAACTCCATCGACCCCAGCAATTTGGGCAGGTCTTCGCGCATAAAGTTCAACTCGATTTTTTCTATTTCATCGCTGATTGCCGCCGGGGGGGCAGGGTACTGCTGCTGATAGTGATTCACCAACCCGAGTAAATCCTGGGTATAGCTTTGAACATGGGTGATATTGCCGTGAATAAAATTCACTGGGTTGTTGATTTCGTGGGCGACTCCGGCAACGAGTTGTCCCAAACTCGACATCTTTTCAGTTTGGATCAGCTGTAACTGCGCTTTCTTTAAATCAGCTAATGTCGTCGTCAGTTCATCCGTCCGAGACTGCAATTTCGAACGCGATGCTTTTAGATCTTGGGTGTACTGACCTACCCAGGCAATCAACTGATTCAGCGCGGCGGCAACGGTGCCGACTTCATCCTCACTAGAGATCCTGACCCGCAAATCAAAGTTTTCGTCGCGGATGACCTGCTGAGCTATCCCTGCTACCGATTTGAGCGGGCGGTTGATGGCGCGGCTGATCGTCAACGCCAACAGGATCGCCGCTACCAACGAAGCCGCCGTACTGATTACAATGATTTGGTTGCGCAGGTGATTGGCCGCATATGCTGCTGTTTGGGCTGCGATATAGTCTTCACGGCTCGCTGCAATCAGACCCGAAAGCTCGTCAGAGATGCCATCAAAGGTAATGGCTAACTCACTGTTGGTAAAGGCGAGGAGCCGCTGCTGGGAGGCTTCAATCCCGGCGGGGGTATTCAGGCTGGCGGGAGCGATGGTCTGGACCAAATCCATCAGCTCTTGTAAATAGGTCGTGGCGACTCCATCGTAGGCTTGTACAAAGTCAGCCACTTCGACATCGAGATCATCACTCCATTGCGCTTGTTCTGTTTCTACCAGGAAGGTATCAATATCTGCCCAGTATTCTTCAATGGTGTCAGCATGCTCAAGAATATGGCTGTATTCGTCCTGAAAATCGGCAGGAAAGGCGCTGAGGGGGATTAACTGCTGCTGATGGGTGCGCGACTGTAACACTGCCGCTTGCAAGCCAGTAAGCAGGGCCATCTTAGTTTGGGCATGTTCCCTTTGGGCCTGAGCTTGGGACTGGAGTTGGTTGCCGACAAACACGCCCGTGGCCGTGCCGATCACGGAGACACCGAGGGCAACGGCGTACCCTAAGCTGACTTTTTGAGCAACCTTTAGCCGATCAAGCCAGCTCTGGGCTGGCATGGCGATCGTGTGATTCGCAGCTGATTGAGGCGATTTTGGGATCATGGCAGTGGACATTCAGTTGCGATAAACCTGAGACAAATATGGAGGCCGTCTCGTCAATTGACAAAGCTTCTCCGAAGCCTTGCGACAAGCCTCTTTCAGGACTTAGCATGCCCAGTTAGAGCCTGACTATTGCGCCTGTATCCAGTTGCGGTCGAGTTGGTGACAATCGCGATCGCCCTATCTGCTGGGCCGCCACTACTTAGTAATGGTGGGTTCAGTGTGCAGTTCCCCGCGATCGCCGCCTACGATGGAGCGATATCCCAAACCGGTTTGCAAGATATCTTTGAGCAAAGTCGCCGTGCAGTGAGACTTCCTTAACTTTGGTGGATTGCCCTGACTGCAACTGACCGCAGCGCCGCGCCCCATGGCTGCACTTGCTGATGTTGATCAGATGACTTATATGTATCAGGTCGCCCTGATCAGGGGAGGCAGATAGCTTATCGGCATCTGATGTCACAACAACGCTATTAGGTTGATGCATGAACAGGACGGATCTCGCGTTTACCCCAGCCCTCGAACAGGCTCAACTGATTCGCAACAAAACGATCTCTCCCCTAGAGCTGACCGAGCTGTATCTAGACCGGATCGGACGTTTTAACCCCACCTTGGGCAGCTATTTTACGGTCATGGCCGAGGCCGCGATCGCCGATGCTCGGGATAAAACGGAACAGCTGACCACTACCCCAACAGATGAACTGCCGTCCTTTTTTGGGGTACCGCTCTCAGTCAAAGATCTGAATCCAATTGCGGGAGTGCCTTGCTCCTACGGCATCGCGGCGGCTCGCAACCGCATCGCCACACGCGATGACGGGATGCTGCCGGGTCTACGAGACGCCGGGTTTGTGATTTTGGGCAAAACCGCCACCTCTCAACTCGGGTCGTTTCCCTATACGGAGCCGCCGGGCTTTTTGCCTGCCCGCAATCCCTGGCATTTGGGCCATACGCCGGGGGGCTCTAGCGGTGGTGGCGCGGCGGCACTGGCCGGGGGCTTATGTGCAATTTCCCAAGGGTCTGACGGCGGTGGGTCACTGCGTGGCCCCGCCTTTTGTTGTGGGCTAGTGGGCCTCAAACCCTCACGGGGTCGCGTCAGTTTTGCCCCCGTGGGCGAACGGTTAGAAGGGCTGGCCAGCAATGGGCCGTTGGGGCGCACGGTTGCCGACACCGCCGCTCTGTTAGATGTAATGTCGGGCTATGTGACGGGCGATCCCTACTGGTTACCGCCGCCTGAAACCTCCTTTCTCGCAGTGACGCAGACCGATCCCAAACCGCTCAAAATCGGCATGTTGACGGCGGTTGAGCCCATCGGCGATGCCACAGCAGACTGTATACAGCCGGTGCTCGACTCGGCCCATCGGCTCGAAGCCCTTGGTCACTGCGTCGAGCCGGTGCCGCCGCCCGATTTGAGCGACCTGATTGAGCCGTTCACCGTGGCCTGGCAGTGCATTGTGGCCGAAGCCAACATACCCTTCTTTGTTTTAGAAAAGATGAATCGTTGGCTGCTACTGCGCGCCTGGCGCATTCGCAGTGGTCAGTATCTGCGGGCCATGACTCAGCTGCAGGTGGCCTCTCGCCAGATTGTGCAGCAGTTTCAGGACTACGACATCGTGCTGCTACCGGTGTATCTCCACGCCGCCATTCGCATTGGCGAATGGCAGTCGCTGCGCTGCGAACAAATTTTAGCCAACATTATTAATTGGATTGCCCCCTGTCCCCCCTTTAATGCCAGCGGTCAACCGGCGATCGCCCTGCCGACAGGGTTTACCGCATCGGGGCTGCCCGTGGGCGTGCAGTTGGTCGGGCGGCCCGGCGCTGACGATACGGTCTTGGCCCTAGCGGCCCAGTTAGAGCGAGCGAACCCGCAATATCACCATCGTCCGCCGCTGTTTGATACCGAGTGACCGGTGACATTGAGAACTGTTCCCCACGTCTGCCCCGGCTGCAGGCAGTCACGCCCGACCGTGCTTTACAGAATGTAATGCCTGTTAAGTCTGCGTCATTTAGGACGTAGACTTGTTACATTCTGCAGCTGCGATCGCGCTCAGGCCCCTGCCCACCCAGGTTGGATGAGTTGCCCTTGCAGCGATTGAGCCACCCTAGTTGCTTGCCCAGTGCATTTGTCGCTCTATGTTTCCGACTCATCGTCCTCGTCGTCTGCGCAGCCATCCTCAACTTCGCCGGATGGTGCGAGAAACCGTTGTTTCGACCAATGATCTGATCTATCCCCTCTTTGCTGTACCGGGCGAGGGCATCGCGGCAGAAGTGAAATCGATGCCGGGGGTCTATCAGCTGTCGGTCGACAAGATTGTGGAAGAGGCCAAGGAAGTCTATGACTTGGGCATTCCCTCGATTATTTTGTTTGGCATTCCCGATACGAAAGATACTGACGCGACGGGCGCCTGGCACGACTGCGGCTTTGTGCAAAAGGCGACGACAGCGGTCAAAGAGGCTGTGCCTGACCTGATTGTGGTGGTCGACACCTGTCTGTGCGAATACACTGACCACGGTCACTGCGGCTATTTAGAGACGGGTGACCTGACGGGTCGCGTGCTGAACGATCCAACGCTGGAACTGCTGAAGAAAACAGCGGTGTCTCAGGCGAAAGCCGGGGCAGATATTATTGCGCCTTCGGGCATGATGGATGGGTTTGTGCGGGCCATTCGCGAAGGACTCGACGCAGCTGATTTTCAAGATATTCCCATCCTTTCCTACGCGGCAAAGTACGCCTCGGCCTACTACGGGCCCTTCCGCGACGCGGCTGATTCAGCGCCCCAGTTTGGCGATCGCCGCACCTACCAGATGGATCCGTCCAACAGTCAGGAAGCCCTGAAGGAAATTGCCCTCGATATCGCCGAAGGGGCGGACATGCTGATGGTGAAGCCTGCCTTGGCCTATATGGACATCATTCGTCAGGTCAAAGATGCGACGAATCTGCCGGTGGCGGCCTACAACGTCTCGGGCGAATACTCGATGGTGAAAGCCGCTGCCCTCAACGGCTGGATCGATGAGCAGAAAGTCGTGCTCGAAACCATGACCAGCTTTAAGCGATCGGGCGCGGATCTCATCCTTACCTATCACGCCAAAGATGTGGCTCGCTGGCTAGAGAACGTCAACGCCATTTTCTAAACCGGCGAATATTTCCCCTCCCAGGAGGAACCGAGGGGTGGATTGATCGCCACTCAGCGTGGTTGATATGTGGCACTCCTCCCAAGCGGGGATTCGATGCTCAACCGGTGGATAAAAACACAATTATCCTAAAACCCGAACTCAGGTTAGATAAGATTTAGGCTGGTTGACTGGCAAAACTCTTGAAACCCTCATTCTGCCGTATGATGAGTTACGCTAACGCTAACCCATCTAAAGTCTTGCTGGTGTTGGGTTTCGCTCTGCTCAACACCAACCTATGTTAGAACTTGTGTCAGTCAATCAGAGAGGTAGGTCAACTGACGATAGTTTCAACAGCGGGGGAAATTATGTCTCGCCCATTGTGGTTTGTCAGCAGCTAAAGTGCTTCCAAATCCAGGACTATAATCTGATTACGGTTTGACCGATTGTTCCTCTGAGATAACCCGATGAAATCAGAGACACCCGCAGCGACAACCTCTCTGTATGACACTGATTATCAGCGCTGGTTGAGTGAGACGCTGACACAGCTGCGATCGCGCGATTTCGACCACCTTGACCTTGAGAATCTCATTGAGGAATTTGAAAGTTTGGGAAAGCGGGAAAAACGCGTTTTGGCGAGCTATTTGATGCGGCTCTGCAAGCATTTAATCAAGCTCAAATACTGGGAAGTGGAACGTGAATTATCCTACCGAGGATGGAAGGTCGAGATTCGCAATTTTCGGCTGCAAATTGCTCGCATACTTGAGGATAGTCCCAGTCTCAAAATATACCTGGCCGAGA
>JBHJJI010000170.1:0-5538 GCA_050042805.1 Leptolyngbyaceae cyanobacterium
GTAACTCTCGCAAGGTTCGGTCTTCCTCAGCGGTGAGGAACACACGCAATCGCATTCCCATCAGTTGCCCTCGCTGTCGGTCTAAATCGAAGCTTTACTCTCCGAAATATACCTCGAACTTTTTGCCCCAAGCTACTTATACTGCGTGCATCTACCTAGTTTGCCATTCAGGGTACTCATACAGTAATTCTCAACTTGACTTCACAGCACTGCTTCAGGATGAGATAAACATTGAGACTAGGATTCTCGCAGTACAAAAGTAGTAGCTTTGCCTAATGAAATGACTTCGGGCTCGAGCATCATGTCGTTTTGTACTGAAAACTTCTGGTAATTCAGTAGATTAATCTTTTCTGAGCAAGCATTAGTCGAATTGTCGTTTTGCTGCCTTGATTATGGTTTTCAAGTCTTTCTAGGAAATTTTATTTTTGAGTTAAGACAATTATTGTTGAGACTAGAAGGTTTAATAATTTTCTTCTGAAAAAGGACTTCTATTTCTATGTCATAACAACCTAATTAAAACCAATAAGCCTAACTGGCTTGAGCCTGAGACACTTAGCTATTCTGGAAATTATTACAATATTGTTCCAATATTTGGCTATTGGAGTAGTATCGACAGGTTTTTTCGCTCGCTGTAAATTAATGGCAGAAAACTATGAAAGACTACGGTATTTACATTCTGGCGAATGATAAAGTTTACGATCAATTAGTAGCTCTTTTGAACAGTATAGAAGAAAATTTCAATCTAAAAATTCCTATATGTATAATTCCTTATGACGACAGACTCACAAAGGTTAAACAAGAAATAAATATCAGGAAAGATAACGTTACCCTTTTTGACAATCAAGAGTCGATCGATCGTTGGGAGAAGTTTGCTCACGATGTTTGGAGTGCACATCCCAAATCAAAAGACTCCAAGTGGTCTCGAACATGGTGGTCTTCTGGTCATTTGCAGAGAAAAATGTGTGCCTTTGACGGGCCCTTTAATAGGTTTATTTTCTGCGATGCTGATAGCTTAGTGATGAAACCACTAAATGATGTGTTTGAAAAGTTGCAGACTAACTTTTTCGTGTTTGACGACTGGATTCATGCAAAACCTCGTCTTGAGGCCCCACTTAATATTCCTTTACTAGAATCTCTAGATCTGTGCACAGAGAGCGAACTTCGGCCTCGTCTTCACTGCTCAGATTTTTTTGGTTCTAGACAAGGACTTTTCCCTAAGGCAGATCTTGAAAGTCTAAAGAAATCACTGATTCATTCTAGAGAGGTAGAGTGGTTAACAGCTTGGTGGGATGATGCTCACCTTTTTAACTACCTGACATTCAAGCTGAGGCACCCTCTTTTTAATTTCACGTTGAGCACACAGGGGAGGGATAGAACGGGTAATTGCGCTGATTCTGATTCGTTTACTAACGTAAACAATGTCTTGTATAACTCAGAAGGTCTTAAACCTATCCACCGAATTCACTACATGAACTATTCGTCTGATGGTTTCACCTATTTATGCAAAGGTGAAGATGTGGATATTGCTTACAGAGATGTGTTTTTGCATTATCGTTTTCTGAAGCAGCCGGAGGAAATGCCACAGAAACTGACTTCTCCTAATCTATTCCAGAGAAGTCATCGTTTATCGAGCAAGGTAACAAGAAAAGTTCAGAAAGTACTCGCATAAAAGATGACTTTTACATGCTGGCTTGTATTTGAGAGCCGTCATGCGATGACATAAACCATTGGAGTTCAAACGAACCTGAATCGAGGGGCTTGGGGATATCTGTTAAGTAGGTGGACAGAATTAATGGGCATCCCGGTAACGGCATCGTAAGGCTTTCAGAGGCTCAGAGCTACGTTTAATTACATTAATGTACTTACCTACTATCCCGGACTTCATGCCTGATGCTGCAGCGGCCATCCGGCAAATCAAAGAATTGCTGTGATCTGCTAAAGATAGAGTTAGCAGCTCTCCAATCTAGATTTTGCCCAGCTGATTGCTGCTCATCGAGATCGCAAGTGCGTCACGAGTGCCTGCAAGCCCAACCGATAGCTCTCGACTCCAAAGCCAGAGATCTGCCCGATCGCAACGGGGGCAATGTAGGAATGATGGCGGAAAGCTTCGCGTTTGTGAATGTTGCTGAGGTGAACTTCTACGGTGGGGATAGCGACAGCGGCGATCGCGTCACGGATGGCGACGCTGGTGTGGGTATAGGCGGCTGGATTGATGAGTAAGCCGTCAAAAACACCAAGGGTGCCTTGAATCTGATCAATCAAGACACCCTCGTGGTTAGATTGTTGAGATGATAACTTGACCCCGAGACAACTCGCCTCAGCTTCTAGCAGAGACTCGATGTGCTGCAGCGTCTGTTGCCCGTAGATGCCTGGCTCACGCTTTCCCAGCAAATTCAAGTTAGGGCCATGAAGCACTAAGACTTTAAGCGATTTGGAAGACACGTCTTAGCGAGTGCGACGGTCATCAACGGGAATGGGAATCGGTTCAGCTTCAGGTTGAGCCTGAGGACCGAAAAGAGCATCGGCTAAGCGATTTAACCACTCTCTTAACTTGTCCAAAACCTTTTCGATATCCATGAAGGCGTTCTCCATTTCAACGTTAAGATGCACGCTTTGCGCTTAGATTACCCTAGTCTAAGGTAAACTCAACCCTTTAAACACGCAGGGCTGCAGAAACATCTCTTCACCATCATAACCAATCTCCCCGAATCAACAAGGTTAAGAAAATATTAGTTTTTCTTCAGGGATCGCCGCAGCAAATCTAATGCAGAACAGCAGCTGAGGTGCCGAATCCAGTCACGCCCCCGCAGGTTGCCAAACCGGTAGGCCTGACTGATTACCTGACCGTCAGGCCCCGCAATACCGATATAGACAAGGCCCACAGGCTTTTCGGCAGTGCCGCCCCCTGGCCCAGCAACGCCGGTAATGCCGACGCCCCAATCTGTCCCCAAGCGCGCCCTCACACCGGCTGCCATCTGCTCGGCAACGAGGGCACTGACCGCCCCCAGCGTTTCTAGCACGGAGGGCGATACGCCCAATACCCCAATTTTGACGGCGTTGTCGTAGGAGATGATGCCTCCCATAAAGTAGGCCGAGCTGCCGGCCACTGCCGTCAACATGTGGCCTAGCCCACCGCCAGTGCAAGATTCGGCCACGGCTAGGGTTTGACCGGTTTGACGGAGGCGATCGCCGACGACCGAGGCGAGGGTGTCATCGTTGCTGCCGTAATAGGGCTCGGGGGCAATTTTGAGAATCTCGTCGGCCACGGGCTCAATGAGGGCGATCGCCTCCGCTTCGGACGCGGCGCGAGCAGAAATTCGTAACTTGACCGTGCCTTGACTGGCGTAGGGAGCGACTGTTGGATTTTCCAGATCAAATAAAGGGTTGACCTGCTCGGCTAGATCAGATTCGCCGATCCCCCAGAACTTAAGTGTGCGGCTGTAGATGGGGTTGGCGGCCCAGCCTTCGCTTTTCAGGTAGGGCACGGCGGGCGTTTGCCACATGACGTTCATTTCTTTGGGCACCCCCGGAAAGGTCATCAGCACCAAACCGGGGCGCGGTTCCCAAATGATGCCGGGGGCACTACCGGCTGGGTTAGGTAAGACAGCGGCTCCCTGAGGAAGCAAAGCCTGCTTACGATTGCTGGCCACCATGGTGCGACCGCGTCGCTCATATTTTTGCTGAATGTCAGCGATGACTTCCGGGCGTTCTGCTAACGGGGCGTCAAAGAAATCAGCCAGGGTTTCGTGGGTGAGGTCATCGGGGGTGGGGCCGAGCCCGCCGGTGAATAACAGGAGTCGCGATCGCTCGCAGGCGATCGCCACCGCCCGCTGAATTCGCAGTGGATTGTCGCCCACCACGGTTTGGTAATAGTGGGGAATACCGAGCTGGGCCAGCTCCTGAGCGAGAAACTGAGCATTCGTGTTAACGATGTCGCCCAGCAGGAGTTCGCTGCCCACACATATAATTTCTGCACTGCCCTTCATGGGTTGCTGTTATCTCTAATGAAGACTGCCCTAATAGCCAACTGGCTGCTGGTGCGGCATGGCATGATTAAGGGCACTGAGACGATAATTCTATCGGCGATCGCCCAAAAATACCCGCCATCTACCCATTGATCCTACGGTAGCGACCTCTGACGATTCTGTCTGAGCGCGTATGAAACTCTTTGTGCCTCAGATTTCTCCATCCTTTGGCGGGTGGTTGGGGGGCGGTTTATTCTTAAGAACCGTTGTCGCCCTACTGTTGCCCGTCGGTTTTGATGAGGTTTACTACTACCTCTATAGTCGTCATCTCGCCTGGAGCTATTTTGACCACCCGCTGATGGTGGCGCTGACGACGGGCTTGGGCTGGTGGACAACTGGCCTGATCGTGCCTCTGACGTTGCGGGTGGGGGCGTTGGGGCTATATACCGTGAGTCTGGGCCTGCTCTATCTCACGGCGCGGCACCTGTTTGACGAAAAAACGGGGATGCTGGCGCTGGCCATTGGCTCCCTCTCGCCAATTTTGTGGATCGCTTTTGGGGTGCTGACCTCACCGGATAACGGTCTGATCTTGTTCTGGACGCTGACGTTACTGCTGGCGGCGTGGGAGTTTATTCCCCATCGCTTTTCTTCCACCTCAAGCCTGAGCACCGCTAACTACCAGCCCACCTACCGGATTGCGCTGATGGGTCTCACCGTGGGGCTGGCCTGCCTGAGTAAATATCACGGGTTTGTTTTGGGCGCGGGGCTAGTGGGATTTTGTCTGACCAGTCGGCGCAGCCGCAAAGCCTTGACTTCACCGTGGCTGGCGATCGCCGCCCTCCTCTTTGTACTGACCCTGATGCCTCTCTGGGTCTGGAACGGCCAGCATGAGTGGTTTTCCTTCCGATTTCACCTGTTCATGCGGTTTGAGGGCGACGGCACGCCCAATCCCTACCGAGTACTAGACGCGATCGGCACCTGGCTGCTGGGGATGGTTTATCTGTTTCCCGCGATCGGGTTGCCTCTATGGTGGAGCACCGGGCGATCGCTGCTGCTGCATATTCAAACCTGGCTACAGCCGCCGCTCACAGGGGGAGAATGGGTGGCTCGCGATCGCCTGGCACTGATTCTCTGGCTATCTTTGCCCATCGCGGTGGGCTTTACACTGCTCGGAGGCAAACAGGCGATTTTCCCGGCCTGGCCCGCACCGGGCTTTTGGGGGTTAACGCTACTGCTGGCTCACAGTGCCACCCGTTGGCGAGCCGTCGTTGTGCGTCGCTGGCTCTGGGGCACTGGTTGGTTTATCGGTGCGCTAGTGCTGGTGGCACTGCTGCACCTCTCGGTGGGATTTTTGCAAACACCGGGAAATTTCAGCCCCTTGGGCGGTTGGGTACCGGTTGCCCAAGATGGCTCAACGGCGCTGTTAGATGCCGGGCAGCTGCGATCTCGTTTTGCCCAAACCCCAGAGCTGCAGCAAGCCCTGGCAACCTCTGACTTTATTTTTACCGATGAGTTTTATCTCTCAGGCTATGTTGATATGGCGCTGCATCCGCTGACGCCACAGCCGATTACC